>NZ_RHJQ01000005.1:0-337913 GCF_004211995.1 Escherichia sp. E14S1
GATTTGCCCACGTGAGCTGTATCCGGTCAGGCTGGAATGCGTGTGACTCTTGCTGTTGGCATAGCCAGCCATCAGGCCGAGATGCCAGCGATCGAGTGCGTTACTGCTCCATTGCGCAAGATCGCCGCCAAGTTGCAGAACATAACGATTGCTCTGGGTGCTCAATTCATCCGAACGATCTTTAAAGCGGTTATGCCCGCCAATGTTACGCATCCACAGACTGGTTGCTTTCTGTTCGCCGGTGAGCAGGTCGGTGTATTGTGTTTCCCCCAGACGGTCATGCAGCCGGGTATTAAACAGCGTATTTGCCGCCTGAATATTGGCCAGATAGCTACCAATTTCCGGGCGATACAGATGTTTTCGTTCTGGTTGTGGAACAGATGGCGTAACAGGCGGCTCCGGTGTTACTGGCGGTTCTGGTGTTACAGGGGGCTCAGGATCGGGATCCGGGATGACGGGTAGTACCGGAGTATACGGTCCTGCGGGAATTTCACTGGTTAAAAACCAGTTCTGGTTGTCGCTTTTTACCACGTTGTAGTCATAGGGACCGGCAACAATACGACCTTCTTTACTGAAAACGCCCTCTGACAGGCCGTCAACCTCGACAATTTTTATTCCTTCCAGAGTAGCCGCGCCCAGACCGCCCGCATTGTTGACCATGACGCGGGTACTACCGGAAGTATCACCTTTTACGATGAGCTTATCCGTTGCGGAATTATCATCGCCTAATACAGTATGCATGACTAACAGGCCATCATTGGCAGCATAGTTGCCGTTAATGGTCAGTGTGGTCGGCGTGAACTCGTGACCCTGTTCATACGAAGACAACGTTGCTGTTCCAGCCAGCGCCAGAGTATTTAATGTTTGCGAATAAGTGTTTAAATCGAGATGGCCTTCACTGTCGACGATATAATCGGAGTTTGGGCTGAAGGTATCAACCGTGCCAGCGCGCAGACTTCCGTTGCTAATATAAGTATTACCGGTATAGATATTCGCGCCGGATAATGTGGTTGTCCCGGAACCTACCTGGTTAACCTGGCCTTTACCGTCTATGTATGAGGTCAGAACAAAATCAGCGTTGGTGTGATTAAAGTTTAATATTGAAGTGGTTGACGCATTTGTCCCCCCTAAATAAATTCGGGGAGTATTAATTGAACCAGCAGGTTGCGCAGCCTCACCTTGCGCACCTCCAATATTTAATATTCCTGTTCCGTTAGAGGAGACACCAACCCAGATATATGAATTCGCATTGATTACACCATCGTTGCTGACAGTGAGAACTCCGGTAGTATCAGAAGTAGAAGATGTGTTATATCCGCCAAGAAGTATATTTGGGGCATTCACTGTTGAATTTTTATCGGCGACCTGAACTTCTCCATAACTACTCTGGTTAGCTGACAGAGAAGAATGGGCGTCAACATACCCAATATTCAGTTGAGTCAGGGAAGTGAGTGTACCGCCGTTAGTAACAGATACTTTCCCTGTTCCCTGATCGCCAACAATAGCAATGTTAGAGGTGACTGATGAGCTTTCCCCATCAATAACCAACGTCCCCCTGGCGTCACCATAAAACTCACCAACTCTTATTGATTGCAGGCCACTTATCTTACTACCATCTAACACGTATAACGTACCGGAGCCTTCGTTGGTGCCTAAAAAAATATTGGAGGTAGGGGTGTCGAACTGCCAGTTGGTATGGTTTGTTAAAGTGATGGAGCCTTCAGCATTATTACCAATGCTGGCTGCTGAAGTGGTAAGTGAAAGATTATCAATGAGTAATGAACCATTAGATTCTTCACCTACTTTCAATGAGTTAAAATGCTCCCATCCGGGATCGTAGCCTTCTGATGCAATGAGTTTTATCTCTTCATTATTATTAATGACAACATTACTATCTGAATTTGTAGGTGGGGTGATAGCCAAGGATACTGGCGTAAATAATATGGTGGAAATGGCTATCGCCCGTGTCGATAAGCTTTTTTTTGCTGATTTCATATCACTCACTTTTATCCTTAAAAATTAAATGGCAAGATGTTTTTTATTGCACTGTTTTCTTCCTGAAGCCTTGTAAGGCACAAACATGCAAGTTACTAAATAAGAATATATGTAATATTAGGTGTAATAAAT
This sequence comes from Escherichia sp. E14S1, assembly GCF_004211995.1. Lineage (NCBI taxonomy): Bacteria > Pseudomonadati > Pseudomonadota > Gammaproteobacteria > Enterobacterales > Enterobacteriaceae > Escherichia > Escherichia sp. E14S1. Next base: position 2,128 of record NZ_RHJQ01000005.1, read on the forward strand.
TTATTAAAGTGTTAGTTGTTCATTGCATTGATTGGTTTTAGTGGTTTGTAAGTTGTGTTAATGCGGGTTTTTTTATGTCGTTTAGAAAAAATACATCTAATAATCCTAAACTTTATGTAAGTGAAATAAAGAAAAAGTATGGAAATCACATCAATATATGGTTGGTGGTTTCTTGTTCAGAAAAGTAATGTGGCTCATGTGAATTTTATATTGGATTTTAGCGAATGAAGGAATTTGAGATTTTTATGAAAATTAATTTAAGGAACACCTGTGATAATTGTAGTAAGCGTTGTTAAACAACAGGGAGAATGTGGCTATCGTTGAGAAAAATACAAATATATTCTCTTTTCCTATAGATTTTTCCTAACCGCTGAACTACTTATTAATCAACCCTGATGATGACTGTTAGCTTCAGGGCATTGGCCAATCACACATTATGGAGTTCATCGATGAAAACTGGAACTAAGCTCTTAGTTGGTGCGTTAGCTTTTGTTGTCACAAATGTCTATGCCGCTGAATTGATGACCAAAGCGGAATTTGAAAAAGTTGAATCGCAATATGAGAAAATAGGTGATATTTCAACCAGTAATGAAATGTCGACCGCAGATGCAAAAGAAGATCTGATCAAAAAAGCGGATGAAAAAGGTGCGGATGTGTTGGTTCTGACCTCCGGTCAGACTGACAATAAGATCCACGGCACGGCAGATCTTTATAAGAAGAAGTAATTCTGAAGCTCATGTAAACAAACCCGATGCGCACGTCTATCGGTGAACGGAATATATTGAAATTCATGTTTTTGTCGGCCGGATAAGGCGTTAACGCCGCATCCGGCAATTTAATTTTTTAGCCGCCGCCAGAACGTCGTCCGGCTGATGCCTAAATAATTCGCTGCTGCTGTTTTATCACCATTAAATTTGTCCAGTGCCTGTAGTGGTGTCAGCAAGGGTGGGGCGATGACGTTACCCGATTTTTGTGTCAGCTCTGGCAATAATTGCTGCAAAAATTGCGGCGTTAAATCTGGCGTCGGTTCCACACTTAAAAACAGCGCCAGTCGCTCCATCATATTACGCAGTTCACGAATATTGCCCGGCCAGTCGTAGCGCAACAGCACAGTTTCGCTTGCCTGTAACCCCTGGCGTAATGCGGCAGAAAACGGGGCGGAGAGCGCTGCCAGAGACACTTTCAAAAAGCTCTCTGCCAGCGGCAGAATATCCGCCACTCGCTCACGCAGTGGCGGTAATTGCAGACGCAAAATACTCAGCCGATAAAACAGATCACGGCGAAACTGCCCTTGCTGCATATCTTCTTCCAGATTGCAGTGAGTGGCGCTAATGACCCGCACATCCACCGGAACAGGCTGATGCCCGCCGACGCGGGTGACCTCTTTTTCTTCCAGTACTCGTAACAGGCGAGTCTGCAATGGCAGAGGCATTTCGCCTATCTCATCCAGAAACAGCGTGCCGCCGTGGGCGATTTCAAACAGCCCGGCGCGACCTCCGCGTCGCGAGCCGGTAAACGCCCCTTCCTCATAGCCAAACAGCTCCGCTTCCAGCAGCGATTCGGCAATCGCCCCGCAGTTGACGGCAACAAACGGATGCGACTTTTTGCCCTGTCGCGCATCGTGGCGGGCAAAATATTCCCGATGAATCGCCTGGGCCGCCAACTCTTTGCCCGTTCCCGTTTCCCCCTCAATCAACACCGCTGCACTGGAACGGGCATAAAGCAAAATAGTCTGCCGTACCTGTTCCATCTGTGGTGATTGACCGAGCATATCGCCCAGCACGTAACGAGTACGCAGGGCGTTACGGGTGGCATCGTGAGTGTTATGGCGTAACGACATGCGCGTCATATCCAGCGCATCGCTGAACGCCTGGCGCACGGTGGCGGCGGAATAGATAAAAATTCCGGTCATTCCGGCTTCTTCTGCCAGATCGGTAATCAGCCCTGCGCCGACCACCGCTTCGGTGCCGTTAGCTTTTAGCTCGTTAATCTGCCCGCGTGCGTCTTCTTCGGTAATGTAGCTACGTTGGTCGAGGCGCAAATTAAAGGTTTTTTGAAACGCCACCAGCGCCGGAATAGTTTCCTGATAGGTGACAACGCCGATAGAAGAGGTGAGTTTTCCGGCTTTTGCCAGTGCCTGTAACACATCGTAGCCGCTCGGTTTAATCAAAATAACTGGCACTGACAGGCGGCTTTTCAGGTACGCGCCGTTAGAGCCAGCTGCGATGATGGCGTCGCAGCGTTCGTTTGCCAGTTTCTTGCGGATGTAGGTCACCGCTTTTTCAAAGCCAAGCTGGATAGGGGTAATGTTCGCCAGGTGATCAAACTCGAGGCTGATATCGCGAAATAACTCGAACAGCCGCGTCACCGATACCGTCCAGATAACCGGTTTGTCGTCATTCAGCCGTGGTGGATGTGCCATAGCGCACCGCAAAGTTAAGAAACAGAGTATTGGGTTTAGTCTTGTTTCATAATTGTTGCAATGAAATGCAGTGAAACATTGTCTGAAACGTTAACTGAAACGCATATTTGCGGATTATTTCATGAGTTTATCTCTAACAAATTGAAATAAAACATTTAATTTTATTCAGGCAATTGTGGCACACCCCTTGCTTTGTCTTTATCAACGCAAATAACAAGTTGATAACAAAGGATGGGCTATGTCTCTACACTCTCCAGGTAAAGCGTTTCGCGCTGCACTAAGCAAAGAAACCCCGTTGCAAATTGTCGGCACCATTAACGCTAACCATGCGCTGCTGGCACAGCGTGCCGGGTATCAGGCGATTTATCTCTCCGGCGGTGGCGTGGCGGCAGGTTCACTGGGGCTGCCCGATCTCGGTATTTCTACCCTTGATGATGTGCTGACCGATATTCGTCGTATCACCGACGTTTGTTCGCTGCCGCTGCTGGTGGATGCGGATATCGGTTTTGGCTCTTCGGCTTTTAACGTCGCCCGCACTGTGAAATCGATGATTAAAGCCGGTGCGGCAGGATTGCATATTGAAGATCAGGTTGGCGCGAAACGCTGCGGTCATCGTCCGAACAAGGCGATCGTCTCGAAAGAGGAGATGGTGGATCGGATCCGCGCGGCGGTGGATGCGAAAACCGATCCTGATTTTGTGATCATGGCGCGCACCGATGCGCTGGCGGTTGAAGGACTGGATGCCGCGATCGAACGCGCGCAGGCCTATGTTGAAGCGGGTGCCGAGATGTTGTTCCCGGAGGCGATTACCGAACTCGCCATGTACCGCCAGTTTGCCGATGCGGTGCAGGTGCCGATCCTCGCCAATATTACCGAATTTGGCGCCACGCCGCTGTTTACCACCGACGAATTACGCAGCGCTCATGTGGCGATGGCGCTGTACCCGCTTTCAGCGTTCCGTGCCATGAACCGCGCCGCCGAACATGTCTACAACGTCCTGCGCCAGGAAGGCACGCAGAAAAGCGTCATCGACACCATGCAGACCCGCAACGAGCTGTACGAAAGCATCAACTACTACCAGTACGAAGAGAAGCTCGACGACCTGTTTGCCCGTAGCCAGACGAAATAATAAACGCCCGTTGGTCGCATCCGACAACCGATGCCTGATGCGTCGCTGATGCGTCGCTGACGCGACTTATCAGGCCTACGGGATGCACTGAACTGTAGGTCGGATAAGACGCATGGCGTCGCATCCGACAACAGATGCCTGATGCGTGGCTGACGCGACTTATCAGGCCTACGGGATGCACTGAACTGTAGGTCGGATAAGACGCATAGCGTCGCATCCGACAACAATCTCGACCCTACAAATGATAACAATGACGAGGACAACATGAGCGACACAACGATCCTGCAAAACAGTACCCATGTCATTAAACCGAAAAAATCAGTGGCGCTTTCTGGCGTTCCGGCGGGCAATACGGCGCTCTGCACCGTGGGTAAAAGCGGCAATGACCTGCATTACCGTGGCTACGATATTCTTGATCTCGCGGAACATTGCGAATTTGAAGAAGTGGCGCACCTGCTGATCCACGGCAAACTGCCGACCCGTGACGAACTCGCCGCCTACAAAACCAAACTGAAAGCCCTGCGCGGTTTACCGGCTAACGTGCGTACCGTGCTGGAAGCCTTACCAGCGGCGTCGCACCCGATGGATGTCATGCGCACCGGCGTTTCCGCGCTCGGTTGCACGCTGCCAGAAAAAGAGGGGCACACCGTCTCTGGCGCGCGGGATATAGCCGACAAACTGTTGGCGTCGCTGAGCTCGATTCTTCTCTACTGGTATCACTACAGCCACAACGGCGAACGCATCCAGCCGGAAACCGATGACGACTCCATCGGCGGTCACTTCCTGCATCTGCTGCACGGCGAAAAGCCGTCGCAAAGCTGGGAAAAGGCGATGCAAATTTCGCTGGTGCTGTACGCCGAGCACGAGTTTAACGCCTCCACCTTTACCAGCCGGGTGATTGCGGGTACTGGCTCGGATATGTATTCCGCGATTATTGGCGCGATTGGCGCACTGCGCGGGCCGAAACACGGCGGGGCGAATGAAGTGTCGCTGGAGATCCAACAACGCTATGAAACGCCGGACGAAGCCGAAGCCGATATCCGCAAGCGGGTGGAAAACAAAGAAGTGGTCATTGGTTTTGGACATCCGGTTTACACCATCGCCGACCCGCGTCATCAGGTGATCAAACGCGTGGCGAAGCAGCTCTCGCAGGAAGGCGGCTCGCTGAAGATGTACAACATCGCCGATCGCCTGGAAACGGTGATGTGGGAGACGAAAAAGATGTTCCCCAATCTCGACTGGTTCTCCGCTGTTTCCTACAACATGATGGGCGTTCCCACCGAGATGTTCACACCACTGTTTGTTATCGCCCGTGTCACTGGCTGGGCGGCGCACATTATTGAACAACGTCAGGACAACAAAATTATCCGTCCTTCCGCCAATTATGTTGGACCGGAAGACCGTCCGTTTGTCGCGCTGGATAAGCGCCAGTAAACCTCTACGAATAACAATAAGGAAACGTACCCAATGTCAGCTCAAATCAACAACATCCGCCCGGAATTTGATCGTGAAATCGTTGATATCGTCGATTACGTGATGAACTACGAAATCAGCTCCAGAGTGGCCTACGACACCGCTCATTACTGCCTGCTCGACACTCTCGGCTGCGGTCTTGAAGCCCTTGAATACCCGGCCTGCAAAAAACTGCTGGGGCCAATTGTCCCCGGCACCGTTGTACCTAACGGCGTGCGCGTCCCCGGAACTCAGTTCCAGCTCGACCCCGTCCAGGCGGCATTTAACATTGGTGCGATGATCCGCTGGCTCGATTTCAACGATACCTGGCTGGCGGCGGAGTGGGGCCATCCTTCCGACAACCTCGGCGGCATTCTGGCAACGGCAGACTGGCTTTCACGTAACGCAGTCGCCAGCGGCAAAGCCCCGTTAACCATGAAACAGGTGCTGACCGGAATGATTAAAGCCCATGAAATTCAGGGCTGCATTGCGCTGGAAAACTCCTTTAATCGCGTCGGTCTCGACCACGTTCTGTTAGTGAAAGTGGCTTCCACCGCCGTGGTTGCCGAAATGTTCGGCCTGACCCGCGAGGAAATTCTCAACGCCGTTTCGCTGGCGTGGGTAGATGGTCAGTCGCTGCGCACTTATCGCCATGCGCCGAACACCGGCACGCGTAAATCCTGGGCGGCGGGTGATGCCACTTCCCGTGCGGTACGTCTGGCACTGATGGCGAAAACGGGCGAAATGGGTTACCCGTCAGCCCTGACCGCGCCGGTGTGGGGTTTTTACGACGTCTCCTTTAAAGGCGAGTCGTTCCGCTTCCAGCGCCCGTACGGTTCTTACGTGATGGAAAATGTGCTGTTCAAAATCTCCTTCCCGGCGGAGTTCCACTCCCAGACGGCCGTTGAAGCGGCGATGACGCTCTATGAACAGATGCAGGCAGCAGGCAAAACGGCGGCGGATATCGAAAAAGTGACCATTCGCACCCACGAAGCCTGTATTCGCATCATCGACAAAAAAGGGCCGCTCAATAACCCGGCGGATCGCGATCACTGCATTCAGTACATGGTGGCGATCCCGCTGCTATTCGGGCGCTTAACGGCGGCAGATTACGAAGATAAGGTTGCGCAAGATAAACGCATCGACGCTCTGCGCGAGAAGATCAATTGCTTTGAAGATCCTGCGTTTACCGCTGACTACCACGACCCGGAAAAACGCGCCATCGCCAATGCCATAACCCTTGAGTTCACCGACGGCACGCGCTTTGAAGAAGTGGTGGTGGAGTACCCAATTGGTCATGCTCGTCGCCGCCAGGACGGCATTCCGAAACTGGTCGATAAATTCAAAATCAATCTCGCGCGCCAGTTCCCGACTCGCCAACAGCAGCGCATTCTGGAGGTTTCTCTCGACAGAGCTCGCCTCGAACAGATGCCGGTCAATGAGTATCTCGACCTGTACGTCATTTAAGTAAACGGCGGTAAGGCGTAAGTTCAACAGGAGAGCATTATGTCTTTTAGCGAATTTTATCAGCGTTCGATTAACGAACCGGAGCAGTTCTGGGCCGAGCAGGCCCGGCGTATTGACTGGCAGACGCCCTTTACGCAAACGCTCGATCACAGCAATCCGCCGTTTGCCCGTTGGTTTTGTGAAGGCCGAACCAACTTGTGCCACAACGCTATCGACCGCTGGCTGGAGAAACAGCCAGAGGCGCTGGCGCTGATTGCCGTCTCTTCGGAAACAGAAGAAGAGCGCACCTTTACCTTTCGCCAGCTGCATGACGAAGTGAACGCGGTGGCGTCAATGCTGCGCTCGCTGGGCGTGCAGCGTGGCGATCGGGTGCTGGTGTATATGCCGATGATTGCCGAAGCGCATATTATCCTGCTGGCCTGCGCGCGCATTGGCGCTATTCATTCGGTGGTGTTTGGTGGATTTGCTTCGCACAGCGTGGCGGCGCGAATTGATGACGCTAAACCGGTGCTGATTGTCTCGGCTGATGCCGGAGCGCGCGGTGGCAAAATCATTCCCTATAAAAAATTGCTCGACGATGCGATAAGTCAGGCACAGCATCAGCCGCGCCACGTTTTGCTGGTGGATCGCGGGCTGGCGAAAATGCCGCGTGTTAGTGGGCGGGATGTCGATTTCGCGTCGTTGCGCCATCAACACATCGGCGCGCGGGTGCCGGTGGCGTGGCTGGAATCCAACGAAACCTCCTGCATTCTTTACACCTCCGGCACGACCGGCAAACCTAAAGGCGTGCAGCGTGACGTCGGCGGCTATGCGGTGGCGCTGGCGACCTCGATGGACACCATTTTTGGCGGCAAAGCGGGCGGCGTGTTCTTTTGCGCCTCGGATATCGGCTGGGTGGTGGGGCATTCGTATATCGTCTACGCGCCGCTACTGGCGGGGATGGCGACTATCGTTTACGAAGGATTGCCGACCTGGCCGGACTGCGGTGTGTGGTGGAAAATCGTCGAGAAATATCAGGTGAGCCGCATGTTCTCAGCGCCGACCGCCATTCGCGTGCTGAAAAAATTCCCTACTGCCGAAATTCGCAAACACGATCTCTCGTCGCTGGAAGTGCTCTATCTGGCTGGAGAACCGCTGGACGAGCCGACCGCCAGTTGGGTGAGCAATACGCTGGATGTGCCGGTCATCGACAACTACTGGCAGACCGAATCCGGCTGGCCGATTATGGCGATTGCTCGCGGTCTGGATGACAGGCCGACGCGTCTGGGAAGCCCTGGTGTGCCGATGTATGGCTACAACGTGCAGTTGCTCAATGAAGTCACCGGCGAACCGTGCGGCGTCAATGAGAAAGGGATGCTGGTGGTGGAAGGGCCGCTGCCGCCGGGCTGTATTCAAACCATCTGGGGCGACGACGACCGCTTTGTGAAGACTTACTGGTCGTTGTTTTCCCGCTCGGTGTACGCCACCTTTGACTGGGGCATCCGCGATGCTGACGGTTATCACTTTATTCTCGGGCGCACTGATGACGTGATTAACGTTGCCGGGCATCGGCTGGGTACGCGCGAGATTGAAGAGAGTATCTCCAGCCATCCGGGCGTTGCCGAAGTGGCGGTGGTTGGGGTGAAAGATGCGCTGAAAGGGCAGGTGGCGGTGGCGTTTGTCATTCCGAAAGAGAGCGACAGTCTGGAAGACCGCGAGGTGGCGCACTCGCAAGAGAAGGCGATTATGGCGCTGGTGGACAGCCAGATTGGCAACTTTGGCCGCCCGGCGCACGTCTGGTTTGTCTCGCAATTGCCGAAAACGCGATCCGGAAAAATGCTGCGCCGCACGATCCAGGCGATTTGCGAAGGACGCGATCCTGGGGATCTGACGACCATTGATGATCCTGCGTCGTTGGATCAGATCCGCCAGGCGATGGAAGAGTAAGTTATTGTCGGATGCGTCGTGTGGCGCATCCGGCACCGTGCACCGATGCCTGATGCGACGCTGACGCGTCTTATCATGCCTACCCACTGTTTTTACACAGATAAGTTTTCCCCCACCTTTTCGCACTCATTCATATAAAAAATATATTTCCCCACGAAAACGATTGCTTTTTATCTTCAGATGAATAGAATGCGGCGGATTTTTTGGGTTTCAAACAGCAAACGGAGGAATTTCGTGTCGCAAGATAACAACTTTAGCCAGGGGCCAGTCCCGCAGTCGGCGCGGAAAGGGGGATTGGCATTGACGTTCGTCATGCTGGGATTAACCTTCTTTTCCGCCAGTATGTGGACCGGCGGCACTCTCGGAACCGGTCTTAGCTATCATGATTTCTTCCTCGCAGTCCTCATCGGTAATCTTCTCCTCGGTATTTACACTTCATTTCTTGGTTACATTGGCGCAAAAACCGGCCTGACCACTCATCTTCTTGCTCGTTTCTCGTTTGGTGTTAAAGGCTCATGGCTGCCTTCACTGCTGCTGGGAGGCACCCAGGTTGGCTGGTTTGGCGTTGGCGTGGCGATGTTTGCCATTCCGGTGGGCAAGGCAACCGGGCTGGATATTAATTTGCTGATTGCCGTCTCCGGTTTACTGATGACCGTCACCGTCTTCTTTGGCATTTCGGCGCTGACGGTTCTTTCGGTGATTGCGGTTCCGGCTATCGCCTGCCTTGGCGGTTATTCCGTGTGGCTGGCCGTTAACGGCATGGGCGGCCTGGACGCATTAAAAGCGGTCGTTCCCGCACAACCGTTAGATTTCAATGTCGCGCTGGCGCTGGTTGTGGGGTCATTTATCAGTGCGGGTACGCTCACCGCTGACTTTGTCCGCTTTGGTCGCAATGCCAAACTCGCCGTGCTGGTGGCGATGGTGGCCTTTTTCCTCGGCAACTCGTTGATGTTTATTTTCGGTGCAGCGGGCGCTGCGGCACTGGGGATGGCAGATATCTCTGACGTGATGATTGCTCAGGGCCTGCTGCTGCCTGCGATTGTGGTGCTGGGGCTGAATATCTGGACCACCAACGATAACGCGCTGTATGCGTCGGGTTTAGGTTTCGCCAACATTACTGGTATGTCGAGCAAAACCCTTTCGGTGATTAACGGTATTATCGGTACGGTCTGCGCATTATGGCTGTATAACAATTTTGTCGGCTGGCTGACCTTCCTTTCGGCAGCTATTCCTCCGGTGGGTGGCGTGATCATCGCCGACTATCTGATGAACCGTCGCCGCTATGAGCACTTTGCGACCACGCGTATGATGAGTGTCAATTGGGTGGCGATTCTGGCGGTCGCGCTGGGGATTGCCGCAGGCCACTGGTTACCGGGAATTGTTCCGGTCAACGCGGTATTAGGTGGCGCGCTGAGCTATCTGATCCTTAACCCGATTTTGAATCGTAAAACGACAGCTGCAATGACGCATGTGGAGGCTAACAGTGTCGAATAACGCTTTACAAACAATTATTAACGCCCGGTTACCCGGCAAAGAGGGGCTGTGGCAGATTCATCTTCACGACGGAAAAATCAGCGCCATTGATGCGCAATCCGGTGTGATGCCCGTAACAGAAAACAGCCTGGATGCAGAGCAAGGTTTAGTTTTACCGCCGTTTGTGGAGCCGCATATTCACCTGGACACCACGCAAACCGCCGGGCAACCGAACTGGAATCAGTCCGGCACGCTGTTTGAAGGCATTGAACGCTGGGCCGAGCGCAAAGCGTTATTAACTCATGACGATGTGAAACAACGCGCCTGGCAAACGCTGAAATGGCAGATTGCCAACGGCATTCAGCATGTGCGTACCCATGTCGATGTTTCGGATGCAACCCTGACTGCGCTGAAAGCAATGCTGGAAGTGAAGCAGGAAGTCGCGCCGTGGATTGATCTGCAAATCGTCGCTTTCCCGCAGGAAGGGATTTTGTCGTATCCCAACGGTGAAGCGTTGCTGGAAGAGGCGTTACGCTTAGGGGCAGACGTTGTTGGGGCGATTCCGCATTTTGAATTTACCCGTGAATACGGCGTGGAGTCGCTGCATAAAACCTTCGCTCTGGCGCAAAAATACGACCGTCTCATCGACGTTCACTGTGACGAGATTGATGACGAACAGTCGCGCTTTGTCGAAACCGTTGCCGCCCTGGCGCACCGTGAAGGCATGGGCGCGCGAGTCACCGCCAGCCACACCACGGCAATGCACTCCTATAACGGGGCATATACCTCGCGCCTGTTCCGCTTGCTGAAAATGTCCGGTATTAACTTTGTCGCCAACCCGCTGGTCAATATTCATCTGCAAGGGCGTTTCGATACGTATCCAAAACGTCGCGGCATCACGCGCGTTAAAGAGATGCTGGAGTCTGGCATTAACGTCTGCTTTGGTCACGATGATGTCTTCGATCCGTGGTATCCGCTGGGAACGGCGAATATGCTGCAAGTGCTGCATATGGGGCTGCATGTTTGTCAGTTGATGGGCTACGGGCAGATTAACGATGGCCTGAATTTAATCACTCACCATAGCGCCAGAACGTTGAATTTGCAGGATTACGGCATTGCCGCCGGAAACAGCGCTAACCTGATTATCCTGCCGGCTGAAAATGGGTTTGACGCGCTGCGCCGTCAGGTTCCGGTACGTTATTCGGTACGTGGCGGTAAAGTGATCGCCAGTACACAACCGGCACAAACCACCGTGTATCTGGAGCAGCCAGAAGCCATCGATTACAAACGATAATCGACTGGGTTACAGCGAGCGTAGTTTATGCCGGATGCGGCGTGAACGCCTTGCACTGAACTCGTAGGCCTGATAAGCGTAGCGCATCAGGCAATTCCAGCCGCTGACCTGTGTCAGCGGCTACCGTGATTCATTCCCGCCAACATCCGCGTATTCCTCCAACGCCATGTGCAAAAATGCCTTCGCGGCGGCTGTCTGCCAGCTGTAGTTTATGCCCGGATGCGGCGTGAACGCTTTGCACTGAACTCGTAGGCCTGATAAGCGTAGCGCATCGGGCAATTCCAGCCGCTGACCTGTGTCAGTGGCTACCGTGATTCATTCCCGCCAACATCCGCGCATTCTTCCAGTGCCATTTGCAAAAATGCCTTCGCGGCGGCTGTCTGCCAGCTATTTTTCCGCCGCAACAAAACCGCCGTTCTCTCCAGTAGTGGCGGGGCAAGAGAAATCGCTTTAAGCCCGTCATGTTGTGTGGCAATCGCTGCTGGTAACAATGTGGAAAGAGAAGTGCGGCGAATCAGCTCCAGAACCGCGCTAATTGAGTTCGCTTCTATCACCACCTGTGGATGCAGCCCCGCTTTCTCGCAGTAGTGGTCAATTTGCTCTCTGGTGGCAAATTCCGCGCTGAGCAGCACCAGTTTTTCATCATGCAAGCGACTCAATGCCACCTGTTCCTGGTCAGCCAGCGGATGATGTTTCGCCACCACCAACGCTAAACTTTCTGTCAGTAAAGGAATTGCCTCCAGCTCCGGCGAATGCACAGGCGCGAAGGCAATCCCAACGTCCAGCTCGTCGCGACAAAGCATATCTTCGATTTTCTCCTGCGACATTTCCTGTAGCTGGAGCGTGATGCCGGGGTAGCGCGCATAGAAATCCGCCATTAAGGGGCCGATAAAGTAGCTCGTAAAGGTGGGGGTGACGGCGATACGCAGCGATCCTCGCGTCAGATCGGCAACATCATGAATCGCCCGTTTACCCGCCCCCAGTTCCTGTAACGCCCGGCTGGCGTACTGTTGCCAGACTTCCCCCGCATCAGTGAGACGAATCGTTCGCCCGCTACGGTCAAACAGCGGCACGCCTAAACTCTCCTCTAACTGGCGAATCTGCTGGGAAAGCGCAGGCTGGGAGACGTGCAACGCACTGGCGGCACGGGTGAAGCTGCCATGTTCAGCCACGGCAAGAAAGTAATTGATATGTCGAGAGAGCATTCGCCAACCTATAAGTAAATCCAATAGAACTCATCATAAATGAGTCTTTTACCTTATGACAATCGGCGAGTAGTCTGCCTCTCATTCCAGAGACAGACAGAGGTTAACGGTGAAAGAGATTATTGATGGATTCCTTAAATTCCAGCGCGAGGCATTTCCTGAGCGGGAAGCCTTGTTTAAACAGCTGGCGACACAGCAAAGCCCGCGCACACTTTTTATCTCATGCTCCGATAGCCGTCTGGTCCCTGAGCTGGTGACGCAACGTGAACCCGGCGATCTGTTCGTTATTCGCAATGCGGGCAATATCGTCCCTTCCTACGGGCCGGAACCCGGTGGCGTTTCTGCTTCGGTGGAGTATGCCGTCGCTGCGCTTCGGGTATCTGACATTGTGATTTGTGGTCATTCCAACTGTGGCGCGATGACCGCCATTGCCAGCTGTCAGTGCATGGACCATATGCCTGCCGTCTCCCACTGGCTGCGTTATGCCGATTCTGCCCGCGTCGTTAATGAGGCGCGCCCGCATCCCGATTTACCGTCAAAAGCTGCGGCGATGGTACGTGAAAACGTCATTGCTCAGTTGGCTAATTTGCAAACTCATCCATCGGTGCGCCTGGCGCTCGAAGAGGGGCGGATCGCCCTGCACGGCTGGGTCTACGACATTGAAAGCGGCAGCATCGCAGCTTTTGACGGCGCAACCCGCCAGTTTGTGCCACTGGCAGCTAATCCTCGCGTTTGTGCCATACCGCTACGCCAACCGACCGCAGCGTAACCTTATTTTTAAACCATCAGGAGATCCACCATGATTCAGTCGCAAATTAACCGCAATATTCGTCTTGATCTTGCCGATGCCATTTTGCTCAGCAAAGCTAAAAAAGATCTCTCATTTGCCGAGATTGCCGATGGCACCGGTCTGGCAGAAGCCTTCGTAACCGCGGCTTTGCTGGGTCAGCAGGCGCTTCCTGCCGACGCCGCCCGCCTGGTCGGGGCGAAACTGGATCTCGACGAAGACGCCATTCTGTTATTACAAACTGTGCCACTGCGTGGCTGCATTGATGACCGTATTCCAACCGACCCAACGATGTATCGTTTCTATGAAATGTTGCAGGTGTACGGCACAACCCTGAAAGCGTTGGTTCATGAGAAGTTTGGCGATGGCATTATCAGCGCGATTAACTTCAAACTCGACGTTAAGAAAGTGGCGGACCCGGAAGGTGGCGAACGTGCGGTCATCACCTTAGATGGTAAATATCTGCCGACCAAACCGTTCTGACAGTCATGCGCGACCATCAAAAGACGTTCACGATGCTGTTGGTTCTGGTGCTGATTGGTCTTAATATGCGACCACTGCTCACCTCCGTCGGGCCACTGCTACCGCAATTGCGCCAGGCGAGCGGAATGAGCTTTAGCGTGGCTGCCCTGTTGACCGCTCTGCCGGTGGTCACCATGGGCGGGCTGGCACTGGCCGGAAGCTGGCTTCATCAGCGTGTCAGCGAACGTCGCAGCGTCGCCATCAGTTTGTTGCTGATTGCCGTCGGTGCATTGATGCGTGAGCTTTACCCCCAAAGTGCGCTGCTGCTTAGCAGCGCACTGCTTGGTGGGGTGGGGATCGGTATCATTCAGGCGGTGATGCCTTCGGTGATTAAACGGCGGTTTCAGCAGCGCACGCCACTGGTGATGGGGCTGTGGTCCGCGGCTCTGATGGGCGGCGGTGGACTTGGTGCCGCCCTGACGCCCTGGTTAGTTCATCACAGCGAAACTTGGTATCAAACACTCGCCTGGTGGGCGCTGCCTGCCGTTGTTGCGCTCTTTGCCTGGTGGTGGCAAAGCGCCCGCGAGGTCGCCTCTTCTCACAAGACAACAACCACTCCGGTTCGCGTGGTATTCACTCCCCGCGCGTGGACGCTGGGCCTTTACTTCGGTCTGATTAACGGTGGTTACGCTAGCCTGATTGCCTGGTTACCCGCTTTCTATATTGAGATTGGTGCCAGCGCGCAGTACAGCGGTTCCTTGCTGGCGTTGATGACGCTTGGGCAAGCCGCAGGGGCATTGCTAATGCCTGCTATGGCTCGCCATCAGGACCGACGCAAACTGTTAATGCTGGCGCTGGTGTTACAACTGGTGGGTTTCTGCGGCTTTATCTGGCTGCCGCTGCAATTGCCGGTATTGTGGGCGATGGTGTGTGGTTTAGGTCTGGGCGGCGCGTTTCCGCTCTGTTTGCTGCTGGCGCTCGACCACTCTGTGCAACCGACTATTGCTGGCAAGCTGGTGGCGTTTATGCAGGGGATTGGTTTTGTCATTGCCGGGCTTGCCCCCTGGTTTTCTGGCGTGCTGCGCAGTATCAGCGGCAATTACCTGATGGACTGGGCGTTTCATGCGCTATGCGTCGTTGGGCTGATGATCATAACCCTGCGCTTTGCACCAGCACGTTTTCCGCAGCTGTGGGTCAAAGAGGCATGATGCGACGCTTGTTCCTGCGCTTTGTTCATGCCGGATGCGGCCAACGTAGATCACTGAATTTGTAGGCCTGATAAGCAAAGCGCATCAGGCAATTTTTATAATTTAAAGTGACGATTCAACTTTGTAATCTTTGTAATAATATTGCTTATCCCGGTCGTTTATTTCGCGAATAACCCGACAAGGAACGCCAGCAGCCACGACGTTTGGTGGAATGTCTTTTGTGACGACACTACCCGCGCCAATAACAGAATTATCCCCGATGGTGACGCCTGGATTAATGACCACATGACTCCCGATCCAGACATTATTGCCAATCGTTATCGGAAAAGAGTACATCTCTCCGTTTTTTCTCAATTCATGGTGTACAGGGTGTCCCGTAACGGAAAGAGTAACGTTGGGTGCAATCAGTACGTTATCACCGATTGTTACCGTGTAGTCATCGACAATGGTTAAATTGAAATTTGCGTAAAAATTGCGGCCTATATGGATGTTGGAACCGTAAGAGAAATAGACGGGTGGTTCTATCCAGGCATTTTCCCCTACTGTGGCAAACATTTCTTTAATCAGGCTTTCCCTTTTTTCAACTTCTGATGGATGCGAGTGATTAAACTCATACATAAACGTTTTCCCACGAAGTCTTTTTTCCGGTAAGCCTTCGCACATATCGGTAAATAGCTTGCCTGCTTTTATTCTTTCGGTCATCGACATGTTCATTTTGGTCATTCCGTCCTGATATGTTGGTCGGATAAGGCGCTTGCGCCGCATCCGACATTAATTGCTTAAGCGACTTCATTCACCTGGCGACGCAGTAGAGAAAGCGGGCCGGGGCCGCTAAGTGTGAACACGGAAATCAAGGTGAAGCCCAGCGCCACCAGACCCAGCACCAGATAAGCGCCCTGGAAACCGATGCTTTCATACATATTGCCCGCCAGTACAGACATAAAAATCATCGCCAGTTGCTTAAAGAAGCAGAAACAGACCAGATAAATCGTCGCTGAAAAACGCACTTCAAACTGGCTGGTAATATATTTAAAGCAGCCCACCAGCAGGAACGGTACTTCAAACATATGCAGCGTTTTCAGAATGACCACTTCCAGCGCTGAAGTGGCGAACGATGAGCCAATAATGCGTACAGACATAATAGTGCCAGCCAGCAGCAGGGCGTTTTTCCCACCGATGCGATTAATAATCAGCGGCGCAAAGAACATAATCGAGGCGTTAAGTAATTCGCCCATTGTCGTTACGTAGCCAAATACCCGCGTCCCCTGTTCACTGGAGGTAAAAAACGAAGTAAAGAAATTAGCAAACTGTTGGTCAAAAACATCGTAGGTACAGGAAACGCCAATAACATACAGCGACAAAAACCACAGTTTGGGCTGTCTGAACAATTCCAGTGCCAGCTTAAGGCTAAATGCAGAATGGTTGGCGCCTACGGCATTGGCAACCGTGGCGGAAGAAGGGGCATCCGTTCTGGCAAAAAAGAGCAAAACGGCGAGGATGAGCGCACAGCCAGAACCCAGCCAGAAAACAAACTGGTTATTGATGGTGAACATGATGCCGGCAATCGAGGCACACAGCGCCCAGCCAACACAGCCAAACATCCGCGCACGACCAAATTCGAAATTACTGCGACGGCTGACTTTCTCGATAAATGCCTCTACTGCTGGCGCACCGGCGTTAAAACAAAAGCCAAGATAAATGCCACCAACAATCGAGCCTACTAGAATGTTGTACTGTAACAGTGGCCCGAAGATAAAAATAAAGAACGGCGCAAACATCACTAACATGCCGGTGATAATCCATAGCAGGTATTTGCGCAGCCCGAGTTTGTCAGAAAGCAGACCAAACAGCGGTTGAAATAACAGGGAGAACAGAGAAATAGCGGCAAAAATTATTCCGGTATCACTTTTGCTGATATGGTTGATGTCATGTAGCCAAATCGGGAAAAACGGGAAATAGGCACCCATGATAAAAAAGTAAAAGAAAAAGAATAAGCCGAACATCCAAAAGTTTGTGTTTTTTAAATAGAACATAATGGATTTCCTTACGCTAAATACGGGCAGACATAGCCTGCCCGGTTATTATTATTTTTGGCACCAGATCAACTGGTAATGATAGCGACCTGCGCTCAGTTGAAATTCTGCCGACACTGACGGGCTCCAGGAGTCGTCGCCACCAATCCCCATATGGAAACCGTCGATATTCAGCCAGGTGCCTTCTTCCGCGTGCAGCAGATGGCGATGACTGGTTGCCATCAGTTGTTGTTGGCTGTAGCGGCTGATGTTGAACTGGAAGTCGCCGCGCCACTGGTGTGGGCCATAATTCAATTCGCGCGTCCCGCAGCGCAGACCGTTTTCGCTCGGGAAAACGTACGGGGTATACATGTCTGACAATGGCAGATCCCAGCGGTCAAAACAGGCTGCAGTAAGGCGGTCGGGATAGTTTTCTTGCGGCCCTAATCCGAGCCAGTTTACCCGCTCTGCTACCTGCGCCAGCTGGCAGGTCAGGCCAATCCGCGCCGGATGCGGCGTATCGCTCGCCACTTCAACATCCACACTGATGACCATCTCACCGTGTCCATCAATCCGGTAAGTTTTCCGGCTGATAAATAAGGTTTTCCCCTGATGCTGCCACGCGTGGGCGGTCGTAATCAGCACCGCGTCGGCAAGTGTATCTGCCGAGCACTGCAACAACGCCGCTTCGGCCTGGTAATGGCCCGCCGCCTTCCAGCGTTCGACCCAGGCGTTCGGATCAATACGCGTTGCTTCACTTACGCCAATGTCGTTATCCAGCGGCGCACGGGTGAACTGATCGCGCAGCGGCGTCAGCAGTTGTTTTTCATCGCCAATCCACATCTGTGAAAGAAAGCCTGACTGGCGGTTAAATTGCCAACGCTTATTACCCAGCTCGATGCAAAAATCCGTTTCGCTGGTGGTCAGTTGCGGGATGGCGTGGGACGTGGGAGGGAGTGTCACGCTGAGGTTTTCCGCCAGTCGCCATTGTTGCCAGGCGCTGATGTGTCCGGCTTCTGACCATGCGGTCGCGTTCGGTTGCACTACGCGTACTGTGAGCCAGAGTTGCCCGGCGTTCTCCGGCTGCGGTAGTTCAGGCAGTTCAATCAACTGTTTACCTTGTGGGGCGACATCCAGAGGCACTTCACCGCTTGCCAGCGGCTTGCCATCTAGCGCCACCGACCAGTGCAGGATCTCGTTATCGCTATGACGGAACAGGTATTCGCTGGTCACTTCGATGGTCCGCCCGGATAAACGGAACTGGAAAAACTGCTGTTGGTGTTTTGCTTCCGTCAGCGTCGGATGCGGCGTGCGGTCGGCAAAGACCAGACCGTTCATACAGAACTGGCGATCGTTTGGCGTATCGCCAAAATCACCGCCGTAAGCCGACCACGGGTTTCCGTTTTCATCATATTTAATCAGCGACTGATCCACCCAGTCCCAGACAAAGCCGCCCTGTAAACGGGGGTACTGACGAAATGCCTGCCAGTATTTAGCGAAGCCGCCAAGACTGTTACCCATCGCGTGGGCATATTCGCAAAGGATCAGCGGGCGCGTCTCTCCAGGCAGCGAAAGCCATTTTTTGATGGACCATTTCGGCACAGCCGGGAAGGGCTGGTCTTCATCCACGCGCGCGTACATCGGGCAAATAATATCGGTGGCCATGGTGTCGGCTCCGCCGCCTTCATACTGTACCGGGCGGGAAGGATCGACAGATTTGATCCAGCGATACAGCGCGTCGTGATTAGCGCCGTGGCCTGATTCATTCCCCAGCGACCAGATGATTACGCTCGGGTGATTACGATCGCGCTGCACCATCCGCGTTACGCGTTCGCTCATCGCAGGTAACCAGCGCGGATCATCCGTCAGTCGATTCATCGGCACCATGCCGTGGGTTTCAATATTGGCTTCATCCACCACATACAGGCCGTAGCGGTCGCATAGCGTGTACCACAGCGGATGGTTCGGATAATGCGAACAGCGCACGGCGTTAAAGTTGTTCTGCTTCATCAGCTGGATATCCTGCACCATCGTCTGCTCATCCATGACCTGACCATGCAGAGGATGATGCTCGTGACGGTTAACGCCGCGAATCAGCAACGGCTTGCCGTTCAGCAGCAGCAGGCCATTTTCAATCCGCACCTCGCGGAAACCGACATCGCAGGCTTCTGCTTCAATCAGCGTGCCGTCGGCGGTGTGCAGTTCAACCACCGCACGATAGAGATTCGGGATTTCGGCGCTCCACAGCGCCGGGTTTTCGACGTTCAGACGTAGCGTGACGCGATCGCTATAACCACCACGTTCATCGATAATTTCGCCGCCGAAAGGTGCGGTGCCGCTGGCGACCTGCGTTTCACCCTGCCATAAAGAAACTGTTATCCGCAGCTCATCGCGCAGTTCGCCGTACATCTGAACTTCTGCCTCCAGTACAGCGCGGCTGAAATCATCATTAAAGTGAGTGGCAACATGGAAATCGCTGATTTGCGTGGTTGGTTTGTGCAGCAACGAGACGTCACGGAAAATGCCGCTCATTCGCCACATATCCTGATCTTCGAGATAGCTACCGTCACTCCAGCGCAGCACCATCACCGCGAGGCGGTTTTCTCCGGCGCGTAAAAATTCGCTCAGGTCAAACTCAGACGGCAAACGACTGTCCTGGCCGTAACCGACCCAGCGCCCGTTGCACCACAGATGAAACGCCGAGTTAACGCCATCAAAAATAATTCGCGTCTGGCCTTCCTGTAGCCAGCTTTCATCAACATTAAATGTGAGCGAGTAACAGCCTGTCGGATTTTCTGCGGGAACAAATGGCGGATTGACCGCAATAGGATAGGTCACGTTGGTGTAGATGGGCGCGTCGTAACCGTGCATCTGCCAGTTTGAGGGGACGACGACAGTATCGGCGTCAGGAAGATCGCTCTCGAGCCAGCTTTCCGGCACCGCTTCTGGTGCCGGAAACCAGGCAAATTGCCACTCACCATTCAGGCTGCGCAACTGTCGGGAAGGGCGATCGGCGCGGGCTTCTTCGCTATTACGCCAGCTGGCGAAAGGGGGATGCGCCGCAAGGCGATTAAGTTGGGTAACGCCAGGGTTTTCCCAGTCACGACGTTGTAATACGACGGCCAGTGAATCCGTAATCATGGTCATAGCTGTATCCTGTGTGAAATTGTTATCCGCTCACAATTTCACACAACATACGAGCCTGACGCATAGAGTGTAAAGCCTGGGGGGCCTAATGAGTGAGCTGACTCACATTAATTGCGTTGCGCTCACTGTCCGCTTTCCAGACGGGAAATTTGCCTTGCCAGCTGCATTAATGAATCGGCCAACGCGCGGGGAGAGGCGGTTTGCGTATTGGGTGGCAGGGTGGTTTTTCTTTTCACCAGTGAGACGGGCAGTAGCTGATTTCCCTTCACCGCCTGCCCCTGAGAGAGTTGCAGCAAGCGGTCTACGCTGGTTTGCCCCAGCAGACGAAAATCCTGTTTGATGGTGGTTAACGGCGGGATATAACACGAGCTGTCTTCGGTATCGTCGTATCCCACTACCGAGATATCCGCGCCGACGCGCAGCCCGAACTCGGTAATGGCGCGCATTGCGCCCAACGCCATCTGATCGTTGGCAACCAGCATCGCGGTGGGAATAACGCCCTCATTCAGCATCTGCATGGTTTGTTGAAAACCGGACATGGCGCTCCAGTCGCCTTCCAGTTCCGCTATTGGCTGAATTTGATGGTGTTTGAGATATTTGTGCCAGCCCGCCAGACGCAGACGCGCGGAGACAGAACTTAATGGGCCTGCTAACAGCGCGATTTGCTGGTGACCTAATGCGACCAGATGATCCACGCCAAGCCGCGTACCGTCTACATGGGAAAAAATAATACTGTTGATGGGGGCCTGGTCAGAGACATCAAGGAATAACGCTGGCACGTTACCACAGGCGGCTTCCACAGCAATGGCATCTTGTTCATCCAGCGGATAGTTGATGATCAGACCGCTAACGCGTTGCGCGAGAAGATTGTGTACCGCCGCTTTACAGGCATCGACGCCGCTTCGTTCTACCATCGACACCACCACGCTGGCACCCAGTTGGTCGGCGCGGGATTTAATCGCCGCGACAATTTGTGACGGCGCGTGCAGGGCCAGGCTGGAGGTAGCAACGCCAATCAGCAACGACTGTTTGCCCGCCAGTTGTTGTGCCACGCGGTTGGGAATGTAATTCAGCTCCGCCATTGCCGCTTCCACTTTTTCCCGCGTTTTCGCAGAAACGTGGCTGGCCTGATTTACCACGCGGGAAACGGTCTGATAAGAGACACCGGCATACTCTGCGACATCGTATAGCGTTACTGGTTTCACATTCACCACCCTGAATTCACTTTCTTCCGGGCGCTATCATGCCATACCACGGAAGGTTTTTCGCCATTCGGCGGGGCTGACGCCGAAGTGAGATTTAAAATGCTGACGCCAGGTCACAGGTGAGAGAAAACCCACCTCAGCCGCTATCCTCTCAACGGGCAACTGACTGGTTTCCAACAGTTCCTGGCTACGGCGTAAGCGTTCAGTGATGAGCCATTCGGCGATACTCGAACCGGTCGCTTTCATAAAATGACGGGTTAGCGTGCGGCGACTCATCATTACTCGCTGCGCCAGCGAGTCGAGATCATGCTGTTGCACAATGTTTTGCCGCAGGTAATCCAGCAGGAGGTTAATGCGTTCATCATGGGTATTTTTCGGCACCGGTTGCTCTATAAACTGCGCCTGACCGCCGGTGCGATATGGCGGTACGACCATCCGTCGGGCAATATGGTTAGCATAGTCGCTGCCCAAATGTTGCCGAACAATATACAAACAGCAATCCAGCGCCGCGGCAGTACCGGCAGAGGTAATAATACCGTCATCGTCTACATACAACGCGTTAATATCCAGATATGTTTGTGGAAAACGTGCCTGAAATTCACGCTCGAACTCCCAGTGCGTGGCAGCACGCTTATTGTTCAGTAAACCTGCATAGCCGAGCACAAACGTGCCCAGGCAAAGCCCGACAATCTGTGCGCCGTTATCCCGTGCGGTCGTTAAGGCTTCCAGCAGCTTTTGTGGCGGTTTTTGTGTAATTGTTCCCCAGTAAGGAATTATCACAATATCCGCCTGGATGACTGCGGTATAGTCATGGGTGGCGGTTACGGAAAACCCATCGGCAGAGTCCACGTTTCCCAGATTTTCAGCGCAGATAATTACGTGAAAGCGTTTTTTCTCCGCCATTTTTTCGCTAAACACGATAAACGGTACGGAAAGGTGAAAAGGGCTAAAACCGGCAACGGCGATAATGGCAACAGTTAGCGGGCGCATAACACTCTTTATCTCCGAATTAGAATGTCAACGTTTCACCATCTTCTGGTACGTTCACAAATTCGATAATTTGATTATCTCTGGCGTATTCCTTGAGCGCATCACGCGTCAGCAAACAGTGGTTTACGGCCTCCATATGTGTCGCGACAATTTGCGCTTCTGGCAGGGTAAAATGTGCTTTGAGAATATCTTCTGCTCCCATAATTATCGCGCCATGCCCCAGAACATGCGCAAATCCGGCATTCAACACAACCACTTCTGGTTGGAAAGTTAGCATTGTAGCCTCGACGTCGTCACGCCAGAGGGTATCGCCAGCCAGATAGAGCGTTTTCTCTGTCGGGTGCTGGAAAACAACGCCGCAGGCTGCGCCTAAACGCTTCGCCATAGCCGGGTCGGCATAGGTGCGATCGGAGCCGTGCTGCCCTGTCGTTTTATGCAGAGTTATATCACCAAATTTAGTCTCGTCGGTAAGTACGGTAAGATGCGTAAATCCTTGTTTATGCAGTGATTCAGCATCTTGCTCATTTTGCACATAAATCAGTTTATCTTTGGGGACGACGCGGGAGGCTGTTTCGTCCCAGTGATCTTCATGCAAATGAGTCACGATTAGGGCGTCAACGTTGAGTAACGTTGTTAAATCGCACGGTAATTCTACCGTTGGATTGCGGATTTCTGCGCGTGCAGTTCCGGCAAAACCCGGATAACTTCCTTTAGGCGCGAGTAACGGGTCGATAAGAAATGTTTTGCCAGCGTATTGGATAATTTGGGTGGCATTACGAATTTGAGTAATTTTCATGATTTGCTCCACATCACAGTATTGATGTCATTAGCGTAGCGTGCAGCCCGTACTGTGCATGTGGGCAAATGGGCGAATAACGATGAGAATGGGCCAAATTACACATTGACGTCGCTAGCGCAAATGCACGCCGCTTCGCCGTCCGGCCACCAGAATAGCCTGCGATTCCACCCCTTCTTCAATCTGTTTTGCTACCCGTTGCAGCGCCGGAAGATGTTTTTCTGCCGCCTGTTCAATGGTCATCGCACTGGCCATATACACCAGATTCAAACAGCCAATCACCCGTTGTTCACTGCGCAGCGGTACGGCAATGGAGGCGATCTTTTCTTCTTGATCCCAGCCGCGGTAGTTCTGCCCGTACCCCTCTTTGCGTGTGCGCGCCAGAATGGCTTCCAGCTTTAACGGTTCCCGTGCCAGTTGATAGTCATCACCGGGGCGGGCGGCTAACATTTCGATTAACGCCTGGCGTTCTTGTTCCGGGCAAAAGGCCAGCCAGGTCAGGCCCGAGGCGGTTTTCAGGAGCGGTAAACGCCGCCCGACCATTGCCCGGTGAAAGGATAATCGACTGAAACGGTGAGTGGTTTCGCGTACCACCATTGCATCAACATCCAGCGTGGAAACATCTGTCGGCCACACCACTTCGCGCAATAGATCGCCCAGCAGCGGGGCCGCCAGCGCAGAAATCCACTGTTCGTCACGAAACCCTTCGCTTAATTGCCGCACTTTGATGGTCAGACGAAAACTGTCATCGGAGGTACTGCGCCGGACATATCCCTCTTCCAGTAACGTCTCCAGCAGTCGCCGCACAGTGGTGCGATGCAGACCGCTGAGTTCCGCCAGCAGCCCGACGCTGGCACCGCCGTCAAGTTTATTTAACATATTTAATAACATTATACCGCGGGTTAATCCGCGCACGGTTTTGTATTCCGTCTGCTCATCGTTCTGCATATTAATTGACATTTCTATAGTTAAAACAACGTTGTGCACCTGGTGCACATCCGGGCATGTTTTGATTGTAGCCGAAAACACCCTTCCTATACTGAGCGAACAATAAAAAATCATTTACATGTTTTTAACAAAATAAGTTGCGCTGTACTGTGCGCGCAACGGCATTTTGTCCGAGTCGTGAGGTACTGAAATGGCAATACAACACCCTGACATCCAGCCTGCTGTTAACCATAGCGTTCAGGTGGCGATTGCTGGTGCCGGTCCGGTCGGGCTGATGATGGCGAACTATCTCGGCCAGATGGGCATTGACGTGCTGGTGGTGGAGAAACTCGATAAGTTGATCGACTACCCGCGTGCGATTGGTATTGATGACGAGGCGCTGCGCACCATGCAGTCGGTTGGCCTGGTCGATAATGTTCTGCCGCACACTACGCCGTGGCATGCGATGCGTTTTCTCACCCCAAAAGGCCGCTGTTTTGCTGATATTCAGCCAATGACCGATGAATTTGGCTGGCCGCGCCGTAACGCCTTTATTCAGCCGCAGGTCGATGCGGTGATGCTGGAAGGGTTGTCGCGTTTTCCGAATGTACGCTGCTTGTTTTCCCGCGAGCTGGAGGCCTTCAGCCAGCAAGATGACGAAGTGACCTTGCACCTGAAAACGGCAGAAGGGCAGCGGGAAACGGTCAAAGCCCAATGGCTGGTGGCCTGTGATGGTGGGGCAAGTTTTGTCCGTCGCACCCTGAATGTGCCGTTTGAAGGTAAAACCGCGCCAAATCAGTGGATTGTGGTAGATATCGCCAACGATCCGTTAAGTACGCCGCATATCTACTTGTGTTGCGATCCAGTGCGCCCGTATGTTTCTGCCGCGCTGCCTCATGCGGTTCGTCGCTTTGAATTTATGGTGATGCCGGGAGAAACCGAGGAACAGCTGCGTGAGCCGCAAAATATGCGCAAGCTGTTAAGCAAAGTGCTGCCTAATCCGGACAATGTTGAATTGATTCGCCAGCGTGTCTACACCCACAACGCGCGACTGGCGCAACGTTTTCGTATTGATCGCGTACTGCTGGCGGGCGATGCCGCGCACATCATGCCGGTGTGGCAGGGGCAGGGCTATAACAGCGGTATGCGCGACGCCTTTAACCTCGCCTGGAAGCTGGCGTTGGTTATCCAGGGGAAAGCCCGCGATGCGCTGCTCGATACCTATCAACAAGAACGTCGCGATCACGCCAAAGCGATGATTGACCTGTCCGTGACCGCGGGCAACGTGCTGGCTCCGCCGAAACGCTGGCAGGGTACGTTACGTGACGGCGTTTCCTGGCTACTGAATTATCTGCCGCCAGTAAAACGCTACTTCCTCGAAATGCGCTTCAAGCCGATGCCGCAATATTACGGCGGTGCGCTGGTGCGTGAGGGCGAAGCGAAGCACTCTCCGGTCGGCAAGATGTTTATTCAGCCGAAAGTCACGCTGGAAAACGGCGACGTGACGCTGCTCGATAACGCGATCGGCGCGAACTTCGCGGTAATTGGCTGGGGATGCAATCCACTGTGGGGAATGAGCAACGAGCAAATCCAGCAGTGGCGTGCGTTGGGCACACGCTTCATTCAGGTGGTGCCGGAAGTGCAAATTCATACCGCACAGGATAATCACGACGGCGTGCTACGCGTGGGCGATACGCAAGGTCGTCTGCGTAGCTGGTTTGCGCAACACAATGCTTCGCTGGTGGTGATGCGCCCGGATCGCTTTGTTGCCGCCATCGCCATTCCGCAAACCCAGGGCAAGGCCCTGAATAAACTGGCGTCGGTGATGACGCTGACCCGCCCTGATGCCGACGTTTCTGTCGAAAAGGTAGCCTGATATGCACGCTTATCTTCACTGTCTTTCCCACTCGCCGCTGGTGGGGTATGTCGACCCGGCGCAAGAGGTGCTCGATGAGGTCAATGGTGTGATTGCCAGCGCCCGCGAGCGTATTGCGGCTTTCTCCCCTGAACTGGTGGTGCTGTTTGCGCCAGATCACTACAACGGTTTTTTCTATGACGTGATGCCACCGTTCTGTTTAGGCGTTGGGGCGACGGCAATTGGTGATTTCGGCAGTGCGGCAGGAGAGCTGCCCGTGCCTGTGGAGCTGGCGGAGTCCTGTGCGCATGCCGTCATGAAGAGCGGGATCGATCTTGCCGTTTCTTACTGTATGCAGGTGGATCACGGTTTTGCCCAGCCGCTGGAGTTCCTGCTCGGTGGGCTGGATAAAGTGCCAGTTCTACCTGTGTTCATCAACGGTGTCGCCACGCCGTTGCCCGGTTTCCAGCGTACCCGCATGTTGGGTGAAGCCATTGGACGTTTCACCAGCACTCTCAATAAACGCGTGCTGTTCCTTGGGTCCGGTGGGCTTTCCCATCAGCCGCCGGTGCCCGAACTGGCGAAAGCCGATGCCCATATGCGCGACCGTTTGTTGGGGAGCGGGAAAGATTTACCCGCCAGTGAACGCGAATTGCGTCAGCAACGGGTGATTAGCGCCGCTGAGAAGTTTGTTGAGGATCAGAGAACTCTGCATCCGCTCAACCCGATTTGGGATAACCAGTTCATGACTTTGCTGGAGCAGGGACGCATACAGGAACTGGATGCCGTCAGTAACGAAGAGCTTTCCGCCATTGCCGGAAAGTCGACACATGAAATCAAAACCTGGGTCGCCGCTTTTGCCGCTATCTCTGCGTTTGGCAACTGGCGTAGCGAAGGGCGTTATTACCGCCCAATCCCGGAGTGGATTGCCGGATTTGGCTCGTTAAGCGCCAGAACAGAGAACTGAATATGCAGGAGAAGATGATGAGTTATCAGCCACAAACCGAAGCCGCCACCAGCCGTTTTCTGAATGTAGAAGAAGCGGGTAAAACGCTGCGCATCCATTTTAATGACTGTGGACAAGGCGACGAAACCGTTGTCCTGCTGCACGGTTCCGGCCCGGGTGCTACGGGCTGGGCGAACTTCAGCCGCAATATCGATCCGCTGGTAGAGGCGGGCTATCGAGTGATCCTGTTGGATTGTCCGGGCTGGGGTAAGAGCGATTCGATCGTTAATAGTGGTTCGCGATCGGATCTTAATGCACGAATCCTGAAAAGCGTGGTGGATCAACTGGATATCGCCAAAATCCACTTGCTGGGCAACTCGATGGGCGGCCACAGTTCTGTGGCGTTCACCCTTAACTGGCCGGAGCGCGTCGGCAAATTGGTGCTGATGGGCGGCGGTACGGGCGGAATGAGTTTGTTTACGCCAATGCCAACCGAAGGTATTAAGCGACTGAATCAGCTTTATCGCCAGCCTACTATCGAAAACCTGAAGCTGATGATGGATATCTTCGTTTTTGATACCAGCGATTTGACCGACGCCCTGTTTGAAGCGCGCCTGAATAATATGCTGTCGCGTCGCGATCACCTGGAAAACTTCGTTAAGAGCCTGGAAGCCAATCCGAAACAGTTCCCGGATTTTGGTCCACGCCTGGCGGAAATCAAAGCACAAACCCTGATTGTCTGGGGGCGCAACGACCGTTTTGTGCCGATGGATGCGGGTCTGCGTCTGCTTTCCGGCATTGCTGGTTCTGAACTGCATATCTTCCGCGACTGTGGTCATTGGGCGCAGTGGGAATATGCCGACGCTTTCAATCAACTGGTGCTGAATTTCCTCGCGCGCCCTTAAGGAATGGTCATGACGAAGCATACTCTTGAGCAACTGGCGGCGGATTTACGCCGCGCCGCAGAGCAGGGCGAAGCGATTGCGCCGCTGCGCGATCTGATTGGTATTGAAAACGCGAAAGCCGCCTACGCCATTCAGCGCATCAATGTGCAACATGACGTCGCTCAGGGACGGCGAGTGGTGGGGCGCAAAGTGGGACTGACGCATCCGAAAGTGCAACAACAACTGGGCGTTGATCAACCGGATTTTGGGACGTTATTTGCCGATATGTGTTATGGCGATAATGAAACCATTCCTTTTTCCCGCGTCTTGCAACCCCGCATTGAAGCGGAGATCGCACTGGTTTTGAACCGCGATTTGCCCGCGACCGATACCACGTTTAACGAACTGTATAACGCCATTGAATGGGTACTTCCGGCGCTGGAAGTGGTGGGTAGCCGCATTCGCGACTGGTCGATTCAGTTTGTCGATACCGTGGCAGATAACGCCTCCTGCGGGGTGTATGTCATCGGCGGTCCGGCGCAACGTCCGGCGGGGTTAGACCTGAAAAACTGCGCCATGAAGATGACGCGTAATAACGAAGAGGTTTCCAGCGGGCGCGGCAGCGAATGCCTGGGACATCCGCTTAACGCCGCCGTCTGGCTGGCACGCAAAATGGCCAGCCTGGGTCAACCGCTGCGCGCCGGAGATATCATTCTTACCGGGGCATTAGGTCCGATGGTGGCGGTGAATGCGGGCGATCGTTTTGAAGCCCATATTGAAGGCATAGGTTCAGTTGCTGCGACATTTTCAAGCGCAGCCCCAAAAGGAAGTCTGTCATGAGTAAGCGTAAAGTCGCCATTATCGGTTCTGGCAACATTGGCACCGATCTGATGATTAAAATTTTGCGTCACGGTCAGCATCTGGAGATGGCGGTGATGGTCGGCATTGATCCTCAGTCCGACGGTCTGGCGCGTGCCAGACGTATGGGGGTCGCCACTACCCATGAAGGGGTGATCGGACTGATGAACATGCCTGAATTTGCTGATATCGACATTGTATTTGATGCGACCAGCGCGGGCGCGCATGTGAAAAACGATGCCGCTTTGCGCGAAGCGAAACCGGATATTCGCTTAATTGACCTGACGCCTGCTGCCATCGGCCCTTACTGCGTGCCGGTGGTTAACCTCGAGGCGAACGTCGATCAACTGAACGTCAACATGGTCACCTGCGGCGGCCAGGCCACCATTCCAATGGTGGCGGCGGTTTCACGCGTGGCGCGTGTTCATTACGCCGAAATTATCGCTTCTATCGCCAGTAAATCTGCCGGACCTGGCACGCGTGCCAATATCGATGAATTTACGGAAACCACTTCGCGCGCCATTGAAGTGGTGGGCGGCGCGGCAAAAGGGAAGGCGATTATCGTGCTTAACCCAGCAGAGCCACCGTTGATGATGCGTGACACGGTGTATGTATTGAGCGACGAAGCTTCACAAGATGATATCGAAGCCTCAATCAATGAAATGGCTGAGGCGGTGCAGGCTTACGTACCGGGATATCGCCTGAAACAGCGCGTGCAGTTTGAAGTTATCCCGCAGGATAAACCGGTTAATTTGCCGGGCGTGGGGCAGTTCTCCGGGCTGAAAACGGCGGTCTGGCTGGAAGTCGAAGGCGCAGCGCATTATCTGCCTGCCTATGCGGGCAACCTCGACATTATGACTTCCAGTGCGCTGGCGACAGCGGAAAAAATGGCCCAGTCACTGGCGCGCAAGGCAGGAGAAGCGGCATGAACGGTAAAAAACTTTATATCTCGGACGTCACGTTGCGTGACGGTATGCACGCCATTCGTCATCAGTATTCGCTGGAAAATGTCCGCCAGATTGCCAAAGCACTGGATGATGCTCGCGTGGATTCGATTGAAGTGGCCCACGGCGACGGTTTGCAGGGTTCCAGCTTTAACTATGGTTTCGGCGCACATAGCGACCTTGAATGGATTGAAGCGGCGGCGGATGTGGTGAAGCACGCCAAAATCGCGACGTTGTTGCTGCCAGGAATCGGCACTATTCACGATCTGAAAAATGCCTGGCAGGCTGGCGCGCGGGTGGTTCGTGTGGCAACGCACTGTACCGAAGCTGATGTTTCCGCCCAGCATATTCAGTATGCCCGCGAGCTCGGTATGGACACCGTTGGTTTTCTGATGATGAGCCATATGACCACGCCGGAAAATCTCGCGAAGCAGGCAAAGCTGATGGAAGGCTACGGTGCGACCTGTATTTATGTGGTGGATTCTGGCGGTGCGATGAACATGAGCGATATCCGTGACCGTTTCCGCGCCCTGAAAGCAGTGCTGAAACCAGAAACGCAAACCGGCATGCACGCTCACCATAACCTGAGTCTTGGCGTGGCGAACTCTATCGCGGCGGTGGAAGAGGGCTGTGACCGAATCGATGCCAGTCTCGCGGGAATGGGGGCGGGCGCAGGTAACGCGCCGCTGGAAGTGTTTATTGCCGCCGCGGATAAACTGGGCTGGCAGCATGGGACCGATCTCTATGCGTTAATGGATGCCGCTGATGACCTGGTGCGTCCGTTGCAGGATCGTCCGGTACGAGTCGATCGCGAAACGCTGGCGCTGGGATACGCTGGTGTTTACTCCAGCTTCCTGCGTCACTGTGAAACGGCGGCGGCGCGTTATGGCTTAAGCGCGGTGGATATTCTCGTTGAGCTGGGCAAACGCCGGATGGTTGGCGGCCAGGAGGATATGATCGTCGACGTGGCGCTGGATCTGCGCAACAACAAATAATGATGACTGCCGAGAACGTGCATTTTGTATGCCCATCCCAGGCATGATAAGACGCGCCAGCGTCGCATCAGGCGTCTGCGCACGACTGCCGGATACGGCGTAAATGCCTTATCCGGCTTACATTTCGCCCGCAGGCCGTCATTAAATGGTTCTGATTACGCGGCTGGCAATGTATCAGCCGCGATTCACCTGTACTCACAACGAGGTTCATCTTATGTCGACTCGTCTCCCTTCATCATCTTCATCCCGCCTGATGCTGACCATCGGGCTTTGTTTTTTGGTCGCTCTGATGGAAGGACTGGATCTTCAGGCGGCTGGCATTGCGGCGGGTGGCATCGCCCAGGCTTTTGCACTCGATAAAATGCAAATGGGTTGGATATTCAGCGCCGGAATACTCGGTTTGCTACCCGGCGCGTTGGTTGGCGGAATGCTGGCGGACCGTTATGGTCGCAAGCGCATTTTGATTGGCTCAGTTGCGCTGTTTGGTTTGTTCTCACTGGCAACGGCGATTGCCTGGGATTTCCCCTCACTGGTCTTTGCACGGCTGATGACCGGTGTCGGGCTGGGGGCAGCGTTGCCGAATCTTATCGCCCTGACGTCTGAAGCCGCGGGTCCACGTTTTCGTGGGACGGCTGTGAGCCTGATGTATTGCGGTGTTCCCATTGGTGCGGCGCTGGCGGCGACGCTGGGTTTCGCGGGGGCAAACTTAGCCTGGCAAACGGTGTTTTGGGTAGGTGGTGTGGTGCCGTTGATTCTGGTGCCGCTATTAATGCGCTGGCTGCCGGAGTCGGCGGTTTTCGCTGGCGAAAAACAGGCTGCGCCACCACTGCGTGCGTTATTTGCGCCAGAAACGGCCACCGCGACGCTGCTGCTGTGGTTGTGTTATTTCTTCACTCTGCTGGTGGTCTACATGTTGATCAACTGGCTGCCGCTGCTTTTGGTGGAGCAAGGATTCCAGCCATCGCAGGCGGCAGGGGTGATGTTTGCACTGCAAATGGGGGCGGCGAGCGGGACGTTAATGTTGGGCGCATTGATGGATAAGCTGCGCCCAGTAACCATGTCGCTACTGATTTATAGCGGCATGTTAGCTTCGCTGCTGGCGCTGGGAACGGTGTCGTCATTTAACGGTATGTTGCTGGCGGGATTTGTCGCGGGGTTGTTTGCGACAGGTGGGCAAAGCGTTTTGTATGCCCTGGCACCGTTGTTTTACAGTTCGCAGATCCGCGCAACAGGTGTGGGAACAGCCGTGGCGGTAGGGCGTCTGGGGGCTATGAGCGGTCCGTTACTGGCCGGGAAAATGCTGGCATTAGGCACTGGCACGGTCGGCGTAATGGCCGCTTCTGCGCCGGGTATTCTTGTTGCTGGGTTGGCGGTGTTTATTTTGATGAGCCGGAGGTCACGAATGCAGCCGTGCGCCGATGCCTGACGCGCCTTATTAAGCAGGGGCGAAAGGGACTTGCCCTCAATACACCTACGGCGTTTACAGGTATACTCGCTAAAAATTATTCAGCGGGTTTGGAAACAAAGATGGCAAAACTTACCTTACAAGAGCAGTTGCTCAAAGCAGGATTAGTCACCAGCAAAAAAGCGGCGAAGGTCGAGAGAACGGCGAAAAAATCGCGCGTTCAGGCGCGTGAAGCTCGGGCGGCAGTAGAAGAAAATAAAAAGGCTCAGCTTGAGCGTGATAAACAGCTTAGCGAGCAACAAAAACAAGCGGCGTTGGCGAAAGAATATAAAGCCCAGGTGAAGCAGCTTATTGAAATGAACCGAATCACCATTGCCAATGGCGATATTGGTTTTAACTTCACTGACGGTAATCTGATTAAGAAAATCTTTGTCGATAAGCTCACGCAAGCGCAGTTGATTAATGGTCGTCTGGCGATTGCCCGCTTGTTGGCCGATAACAATAGCGAAGGTGAATACGCCATTATTCCCGCCAGCGTTGCCGATAAAATTGCTCAGCGCGATGCCAGCAGTATTGTGTTGCATAGTGCACTCAGCGCCGAAGAGCAGAATGAAGATGATCCGTATGCCGACTTCAAAGTGCCTGATGATTTGATGTGGTAAACATAGATAAGCCGTGCGCAGATGCCTGATGCGACGCTTTGCGCGTCTTATCAGGCCTACGGTTTATGGGCGAAATGTAGGCCGGATAAGGCGTTTGCGCCGCATCCGGCAGGCGTGCGCAGATGCTCAACGCATATTCAATTTATTGGCGTGGTACGCAATATGCTCGCCAATAAAACTGGAGACAAAATAATAGCTGTGGTCGTAACCTTCGTGATACCGGATTACCGCCTTGATATTCATCTCCTGACAGACCTTTTCAAGATTTTGAGTCCGCAGCTGTTCCACGTAAAAATCATCACTCAATCCCTGATCAACCATTATTTCTGCAACGTGTTGACCTTGTGAAATAAGGCTCACCGGATCGTAATCCAACCAGGTTTCTTTATTTTCACCAAGATACGCGGCAAAGGCTTGCTGGCCCCACGGTACTTGCGAAGGGGAAACAATGGGCGAAAACGCCGAGACGCTGACATACTCATCTGGGTTACGCAGCGCCAGTACCAGCGCGCCCAGCCCGCCCATAGAATGACCTGAGATAGACTTTCTGGCCGTTGCCGGAAAATGTTGCATCACTAAATCCGGCAGCTCGCTGCGGATATAGTCATACATTTTGTAATGCTCTTTCCACGGCGCTTGCGTCGCGTTCAGGTAAAACCCAGCACCTTGCCCGAGATCGTAACGGTCGGCATCTGCGACATGACTGCCTCGCGGACTGGTGTCCGGCACAACAACAATAATGTTGTGTTCAGCCGCGTAACGCTGCATTCCCGATTTGGTAATGAAATTCTGCTCGTTGCAGGTCAGGCCCGAAAGCCAGTAAAGCACCGGCAATTTTTCACTCGCAGCTTTTGGTGGGAGATAGACGCCGACATTCATTTCACAATTCAGTGATTGGGAATAATGCCGATACACATTTTGCCAGCCGCCAAAGCTGGCATGTTTTTCAATGAGTTCCATCAGCCATTATCTCATGGTTAATTCCCCGGACGGCTGCCCGGGGACGGTATTAAGAACCTCGTCTAAACTGGACGGGGTAAACCTGCGGGAAATCAGTAACGAATTACGGTTCGAATGGATTTGCCTTCATGCATCAGATCAAAGGCGTCATTAATTTCATCCAGGCTCATGGTATGCGTCACAAACGGTTCCAGATCGATATCACCTTTCATTGCATCTTCAACCATCCCCGGTAACTGGGAACGACCTTTCACGCCGCCAAACGCGGAACCTTTCCATACGCGACCGGTGACCAACTGGAATGGACGGGTGGAGATTTCCTGACCAGAACCTGCTACCCCGATGATCACCGACTGACCCCAGCCGCGGTGCGCACTTTCTAGCGCCGCACGCATCACATTGACGTTACCGATGCACTCGAAGGTATGGTCGATACCCCATTTGTTGATATCCAGCAGGACATCTTTAATCGGTTTGTCGTAGTCATTCGGGTTAATGCAGTCGGTGGCACCGAAGCGACGCGCCAGATCGAATTTCTTCGGGTTCGTATCAATAGCGATAATCCGTCCCGCCTTCGCCTGACGTGCGCCCTGAACCACTGCCAGACCAATCGCGCCAAGACCAAACACGGCAACAGAATCACCTGGCTGGACTTTAGCGGTGTTATGCACTGCGCCAATGCCGGTGGTTACGCCACAACCCAGCAGGCAGACGTGTTCATGGTTTGCTTCTGGATTAATTTTGGCCAGAGACACTTCCGCGACCACGGTGTATTCACTGAATGTAGAACAGCCCATGTAGTGATAAAGCGGCTGCCCGTTGTAAGAAAAACGGGTGGTGCCGTCTGGCATCAGGCCTTTGCCCTGGGTTTCGCGAACCGCGACACAGAGGTTGGTTTTGCCGGAACGACAGAACTCACACTCGCCGCACTCTGCGGTATAAAGCGGGATCACATGGTCGCCAGGTTTGACGCTGGTTACGCCTTCACCGACTTCAACCACAACGCCAGCCCCTTCGTGACCAAGAACGACCGGGAATACACCTTCCGGGTCATCGCCGGAGAGGGTAAATGCGTCGGTATGGCAAACGCCGGTATGGGTAACTTTGATCAGCACTTCACCTTTTTTCGGTGGTGCAACGTCAATTTCAACGATTTCCAGCGGTTTACCGGGAGCAAATGCAACGGCAGCACGTGATTTCATCTTTCGCTCTTCCTCAATATGGTAATAGATTCAGCTATTTAAGATAGGCTCGAACCAGTTCAATAGTGTCGTCAACGGATTGGCTGACTTCACGGCTGTAGCAGTCATTTCGGTCAAACGTTTCCCGGATATGGCTTTCAAGCACTTCTGCCATCAGCCCGTTAGCCGCGCCCCGAACGGCGGCTATCTGTTGGAGTATGGCACGGCATTCGGCATCACCCTCCAGCGACCGTTCCAGAGCATCAATCTGCCCCCGAATACGACGAACTCGAGTAAGGACCTTTTTCTTCTCTTCCGGAGTACTGGGCATTTCGCACCTCATCATCTGCACGCAATATACTATAGGGGGGTATGCTATGTGTCAATGCATACCCCCCTATAGTATATAACACTGGAGAATAAAATTTATCCGGTGAATGTGGGTGGAAAACGAAAAGGAAAATGTTTGGGCGCTAATCGGCAGGGAAGGCCGCCCTGGATAGCGGGCGGCAGAAGGAATCAAAATTTCCAGGTCAGATGAGCTGCGAGTTGCAAGCCGTCATAATCATCGGTTGGGGTGTCGTACCACACTTTACCTGCCGTCAGCCCCAAATTAAGTTGCTCTGTTAAAGGCTGAATACGCTGTAAACTGACGCTCTTCATACTGCCGTGTCGTGTCTCTGGCGACCAGTCATAAGTGTAAGCTCCGGTCCCGCGAGTTAGCCAAAGCTGGGTATAACCACCGCCGCGCGTATCGTTCAGGCGCAGGGAAATCATATTGCTGTAACTGCCGCCCGCATCGCTTGAGTCATAATGGGTATAGCGATAGCTGGTGATCACCGGGCCGGTATAAAGCGAAACGCCACCTTGCCAGGCATTAACGTCAACGTCATCGTAATATTTGGTGTAGCGATAACCGGTCGTGAACACCGTTTTTGGCAGCAGGGCTAGGTTAATATCCTGACGAAAATCCTGGCGGGCAAAGACCGGCGTATTATCTGCAAATGCAATACCCGTTCGGGTCGTCAGCCAGTTATTCCATTTATACCAGACAGCACCCTGGCCGCGTGTGGCATTGAAACTTTCAGTCTCGTAATCTCGACGTCCCTGGGAAAGATTGAAAAGCAGTGTTGCGTTTTCAACCTTTGCGATCAGTTCGGCATACGCTAAATTACGGTTACCGTGATCGCCAGAATAATCGGTAAAATCGTAGCCTGCGGTAATAGATGTTAACCCGGCATAAGCGGGCAATGCGCTAAAGACTGCTGCCGCTAATAACGTCCGTTTTATCATTTTAAGCTCCTGTACGGATAAGTTCTTGCCGGAGTGAGTAATTTCCGGTAGGTAAATTACGTTCTACAATAACGCGTGGACCAAGCTGTGTATTCGGAGAAATAATTCGCCCCGGTAAAATAATAACCTGCACACCAAGTCGTGAACGCCGACCAATATAACAACCTAATTTATCGCATCCGGTAGCGATAGTACCTTCCGCGGTGCGAACCGATACTGGCTGTTCATCCAGACGATGATTACTGGTACGCACCAGCGCGCCTAAATATGCCCCGCTTGCTACCACCGAGTCGGCAATAAAACATTGCGGACCAATCGTTGCTTCCTCTTCAATAACCGCATTTTTTATTTCTGTGGCAAAACCAATTTTTACACCATTGCTGATTACCGTGTTGGGGCGAATAAAAGCATAATTGCCAATCAGGCAATTTGCGCCAATCACTACCGGTCCTTGAATCACTGCACCGTGGCAAATACGGGTATTGGTGCCAATAATAACTTCGCCGGCACTCTCATCAATAATTACCTGGTCTGCAATCTGAATATTTTTCTCTTTAACATTAAGCTTCAGATAGCTTTTCAGTTCCTGCGACAGAAGAGTTGGAATAAGCGGTTGGCGCTTCCACCAGTGCGGAATAACGGGTGGGTTTGTCGCGCTGAGGTTCGCGTCCAGTAAAAAAGGCAATAAGTCCATAAATAATCCAGATGGCATAAGCTAATAATACATACACAACGGAAAAAGGCGCTAAAGGCACCAATAACCAGCAACGATGAAACCAGGCGCTAAAAGCACCAATAACACAAACTACGCCGACCCAGATAAGCGGAAACATTGCCAATATTACGCCATGTGGCCCGGTGGCGATGAATTCATTAAACCAGGTAGTGAGATAAATCCCAACGCCATAAAGCACAACCAGCAGCATGGGGAAAATACTGAATATGCCAAAGCGGCTAAATAAAAGTTTTTTATGTAGGCGCATACATACCGCGTAGCCCACAATCCAGCGTCGCCATTCATCAAGCGGACTATTGCATTCCTGCGGATAAACGATGCAGCGATTCGCTTGACGAACACGGTAGCCATTAGCCACCAACGTCCAGGTAAGGTCGAGATCTTCGACTTTGGTACGATCAGAGAAACCAAATTTACGCAGCACATCGGTGCGAAACATCCCGCAGGCTCCGCTGACAATAAACGGCGCACCGCCCAATAGTTGTTGTAGCGTGCGCTTCATAACAATCATTGGCAACTTCACCGTCGCGCGGATGTGCGGCAACAGGCCAGCGCCTTTTAACGCGGTGGAGGGAATGCCGCCTACGGCGTCAGCGCCGCGCTCAATTTCCGCCAACATATAGCCCATGCCGTTTTTATCGGGCGGGACGTAAGTATCAGCATCGCTTAAAAAAACCAGGTCGCAGGTGGCGTAGTTGAGGCCATTCATTAGCGCACCGCCTTTACCGGTATTTTTTTGCGTGACGGCAACAAAGCGGTCGCCCCATTTACGTTTTACTTCTGCCATGACTGCTTCGGTATTATCAGTGGAGCCGTCGTTAACGCAAATTACCCGGCAAAAATAAGGGTTGCGTAGCAGATTTTCCAGCGACTGTGCCAGACAAGGGCCTTCGTTATAGGCAGGAATAATTGCGTCAATACAGCCTTTTTTTTGGCTGGGCTTACGCCTTAACGTACTCAGGAACCATAGTAATATTGCTACGGCCATACATATAAAGATCCAGGTTTTCATGCAATCTGCTCAAAGAATCATTTTATGAATAACAAAGCCTTCACCCAGGTCGCTATTGACCTGTTGTCCGCGAAATTGTGCGACAGCACGCAAACGTTCCGGGCGCATATAATCACGCAGACTCTGACTTTTATGTTTTTGTAACGCGTTTAGTTTTATAGAAAAATATTTCTCTTCCACGGATTCAAAAACCTGGGGCATAAATGAAAGCCAGGTACTTGGCGTTTCGTAGCCGAGAATTTGAGGAATTGCCCGACAGGCCACCATTGACGCCTGATAAACGGCCAGATGATCCTGATGGCGGTCGGCATCATGCATGGTATAGACACGAATGATTTCAACATCAGACGGAATTTGAGACTTAATGATATTTTCCAGGGCGGTAATCATATCATTGAGATGTAAATGAGCACGGGTATCAGCAAAATTAAGATGAATAGTCTGCTGGCATCCTAATATCTTTAGGGCTTCGCGTGACTCTGCGTGGCGATCGATTATTCCATCTGTGCCAGAATTGCCGGTAGTCATAACTACGGCAGCAATATAAATCCCTTTTTGCGCAAGACGAGCGAGCGATGCGCCGCAGCCTAATTCTATATCGTCAGGGTGTGCGCCAATAGCAAGAATACCTTTCTTTTTATTTTTTGAAGAAAGGAGAACAGAATTTAAAACCTTATCCACTTAATGACACTCCATTTTTAATTATTATACTACAAGCGCAGCGATACGCGCAGAGACGTAATCTCTGGCGCAAACAGACGTTAAAATTTATACGTAGTGAAAGTTGCTAATAACTTAGTGCCAGGATGCTATGAGGGCCTGAAAATCGACAGGGCAAAGTTTTTTTTACGTAGTTCATATGTTAGTTTTTTGTGTGTTTGCTATGTATAGTTATTTTCTTTTGCGCATTGTATTTAGATGTGAATTAGTTTGTCAATTAATTGCATTTAAAAAATATGTTCAATGAACGGATATTGTTTATATACATGTTGTGAATGTAATATGCGGTGGGTGAAAAACAATACAGTAGTATATTTAATGCGAATATAATAACTTTGTCATATATTTTGGTTTTAATAAAAATCAGAAGATAGTAAATCTCGTAATCTGACTTTTTATGCATCAATAAAATGCAGTACAGCAATTTCCCCGAGTTGTGGGATGATGCTAATTGCATAATTAACCTTTCCTTTGCTGTTTTTTTGCTAAGAATAAAATTATCTGTACCATAACGACTAATTCTTTTATCAAATGTCTTTGTCCGCGAATACTGCTCCCATAACAAGACAGGGGAGCAGACAATCATGGCAATTTCATCGCGTAACACACTTCTTGCCGCACTGGCATTCATCGCTTTTCAGGCGCAGGCGGTGAACGTCACCGTGGCCTATCAAACCTCCGCCGAACCGGCGAAAGTCGCACAGGCTGATAACACCTTTGCCAAAGAGAGCGGGGCGACGGTGGACTGGCGTAAGTTTGACAGCGGGGCCAGCATCGTGCGGGCCTTGGCCTCGGGCGATGTGCAAATCGGTAATCTTGGTTCCAGCCCATTGGCGGTAGCTGCCAGCCAACAAGTGCCGATTGAAGTCTTCTTGCTGGCGTCAAAACTGGGCAACTCAGAGGCGTTGGTGGTAAAGAAAACCATCAGCAAACCGGAAGACTTGATTGGTAAACGTATCGCCGTGCCGTTTATCTCCACTACACATTACAGCCTGCTGGCGGCGCTGAAACACTGGGGCATTAAACCTGGGCAAGTGGAGATAGTGAACCTGCAGCCGCCCGCGATTATCGCCGCCTGGCAACGAGGAGATATCGATGGCGCTTATGTCTGGGCGCCTGCGGTTAACGCCCTGGAAAAAGACGGCAAGGTGCTGACCGATTCTGAACAGGTCGGGCAGTGGGGCGCGCCGACGCTGGACGTCTGGGTAGTGCGGAAAGATTTTGCCGAGAAACATCCAGAGGTAGTGAAAGCGTTCGCCAAAAGCGCCATCAATGCTCAGCAACCGTATATTGCTAACCCTGACGCCTGGCTGAAACAGTCGGAAAACATCAGCAAACTGGCGCGTTTAAGCGGCGTGCCGGAAGGCGATGTGCCGGGGCTAGTGAAGGGAAACACCTATCTGACGCCGCAGCAGCAAACGGCAGAACTGACCGGACCGGTGAACAAAGCGATCATCGACACTGCCCAGTTTTTGAAAGATCAGGGCAAAGTCCCCGCCGTGGCAAATGATTACAGCCAGTACGTTACCTCTCGCTTCGTGCAATAAAAGGAGGCGCAGATGCTGCAAATCTCTCATCTTTACGCCGATTATGGCGGTAAACCAGCACTGGAAGATATCAACCTGATGCTGGAAAGCCGCGAGCTGCTGGTTGTGCTGGGACCGTCCGGCTGCGGCAAAACCACGTTGCTGAATTTAATTGCTGGTTTTGTGCCTTATCAGCACGGCAGCATTCAACTGGCGGGCAAACACATTCAGGGACCGGGAGCAGAACGCGGCGTGGTTTTTCAGAATGAAGGATTGCTACCGTGGCGCAATGTGCAGGATAACGTGGCGTTCGGTCTGCAACTGGCGGGGATGGAGAAAATGCAGCGTCTGGAAATTGCTCTCCAGATGCTGAAAAAAGTAGGTCTGGAAGGCGCAGAAAAACGCTTCATCTGGCAGCTTTCTGGAGGCCAGCGTCAGCGAGTGGGGATTGCCCGCGCGCTGGCGGCAAATCCCCAACTGTTATTACTCGACGAACCGTTTGGTGCGCTGGACGCCTTTACCCGCGACCAGATGCAAACCTTGTTGCTGAAACTCTGGCAGGAGACGGGCAAGCAGGTATTGTTGATTACTCACGATATAGAGGAAGCGGTGTTTATGGCGACCGAGCTGGTTCTGCTTTCGCCAGGGCCAGGGCGTGTGCTGGAGCGTCTTCCGCTCGACTTCGCTCGCCGTTTTGTTGCGGGAGAATCGAGTCGCAGCATCAAGTCCGATCCGCAGTTTATTGCCATTCGCGAATATGTTTTAAGCCGCGTATTTGAGCAACGGGAGGCGTTCTCATGAGTGTGCTCATTAACGAAAAACTGCATTCGAGTCGGTTGAAATGGCGCTGGCCGCTCTCACGGCAAGTGACCTTAAGCATTGGTACGTTAGCGGTTTTACTCACCATATGGTGGACGGTGGCGACGCTGCAACTGATTAGCCCGCTGTTTTTGCCGCCGCCGCAACAGGTACTGGAAAAACTGCTCACCATTGCCGGACCGCAAGGCTTTATGGACGCCACGCTGTGGCAGCATCTGGCTGCCAGCCTGACGCGTATTATGCTGGCGCTATTTGCAGCGGTGTTGATCGGTATTCCGGTCGGGATCGCGATGGGACTTAGCCCTACGGTACGCGGCATTCTGGATCCGGTAATCGAGCTTTATCGTCCGGTGCCGCCGCTGGCCTATTTGCCGCTGATGGTGATCTGGTTTGGTATTGGCGAGACGTCGAAGATCTTATTGATCTATTTAGCGATTTTTGCACCGGTGGCGATGTCGGCGCTGGCGGGGGTGAAAAGCGCGCAGCAGGTTCGCATTCGTGCCGCGCAGTCGCTGGGGGCCAGCCGTATACAGGTGCTGTGGTTTGTCATTTTGCCTGGCGCGCTGCCGGAAATCCTCACCGGATTACGCATTGGTCTGGGTGTGGGCTGGTCTACGTTGGTGGCGGCGGAGTTGATTGCCGCAACGCGAGGCTTAGGTTTTATGGTCCAGTCAGCAGGTGAATTCCTCGCGACTGACGTGGTGCTGGCGGGGATCGCGGTGATTGCGATTATCGCCTTTCTTTTAGAACTGGGTCTGCGTGCGTTACAACGCCGCCTGACGCCCTGGCATGGAGAAGTACAATGAGTGAACGTCTGAGCATTACCCCGCTGGGGCCGTATATTGGCGCACAAATTTCGGGTGCCGACCTGACGCGCCCGTTAAGCGATAATCAGTTTGAACAGCTTTACCATGCGGTGCTGCGTCATCAGGTGGTTTTTCTGCGTGAACAGGCGATAACGCCACTGCAGCAACGTGCGCTGGCCCAGCGTTTTGGCGAACTGCATATTCATCCTGTTTATCCTCATGCCGAAGGGGTTGACGAGATCATCGTACTGGACACCCATAACGATAATCCGCCGGATAACGACAACTGGCACACCGATGTGACATTTATTGAGACGCCGCCAGCAGGGGCGATTCTCGCAGCGAAAGAGTTGCCATCGACCGGTGGCGATACGCTCTGGACCAGCGGTATTGCGGCCTATGAGGCGCTTTCTGTTCCTTTCCGCCAGCTTTTGAGCGGGCTGCGCGCGGAGCATGATTTCCGTAAATCGTTCCCGGAATACAAGTACCGCAAAACTGAAGAGGAACATCAACGTTGGCGCGAGGCGGCTGCGAAAAATCCGCCGTTGTTACATCCAGTGGTGCGTACTCATCCGGTGAGCGGCAAACAGGCACTGTTTGTTAATGAAGGATTTACCACGCGAATTGTTGATGTCAGCGAGAAAGAGAGCGAAGCCTTGTTAGGCTTT
The DNA here is from genome assembly GCF_004211995.1 of Escherichia sp. E14S1. Taxonomy (NCBI): domain Bacteria; kingdom Pseudomonadati; phylum Pseudomonadota; class Gammaproteobacteria; order Enterobacterales; family Enterobacteriaceae; genus Escherichia; species Escherichia sp. E14S1. The sequence continues at coordinate 44,300 of NZ_RHJQ01000005.1, forward strand.
TTGTTTGCCCATATCACCAAACCGGAGTTTCAGGTGCGTTGGCGCTGGCAACCGAATGATATTGCGATTTGGGATAATCGCGTGACTCAGCATTATGCGAATGCCGATTATTTGCCGCAGCGGCGTATTATGCATCGCGCGACGATTCTCGGGGATAAACCGTTTTATCGGGCGGGGTGAAGGGGAAATGCCGGGTTGGGATAACCCGGCATAATGATCATTAACGCAGAATCTTCTTCTCAGCCAGATCCAGCGCAAAGTAGCTGAAAATCAGATCCGCACCCGCACGCTTAATCGAACCTAAGCTTTCGAGCACCACTTTCTCTTCATCTATAGCACCTGCCAGCGCGGCGAATTTAATCATCGCGTACTCGCCGCTCACCTGATACGCGCCAATCGGCAATTCAGTACGTTCACGCAGCTCACGCACGATGTCGAGGTACGCGCCAGCTGGTTTAACCATCAGGCAGTCTGCGCCCTGGGCTTCATCCAGCAGTGACTCACGAATCGCCTCACGACGGTTCATTGGGTTCATCTGATAGCTTTTGCGATCGCCTTTTAATGCGCTTCCGGCCGCTTCACGGAACGGACCATAAAAGGAGGAGGCGAACTTGGTCGAATACGACATGATCGCGGTGTCGGTAAAGCCCGCAGCGTCCAGCGCCTGGCGAATCGCTTGCACCTGACCGTCCATTGCAGCGGAAGGGGCGATGAAGTCAGCACCGGCAGCAGCTGCAACCACCGCTTGTTTGCCTAAATTCACCAGAGTTGCGTCGTTGTCGACACCGTGATCGCACAATACGCCGCAGTGTCCGTGAGAAGTGTATTCACAGAAGCAGGTGTCTGACATGACGATCATTTCAGGCACGGTCTGCTTGCAGATGCGCGACATACGCGCCACCAGACCATCTTCCCGCCAGGCATCACTGCCGGTTTCATCAGTATGGTGAGAGATGCCGAAAGTCATCACCGAACGAATACCGGCGTTGGCGATGCGTTCGATTTCACGCGCCAGATGTTTCTCTGGAATGCGCATTACGCCGGGCATGGCTTCAACGGCTTTGTAGTCGTCAATTTCTTCTTCAACAAAGATCGGCAACACCAGGTCGTTAAGGCTAAGTGTTGTCTCTTCAAACATAGCGCGCAGCGCAGGAGATTTGCGCAGGCGACGAGGGCGTTGGATTAAATCTGTCATGGTCTGCCTGATTTTTGTGGAATTAAGGTGCACAGTATACCTGATGCTGGGCGGGAGTGTTTTACGAAAGTTGTCGCGATGTTGATAAGAAGAGAACGAAAGAGAGGTCAGGACATCTTTGTAATAGAAATAGCAATGATTTTATATTCACTGCAAATATTTTTAATTTTTATTTATAATCCTCAATTATTGTTTTTGTTGATTTGGTTGAGCTGTCAAAAATTGAATGGATTAAAGTTCATTGTTTATTGATAAATTATTTATCTGGTTTGTTGGTTTGATATTTTTAGAAGCTATAATTCAAAATTAACGCTTTCATTAACGTGTTGAAAAACTGTGTTTTTGTCAGTTTTTTCTTTGCGTGGGTAGATGTTTTTTATATATGTCCACAATCGGACTTAGGGGAAAGAATAATTGAACCATTCCTCTATAACGCCGCATAATCGTAAACGCGAAACATAAGATGTTTTCTATGCATTGATAATTGATGGATCAACTTATTACGTCCCTGAGGAGGGATGACAAATGCACTCCTGGAAAAAGAAACTTGTAGTATCACAATTAGCATTGGCTTGCACTCTGGCTATCACCTCTCAGGCTAATGCAGCGACCAACGATATTTCTGGTCAAACTTACAATACTTTTCATCACTACAACGACACCACTTATGCTGATGACGTTTACTATGATGGTTATGTAGGCTGGAACAACTATGCCGCTGATAGCTATTACAACGGCGATATCTACCCGGTCATTAATAACGCTACCGTTAACGGCGTAATTTCTACCTACTATCTGGACGACGGTATTTCTACTAATACCAACGCCAATAGTCTGACAATCAAAAACAGCACTATTCACGGTATGATTTATTCCGAGTGCATGACAACTGATTGTGCTGATCGTGCGGATGATTACTACCATGACCGTCTGGCGCTGACCGTTGATAACTCAACGATCGACGACAACTACGAACACTATACATATAACGGCACCTACAATAATGCCGCTGATACTCATGTTGTAAACGTATTTAACATTGGCACGGCTATCACTCTGGATCAGGAAGTTGATCTGTCCATCTCTAATAACTCTCACGTAGCAGGTATTACGCTGACTCAGGGTTATGAGTGGGAAGATATCGACGACAACACTGTCAGCACTGGTGTAAACAGCAGCGAAGTATTTAATAATACCATCACTGTTAAAGATTCTACCGTGACCTCTGGTTCATGGACTGATGAAGGTACTACTGGTTGGTTTGGTAATACCGGTAATGCCAGTGATTACAATGGTAATGGCTGGAATGCTGATGATATCGCATTAGCCGTTATTGCACATCCTGATGCTGATAACGCTATGCAGACCACTGCAACATTCGATAATTCCACACTGATGGGTGATGTATTCTTCTCAAGTAACTTTGATGAGAACTTCTTCCCACATGGTCGTGATAGCTATCGTGATGCTGACGGTGATGTAGATACTAACGGTTGGGATGGTACCGATCGCTTGGATCTGACCCTGAACAATGGTAGCAAGTGGGTTGGTGCGGCAATGTCTGCACATCAGGTTGGTGTTGATATTGATGGCGATGGTGTAAATGAATCTTATACCTATGATATCAATACCGAAGCCACTGCCACTCTGATCGACATCGCAGCTAACAGCCTGTGGCCTTTATCAACAGTGGGCGTGGAAAACAGCGACTCTGCATACAGCGAATTTGATCACATCATCGGTAACGAAGTTTACCAGAGCGGTCTGTTCAATGTGACCTTGAACACCGGTTCACAGTGGGATACCACCAAAACTTCTCTGATCGACACTCTGAGCATCAACAGTGGTTCAACTGTTAATGTTGCTGATTCAATGCTGATTTCTGACTCTATCTCTCTGACAGGTCTTTCTGCGCTGAACATCAACGAAGATGGTCACGTTGCAACTGATTCACTGACTATCGACAACAGTACCGTAACCATCTCTGATGAAGTTTCTGCTGGTTGGGCTGTAGGTGATGCAGCTCTGTATGCGAACAATATCAAAGTGACTAACGACGGTATTCTGGATGTAGGTAACACCGCGGCGAATGCTCTTCAGGTTGATACTCTGAACCTGACCAGCACCACTGATACCAGTGGTAACATTCACGCTGGTGTATTCAACATCGAAAGCAACCGCTTCGTACTTGATGCAGACCTGACCAACGACCGTACCAACGACACTACCAAGTCAAACTACGGTTATGGCTTAATCGCAATGAACTCTGATGGTCACCTGACTATTAACGGTAACGGCGATAACGATAACACTGCTTCTATCGAAGCTGGTCAGAACGAAGTTGATAACAATGGTGACCATGTTGCAGCTGCAACCGGTAACTACAAAGTTCGTATCGACAACGCTACTGGTGCTGGTTCTATCGCTGACTACAACGGCAACGAGCTGATCTACGTTAACGACAAAAACAGCGACGCTACCTTCTCTGCTGCTAACAAAGCTGACCTGGGTGCATACACCTACGAAGCTCGTCAGGAAGGTAACACCGTTGTTCTGCATCAGACCGAGCTGACTGACTACGCTAACATGGCGCTGAGCATCCCGTCTGCAAATACCAATATCTGGAACCTGGAACAAGACACCGTTGGTACTCGTTTGACCAACTCTCGTCATGGTCTGGCTGATAACGGCGGCGCATGGGTAAGCTACTTCGGTGGTAACTTCAACGGCAACAACGGTACCATTGACTACGATCAGGATGTTAACGGCATCATGGTCGGTGTTGATACCAAAATTGATGGTAACAACGCTAAGTGGATCGTCGGTGCGGCTGCAGGCTTCGGTAAAGGCGACATGAATGACCGTTCTGGTCAGGTGGATCAAGACAGCCAGTCTGCCTACATCTACTCTTCTGCTCGCTTCGCGAACAATATCTTTGTTGATGGTAGCTTGAGCTACTCTCACTTCAACAACGATCTGTCTGCAACCATGAGCAACGGTACTTACGTTGACGGTAGCACCAACTCTGACGCGTGGGGCTTCGGTTTGAAAGCCGGTTACGACTTCAAACTGGGTGATGCTGGTTACGTAACTCCTTACGGCAGCATTTCTGGTCTGTTCCAGTCTGGTGATGACTACCAGCTGAGCAACGACATGAAAGTTGACGGTCAGTCTTACGACAGCATGCGTTATGAACTGGGTGTAGATGCAGGTTATACCTTCACTTACAGCGAAGACCAGGCTCTGACTCCGTACTTCAAACTGGCTTACGTCTACGACGACTCTAACAACGATAACGATGTGAACGGCGATTCCATCGATAACGGTACTGAAGGGTCTGCGGTACGTGTTGGTCTGGGGGCTCAGTTCAGCTTCACCAAGAACTTCAGCGCCTATACCGATGCTAACTACCTCGGTGGTGGTGACGTAGATCAAGATTGGTCCGCGAACGTGGGTGTTAAATATACCTGGTAATATTCTTCACTCTGAAGAAATACTGGTAATTTAATCTAAATAATGCCCGTCAAGGATTTGACGGGCATTACTGCAAAGGACGCGCAAATGTTATCTGTAGTTAAACCTCTTCAGGAATTTGGTAAGCTCGATAAATGTTTGTCCAGATACGGCACGCGCTTCGAGTTTAATAATGAAAAACAAGTCATATTCTCCAGTGATGTAAACAGCGAAGATACATTCGTTATTTTAGAAGGTGTTATCTCTCTCCGTAGAGAAGAAAACGTACTTATCGGTATTACGCAAGCCCCTTATATTATGGGACTGACTGATGGTTTAATGAAAAACGATATACCATACAAATTAATATCAGAAGGAAACTGTACGGGATATCATCTACCAGCCAAACAAACCATTACTCTTATTGAACAAAATCAACTCTGGCGTGACGCTTTTTACTGGTTAGCCTGGCAAAATAAAATCCTGGAATTACGCGACGTTCAGCTCATTGGGCATAATTCCTACGAGCAAATCCGTGCGACATTATTATCAATGATTGATTGGAATGATGAATTACGATCACGCATTGGCGTAATGAATTATATCCATCAACGTACACGCATATCACGTTCCGTCGTGGCAGAAGTTCTTGCGGCTTTACGCAAGGGCGGCTATATCGAAATGAATAAAGGCAAACTGGTCGCTATCAACCGTTTGCCTTCAGAGTATTAATCAGGAAGCGGGAATGACCATCGGTTTATTCCCGCTAAGTTCGGTCACCAAATCATTGATGCCATCGCTCATATTTTTAAACCGTGTTAATGGTGAGCGGGTCACGACCACAAACGCACCGATATTTTTTTGCGGGATCATCGCCATATAGGTAATGAAACCACCGCCACCACCGGTCTTCTGAATAATACCCGGACGTCCATCCTTCGGTGCCATATACACCCAGCCTAAACCGAGTGCATCCGCTCTGCCTGGCACATCCATGCCAATCACTTTCGTAAACTGTGCACGCTGATAAATCAGCGTCTGCATGCGATCCGCCTGGTGACTGCGCTGATAAAAATCAGAAGACAAATATTGCTGCATCCAGCGCATCATATCGCCAGGTGTGGAATAAACGCCGCCGCTGCCAATGGCCACCAGCGTATTGTTACACGGACTGGCACCGCGCTCGGCAACCATCAAACGGCGGCACTGGTCCGGCGATGGTGTGTAGGTGGTGTCTTTCATCCCCAGCGGACGGGTAATTTGCTCTTCAAACAACTGGGTATAAGGCTTGCCGGAAGCATTCGCCAGCGCATCCGCCAGCAGGTCGAACGCAAGGTTGGAGTACGCGGCCAGGCTGCCTGGCGCGGCTTTTAGCTTCGCCGTAGAAAGATATTTCCAGCGTTGCTCTCGCGTCGGCCAGACAAACACCGGACGATTTGCCGCGCCACCGGGCTGTTCACGGGGCAGGGCGCTGGTGTGGGTTGCCAGATTCACCAATGTGATGGGGGCTCCGTTATAAGTTGGCACGCGTACGCCTGGCGGGGCATATTTACTCAGTGGATCGTTTAACTTCACTGTCCCCTGGTCCAGCAATTTCACCAGCATCTCACTGGTCATCAACTTGGTGAGCGAAGCAATACGTACTACTGAATCCAACTGCGGGCGAACGTTATTACCAGGGCGAGTTTCGCCATAACTGCGAAAGACACGCTGATTACCGTCGATAACGACCAGCGCCATCCCGGTGGCACCGCTGCCGTAAAAAATATGATCGGCATAGCGATCAACAATATCAGAGGCGAATTCAGGTTCGGCGATAGGTTGCGCCGCGTGGACAGAGGTCAATGACGCCGCACACAGCACGGCAGAAAAAAGCAGACTACGTTTCAACGGTGGTGTCCATAAATTAAATGAAGGTAACTGAGCGTATTTATACTACTCGTTGATGGATTGCAAAGCGCAAATTAGTGCAATAATAGTGTTAAAAACGTAACGGCGCGTAAACACGATCTTTTTCCTGCTCACCAATGTCTGCATTTGTGATCCTGTTCGTGTTAATGCGCTTATGTAAACAATCCTTTGTTTGTGAAATCCGTCGAAACAATTCTTCCGGTCAGGAGGACGAACTAAGCGCCCCGCGGTTGGTCACAATGGGCGGTTTCATTTGGCTGATTCTTTGAAGCGGCCATGCGGTTAATACACAGCAGTTGCTAAAACGATAAGAAGCTAGCAGGAGAGCATATGTTTAAGTCTTTTTTCCCAAAACCGGGAGCCTTTTTTCTCTCGGCCTTTGTTTGGGCATTGATTGCCGTCATCTTCTGGCAAGCGGGAGGCGGTGACTGGGTTGCCCACATCACCGGGGCTTCTGGGCAGATACCGATTAGCGCTGCCCGTTTCTGGTCGTTAGACTTCCTGGTTTTTTACGCTTATTACATTGTTTGCGTAGGACTTTTCGCGCTGTTCTGGTTTATCTACAGCCCACATCGTTGGCAATACTGGTCAATACTCGGCACTGCGCTAATTATCTTCGTGACCTGGTTTCTGGTGGAAGTTGGGGTTGCAGTCAACGCCTGGTATGCACCGTTTTATGACCTGATTCAAACCGCGCTCAGTTCGCCGCATAAAGTGACCATCGAACAGTTTTATCGCGAGGTGGGCGTCTTTCTGGGGATAGCGCTGATCGCGGTGGTTATCAGTGTGTTGAACAATTTCTTTGTCAGCCACTATGTGTTCCGCTGGCGTACGGCGATGAACGAATACTACATGGCGAACTGGCAGCAACTGCGCCATATCGAAGGGGCCGCGCAGCGTGTGCAGGAAGACACCATGCGTTTTGCTTCAACGCTTGAGAATATGGGCGTCAGCTTTATTAATGCCATCATGACGCTGATCGCCTTCTTGCCGGTGTTGGTGACGCTCTCCGCGCACGTGCCAGAGTTGCCGATTGTGGGGCACATTCCGTATGGTTTGGTGATTGCCGCGATTATCTGGTCGCTGATGGGGACCGGATTACTGGCGGTTGTGGGGATCAAACTGCCGGGACTTGAGTTTAAAAACCAGCGAGTAGAAGCAGCTTTCCGTAAAGAGCTGGTCTATGGTGAAGACGACGCCACGCGTGCGACACCGCCAACGGTGCGCGAGTTGTTCAGCGCGGTACGGAAGAACTATTTCCGCCTCTATTTTCACTATATGTATTTCAACATCGCCCGCATCCTCTACCTGCAGGTCGATAACGTTTTCGGTTTGTTCTTGCTGTTTCCGTCGATTGTTGCCGGTACGATTACGCTCGGCCTGATGACCCAAATCACCAACGTTTTTGGTCAGGTTCGCGGCGCTTTCCAGTATCTGATTAACTCATGGACCACGCTGGTCGAGTTGATGTCGATCTACAAACGTCTGCGCAGCTTTGAACATGAACTGGATAATGACAAAATTCAGGAAGTAACCCATACATTGAGTTAAAAAGGAGAGGTAATGTCGCGAGTCAATCATCTGTCTTCGCTTTCATTGTTGGCGGTTCTGGTTTTAGCGGGGTGTAGCAATCAGGCGCCACAGCCGTTGAAAAAGGGCGAAAAAGCGATAGATGTGGCGAGCGTGGTGCGGCAGAAGTTACCCGCCAGCGTAAAAGACCGCGATGCCTGGGCGAAAGATCTTGCCACTACTTTTGAAAGCCAGGGGCTGGCACCGACACTGGAAAATGTCTGCTCGGTGCTGGCGGTGGTGCAACAGGAGTCAAATTATCAGGCGGATCCGGTCGTTCCTGGATTAAGTAAAATCGCCTGGCAAGAGATTGACCGCCGCGCCGAACGGATGCACATTCCTGCTTTTCTGGTTCATACCGCGCTAAAAATCAAATCGCCAAACGGTAAAAGCTACAGCGAACGGTTAGATTCCGTGCGCACGGAAAAGCAGTTGAGTGCAATTTTTGACGATCTGATCAGCATGGTGCCGATGGGGCAGACACTGTTTGGTTCGCTTAACCCGGTGCGCACCGGTGGGCCGATGCAGGTCAGCATTGCTTTTGCCGAACAGCATACCAGGGGGTATCCGTGGAAAATGGACGGTACGGTACGTCAGGAGGTCTTCAGTCGTCGCGGCGGATTATGGTTCGGGACTTACCATTTACTTAATTATCCTGCCAGCTATAGCGCGCCGATTTTCCGTTTCGCCGATTTTAATGCCGGTTGGTACGCTAGTCGTAATGCCGCGTTTCAGAATGCGGTCAGCAAAGCCAGCGGCGTGAAGCTGGCGCTGGATGGTGATTTGATTCGTTATGACAGTAAAGAGCCGGGTAAAACAGAACTGGCGACGCGTAAGCTGGCGGGCAAACTGGGAATGAGCGACAGCGAAATTCGTCGTCAGCTCGAGAAAGGGGATAGTTTCTCTTTTGAAGAGACGGCGTTGTATAAGAAGGTTTATCAACTCGCCGAAGCGAAAACGGGTAAATTGCTACCGCGAGAAATGTTGCCCGGTATTCAACTGGAAAGCCCGAAAATCACCCGTAACCTTACCACCGCATGGTTTGCGAAGCGCGTCGATGAAAGACGAGCGCGCTGTATGAGGCCGTGACCAATAGGTAATCGTAGGCCAGATGTTTACGTCGCATCTGGCAAAATAAATCTTACTGGCGGCGATGTCGCCAGTGCAGCCACACCGCAACCACCGCAAAGATGAAGCAGCCAACCAAAAACGGGATCAGCCCGAAAATGGTGCCGACTCCCAGACCAATTTCCACTCGTGGGCGGCCTGTCTCCTGGACCTGCATTAAACGCTCATAGACACCTGGCGCATGCACCAACAAATTCAGCAATTGCGCCCCAGCCCAAAAGCAAAACAGCACAAACAATGCATAGGCAATGTTGCCAGGCGTTGAAGAGGCATCGCGATATTTTCCGCTAAACAGCGATTTTGACAGGGTGAAATCAGCCATAAAAACCTCCGGAAGTCATCTGCTTCTCTTCTGGTGTGATACCAGCGGCTTATGGCAAGTCTGACAGGTCATTGGGATTGTCAATATCAGAATCATGGTAAATTGATGTTGGGAATATTCCCGAAGCGAGAATCTTCGTCATGACTCACAAAATTGCAACCTTAAGTTAAATTTCTTAACGGTTCTGGAAATGCTGTCTACACCACAGACGGATGTTGCAGAATATGCAAGGATGTTGTTTTTCGTTAACGGAGCTGCCATGAATCTGCCTGTAAAAATCCGCCGCGACTGGCATTACTATGCGTTCGCCATTGGCCTTATATTCATTCTTAATGGCGTGGTGGGGTTGCTGGGGTTTGAAGCTAAAGGTTGGCAGACCTATGCCGTCGGTCTGGTGACGTGGGTGATGAGTTTCTGGCTGGCGGGGCTGATTATTCGTCGTCGCGATGACGATACTGAAAACGCCCAATAACAGAAGATTGGGCGTTCTGGAGTGCCGGCAAAGTGCTCGTTGTTTATGCCGGATGCGGCGTAAACGCCTTATCCTGCCTACAAAATCGTGCAAAATCAGTATATTGCAATTATCTGGTAGGCCTGATAAGCGAAGCGCATCAGGCAATCTTACGTTTGCCATCAGCCTGAAATGCCCAACAAAAAAGTTATTGGGCATCCAAAAATTACATAGTGGTTTTCAATGCGTTATCCGCTGCGTGACGCTCCAGCGCCAGCTCAATCAAACGTGTGATCAGGTCGGTGTAGCCCAGGCCACTGGCTTGCCACAGCTTCGGATACATACTGATGTTAGTGAACCCTGGCAGCGTGTTGATCTCGTTGATCACCACCTCGTTTTTCGGCGTTAAAAAGACGTCTACACGCGCCATGCCAGCACATCCCAACGCCTGGTAAGCCTGAACGGCAATCGCCCGAATCTTATCGTTGATTTCCGGCGCAATGTCCGCAGGAACCACCACTTTCGCGCCATCTTCGTCAATGTACTTGGTGTCGTAGGCGTAGAAATCGCTGGTCAGTACGATCTCGCCACAGGTACTGGCTTGCGGATTGTCATTACCCAGAACCGCACATTCGATCTCACGACCTTTGATCCCTTGCTCAACGATCACTTTGTGATCGAATTCGAACGCCAGATCGACAGCAAGGGCATACTGCTCTTCGCTGGTCACTTTGCTGACGCCAACAGAGGAACCCTGATTAGCTGGTTTTACAAACAGCGGCAACCCAAGTTTAGACTTCACTTCGGCGAAGCTGATTTTGTGGCGATTGGCGCGCGTCAGGGTAATAAATGGCGCGATGTTCAATCCAGCGTCACGCAGCAGACGTTTGGTGACGTCTTTATCCATGCATGCAGCAGAAGCCAGAACATCGGAACCGACAAACGGTAGATTGGCGACCCGCAGCATTCCCTGTAAGGAACCATCTTCACCCAACGTACCGTGGACAATTGGGAAAATGACATCCACCGTCGGCAACGGCTGGCCGTTCTGCGCATCAATAAGTTGCTGTTCATGTTTACCCGGCACCTGCGCGAGACTGGTGGCCGAAGGGCGCAGCGCAATATGGGCAGGATCGTCTGCGTTCAGCAAATAATTGCTGGCATCGCTGACGTGCCATTGCCCTTGTTTATCAATGCCCAGCAGCACAACGTCAAAGCGACTTTTATCAATGGCATCGACAATGTTTTTTGCCGATTGCAGAGACACTTCATGTTCTGCTGACTTTCCACCAAAAACGATTCCTACCCGCAGTTTTTCCATCTTAAAAACCTATCCCGTAGAACACAAAGAGCATACATTACCACGACAAAACGGGGGATTCGCGGCCTTCTGACAGTTTGTTGCAATCTTCTGCTGATAAACCGTGCAGCTTGCGGGGTAAGATTCATCGCTGACTAAATTATGTGCGTAAGATCACAAAAATGATGAACGGGAAACTAATTTATTCCTGGTGTGAATTGCTGCCTGGATGGTTATTATACGTAATAATAAGTTAACCAAGAGTATATATTCCATAACTTTTTATTATAAAAAACATTAATAATTGTATACCTATATTTTATGTGTGGAATTATTTAAAAATAGAGAAACGTTTCGCTGATAAATGTGAAAAAAATATTTGCTAAAATTATTTCCTCTGTCATAAAAATACTACATCAAGACTCTATGCAGTTGTGAAACATAATGTTAACTTCTCCATACTTTGGATAAGGAAATACAGATATGAAAAATCTCATTGCTGAGTTGTTATTTAAGCTTGCCCAAAAGGAAGAGGAGTCGAAAGAATTGTGCGCGCAGGTCGAAGCACTAGAGATTATCGTTACTGCGATGCTTCGCAATATGGCGCAAAATGACCAACAGCGGTTGATTGATCAGGTTGAAGGGGCGCTATACTCGGTAAAGCCCGATGCCAGCATTCCTGATGACGATACGGAGCTGCTGCGCGATTACGTAAAGAAGTTATTGAGGCATCCTCGTCAGTAAAAAGTTAAGCCCTCCAACAGTTGTCATAATGCTGTCATGCCAGAGACTTATAGTCGCTTTGTTTTTATTTTTTAATGTATTTGTACATGGAGAAAATAAAGTGAAACAAAGCACTATTGCACTGGCTCTCTTGCCGTTACTGTTTACCCCTGTTACTAAAGCCCGGACCCCAGAGATGCCAATTCTGGAAAACCGGGCGGCACAGGGGGATATTACCGCGCCTGGCGGCGCTCGCCGATTAACGAGCGATCAGACCGTTGCCTTACGCGATTCTCTTAGCGATAAACCCGCGAAAAATATTATTTTATTGATTGGTGATGGGATGGGGGATTCGGAAATCACTGCCGCACGCAATTATGCTGAAGGCGCGGGCGGTTTTTTTAAAGGGATCGATGCCTTGCCGCTTACCGGACAATACACCCATTATGCGCTGGATAAAAAAACCGGAAAACCAGACTACGTGACCGACTCCGCAGCGTCAGCAACAGCCTGGTCAACTGGCGTCAAAACGTATAACGGCGCGCTGGGTGTCGATATTCATGAAAAAGATCATCCAACGATTCTGGAATTGGCAAAAGCCGCAGGGCTGGCGACCGGCAACGTTTCAACGGCTGAAATACAGGATGCCACTCCCGCCGCGCTAGTGGCACATGTGACCTCGCGCAAATGCTATGGTCCGAGCGTTACCAGCGAAAAATGCCCGAGCAACGCGCTGGAAAAAGGTGGAAAAGGATCGATTACTGAACAACTGCTTAACGCCCGTGCAGATGTTACGCTTGGCGGCGGTGCAAAAACCTTTGCTGAAACGGCTACCGCCGGTGAATGGCAGGGAAAAACGCTGCGTGAACAGGCGCAGGCGCGTGGTTATCAGTTAGTCAGCGATACCGCATCGCTGAATGCGGTGACGGAAGCGAACCAGCAAAAGCCCCTGCTTGGACTGTTTGCTGACGGCAATATGCCAGTGCGCTGGCAAGGACCGAAAGCAACGTACCACGGTAATATCGATAAGCCCGCAGTCACCTGTACCCCGAATCCGCAACGCAATGACAGTGTGCCTACGCTGGCGCAGATGACCGATAAAGCCATTGAACTACTGAGCAAAAATGAGAAAGGATTCTTCCTGCAAGTTGAAGGTGCGTCGATCGATAAACAGGATCACGCCGCGAATCCTTGTGGCCAAATTGGCGAGACGGTCGATCTCGATGAAGCCGTACAGCGGGCGCTGGAATTTGCCAAAAAGGATGGCAACACACTGGTGGTGGTCACCGCTGACCACGCCCACGCCAGCCAGATTGTCGCGCCAGATACCAAAGCGCCGGGCCTGACTCAGGCGTTAAACACCAAAGATGGCGCAGTGATGGTGATGAGTTACGGGAACTCCGAAGAGGATTCACAAGAGCATACCGGTAGCCAGTTGCGTATTGCTGCATATGGTCCGCACGCTGCGAATGTGGTTGGTTTGACCGATCAGACCGATCTCTTCTACACCATGAAAGCTGCACTGGGGCTGAAATAACACCGAACCCGGCGGCTAATTTTGGCTGTCGGGTGGTTTTTTTGCTGTTAGCAACCAGACTTAAAAGCAGATCAAGGGCGCAAACGCTCCTGGTTAAAATGTGAAGAGGGATGGTGCTATGAAAATAACATTACTGGTTACCCTGCTATTCGGCCTGGTTTTTTTAACCACTGTCGGCGCTGCCGAGAGAACGTTAACCCCACAACAACAGCGTATGACCTCCTGTAATCAACAGGCGACAGCGCAGGCGTTGAAAGGGGATGCCCGTAAGACATACATGAGTGATTGCCTGAAGAACAGCAAATCTGCGCCCGGTGAAAAGAGTTTGACGCCGCAGCAGCAGAAGATGCGCGAATGTAATAGTCAGGCGACGCAGCAATCTCTGAAAGGTGATGATCGTAATAAGTTTATGAGTACTTGCCTCAAGAAAGCCGCGTAAAACCTATAGTGCTAACGGGTGAGTTAAGAAAATGGCTCACCCGAAATATCATACTCCCGCCTTTCGCCCCATCTCTATAATTTGGGAAAATTGTTTCTGAATGTTCCCAAAAATAATGAATGATGAAAATTTTTTCAAAAAAGCGGCGGCACACGGGGAGATACCACCATTAGCTCCTCAAAACGAACATCAGCGATCCGGGCTGCGCTTCGCCCGTCGCGTCAGACTACCGCGAGCGGTAGGACTGGCTGGGATGTTCTTACCAATCGCCTCGACGTTGGTTTCGCACCCGCTGTCAGGCTGGTGGTGGCTGGTGTTGGTTGGCTGGGCATTTGTCTGGCCGCATTTAGCCTGGCAGTTGGCGAGCAGGGCCGTTGATCCGCTTGGCCGGGAAATATACAACTTAAAAACTGATGCAGTGTTAGCCGGTATGTGGGTAGGCGTGATGGGCGTAAACGTGCTGCCTTCGATCGCAATGCTGATGATTATGTGCCTGAATTTGATGGGGGCAGGGGGCCCCCGTCTGTTTGTCGCCGGTTTGGTGTTGATGGTCGTTTCCTGCCTTGTCACACTCGAACTCACGGGGATCACGGTGTCGCTCAAGAGTGCGCCGCTGGAATGGTGGCTCTCCCTTCCCATTATCGTCATTTATCCTCTGCTGTTTGGCTGGGTCAGCTACCAGACAGCGACCAAACTGGCTGAACATAAACGACGATTGCAGATCATGAGTACCCGCGACGGCATGACGGGCGTTTACAACCGGCGCCACTGGGAAATCATGCTACGTAATGAGTTTGATAACTGTCGCCGACACAATCGCGATGCGACGCTATTGATTATTGATATCGACCATTTTAAGAGTATCAACGATACATGGGGTCACGATGTCGGTGATGAAGCAATCGTTGCCCTTACCCGACAGTTACAAATTACCCTGCGTGGCAGCGATGTGATTGGTCGTTTTGGTGGTGATGAATTTGCGGTGATTATGTCAGGTACGCCAGCCGAAAACGCCATTACTGCCATGTTACGTGTACATGAAGGATTAAATGCATTACGCCTGCCAAATACGCCGCAGGTGATATTACGGATAAGCGTCGGTATCGCGCCGCTGAATCCGCAAATGAGTCACTACCGTGAGTGGCTGAAATCGGCTGATATGGCGCTCTACAAAGCAAAGAGAGCCGGACGTAACCGTACTGAAGTGGCGGCCTGACGTCCAGCGAGAGTCATCAGGACTTGCTGAGTTTTTCTGATTTTTCCATACACTTCGTCATCGCTTCGATCACCGCGGAACGGAATCCTTTCTCTTCCAGAACGCGTACCGCTTCAATGGTTGTGCCTCCTGGTGAGCAGACCATATCTTTCAAGGCGCCCGGATGTTCGCCGGTTTCCAGCACCATTTTCGCGGAACCCATTACCGCCTGGGCGGCAAACTTATAAGCCTGCGCGCGTGGCATCCCGCCCAGCACGGCGGCGTCGGCCATCGCTTCGATAAACATAAAGACATAGGCTGGCGAAGAACCGCTCACGCCAACCACTGGGTGGATCATCGGCTCAGCAATGACTTCCGCCTCGCCAAAGCAGCGGAAAATATTCAGCACATCGGCAGTATCTTCGGGAGTGACCAACGCGTTTGGCGTTACGGATGTCATCCCGGCGTTGACCAACGCGGGGGTGTTCGGCATGGCGCGAATAATTTTCCGGTCGTGACCCAGCGCCCGGGCAAGTTGGTCGAGCGTAACGCCTGCGGCGATAGAAACCACCAGAGAGTCTTTATTCAGGCTGGAAGTGATTTCGCTAAGGACTTTAATCATGATGCCCGGTTTGACGGCAGCAAAGACGATATCGGTGATTTGCGCCACTTCCTGTGCCGATTCTGCGGCGTTGATACCAAACTGTTCATGTAAGGCGGCAACTTTATCCGGGGAGGGGGTATACACCCAGATTTGCCCTGGAAGGACCTGACCGCTGGCAATCAGACCGCCGAGAATGGCTTTTCCCATATTGCCGCAGCCAATAAAACCGATTTTCTTTTCCATTGCACACTCCTGCCGTGAATTCATTATTTTGAAAAGCGCCTGGTCAGAAGCATAAACAGAACTATGCCGGAAGGCAAAAGCGCGACACAATAGAGGATTACCCAACAGAGGATAGCCTTATGACAATATGGGTGGACGCCGATGCGTGTCCCAATGTAATTAAAGAGATTCTGTATCGCGCGGCAGAACGTATGCAGATGCCGCTGGTGTTGGTGGCAAATCAGAGTTTACGCGTGCCGCCATCGCGGTTTATTCGCACGCTGCGCGTCGCGGCAGGTTTTGACGTGGCTGATAATGAAATTGTACGTCAGTGTGAGGCGGGCGATTTGGTAATAACCGCAGATATTCCTTTGGCTGCTGAAGCCATCGAGAAAGGCGCGGCAGCACTTAATCCGCGTGGCGAACGGTACACACCAGCGACTATTCGTGAACGTCTGACGATGCGCGATTTTATGGATACCCTACGAGCCAGCGGCATCCAGACCGGAGGACCAGATAGCCTTTCGCAACGTGACCGCCAGGCATTTGCGGCTGAACTTGAAAAATGGTGGCAGGAAGTTCAACGTAACCGTTCGTAAATGTAATATATTATTTACACTTCTTTCTCGCTCATTTCTTGATATAGTAAGGAATGTATTGAAGTTCGCTCCTTAAGTGGAATTATTTCTTTACAATCGAAATTGTACTAGTTTGATGGTATGATCGTTATTCTTACGAAACCGGCTTTCGCCGCATTGCGACCTTTTGGGGAAAACCCACGATGACACACCCTCTTTTTCTGATCGGGCCTCGGGGCTGTGGTAAAACAACGGTCGGAATGGCCCTTGCCGATTCGCTCAACTGTCGGTTTGTTGATACCGACCAATGGTTGCAATCACAACTCAATATGACGGTAGCAGAGATCGTCGAAAGGGAAGAGTGGGCAGGATTTCGCGCCAGGGAGAGCGCCGCTCTGGAAGCAGTTACTGCACCATCCACCGTTATCGCGACGGGCGGCGGTATTATTCTGACGGAATTTAATCGCCACTACATGCGTAATAACGGGATTGTGGTTTACTTGTGCGCGCCGGTGTCAGTGCTGGTAAATCGTCTGCAAGCAGCGCCAGAAGAGGATTTACGGCCAACACTCACAGGAAAACCGTTAAGTGAAGAAGTTCAGGAAGTGCTGGAAGAACGCGATGCATTATATCGTGAAGTTGCGCATATTATCGTCGATGCTAACAACGAACCCAGTCAGGTGATCTCTGAAATTCGAACCGCTTTGGCACAAACGGCAAACTGTCATTGTCCTGGCACCTATACTTAATGTTCATCCCGTGAAATAAGGAAGAACAATGCCAACGAAACCGCCTTATCCCCGAGAAGCCAGAATTGTTACGGTAGAAAAAGGCCAGCAAGGACAGACTGTGACCTGGTATCAGCTGCGAGCCGATCATCCCAAACCAGACTCTTTGATCAGCGAACATCCTACGGCCCAGGAGGCGATGGATGCTAAAAAACGCTATGAGGATCCTGATAAAGAGTGACCGCATCAGACTGCTCGGAAGGGACTCTGAGTGCTATTGCAACGGACCTGCATCACACTTTTCACAATTCATGTTTTTCAAATAATTAGAATATTAAACAATAACAATCCATTACTGGAACTATTGGGAATCTTTACATTATGCCGTGCGCGTCTGCTGCTACGCTTTTTTGCATTTGTAGCATCGGCAAGCGCCCGCTGTGGTGCTTAGTATTTGCCCGGTAATTAACGACGAAAAAGAAAGGTGGAAGACAATGAGCGCGTCGTTGGCGATTCTGACCATCGGCATTGTACCAATGCATGAAGTTTTGCCGCTTCTGACGGAGTACATTGACGAAAATAATATTTCCCATCATAGCCTGCTGGGGAAATTAAGCCGCGAAGAGGTGATGGCGGAGTATGCGCCAGAAGCAGGCGAAGAAACTATTCTTACATTATTAAATGACAACCAGCTGGCCCACGTTTCACGCCGTAAAGTGGAGCGTGATCTACAAAGCGTGATTGAGGTACTCGATAATCAGGATTATGACGTTATTTTGCTAATGAGTACGGCCAACATTAGCAATATGACAGCGCGAAATACGATCTTCCTCGAACCTTTGCGCATTCTCCCACCCTTGGTTTCCTCCATTGTTGAAGGTCACCAGGTCGGTGTTATTGTTCCAGTAGAAGAGCTTTTGGCCGTTCAGGCGCAAAAATGGCAAATTTTGCAGAGAACACCACTATTCTCGCTGGGAAATCCCATTCATGATTCTGAACAGAAAATCGTTGATGCCGGGAAAGAATTGCTGGCGAATGGCGCGGATGTCATCATGCTGGATTGTTTAGGATTTAATCAGCGTCATCGCGATTTACTGCAAAAAAAGCTCGATGTACCTGTTTTGCTCTCTAACGTATTGATTGCCAGGCTGGCGGCGGAATTGCTGGTGTAATTTTACGTGACAGTTAGCACCTTTGGCCCCTATAGTGAAGAAGATGTTAAACCACCTGACAGGGCCAGTTTATGCTTCAAAGTAACGAATACTTTTCCGGAAAAGTGAAATCGATCGGCTTTACCAGCAGCGATACTGGCCGCGCCAGCGTCGGTGTGATGGTTGAAGGTGAATACATGTTCAGTACTGCGGAACCCGAAGAGATGACGGTGGTCAGCGGGGCGCTGAATGTTTTGCTGCCTGGCGCTACCGACTGGCGCGTGTATGAAGCTGGTGAAGTATTTAATGTTCCCGGCCACAGCGAGTTCCATCTGCAAGTTGCCGAACCGACCTCCTATTTGTGCCGCTATCTGTAATATCGCGCCTTCCCGTCTGAATGGGAGGGCATTTTTCTGAAATATTCCTTATTTCACGAATAATAAAATCTCCATTGCTGCTAATTTTTCTATTTTCTATATATTCATAATCTATCAAGGTTGATATTAATATCAGTGAAGATTATGAATAAAATAAAAATATTGATCATCTGTATGGTTGTATTTATTGCCACCGAAAATGTTTACGCTGCAGAGTGGATCACTAGCGATGATCTTATTAAGTCAGATTTCCATATCATGACCGCAGAAGAACGTAATGGAGTTAAAGAGGAAACCGATGATAGTATGGAAGCCTCTTATATGCTTAAAAATAACATTCGTTGGTATTATCATAATGGAGATTTATCAATACCCAGCAATTTTAGTAATAAGCATACCCTGGTGGTCAAGGGGAATTTAACCATTAATGGTGATTATGATGATTATTCGGCAGGTGATGGTCAACTCATTGTGTTGGGCAATGTGATTGTCGACAACTTTATTAATCATGATTTCGCATACGTCAAAGGTGAGATGCAAGCGAAAGGTTTAGTCTATGCTGATTATAATGATCATAACTTTGAAGTAATGAAAGGTATTACGGCTCGCGGAATTATTGTTTCAGACAAGGCGACGCAATTTGAGGTTAATAACGCTGAGTTTTATATCAACGAAGATACCAGCAATGAAAATTATGACTGGGATGCGAATATTCGAAAAGCGTATTCGCTGTTTGAGCCCGATCTCTATGAGATTACTGAAATTGAAACCGACAATGTTTTAAATGCCTATCCTGATTATGACAGTGTAGCGGCCAGTATTGTCCAGGGATTGCCGTTGTTTCGCGATAAACCTGTATCGGGGTTAAGTGAAAAATTGCAGTGGATTGAACAGGGCAAGGTCGAAAAATTTGCGGCTGGCAACGTTAAGCATGAAGATCCGCTGGTGGCGCGTTTTCTGACTCGCATGGAGAGTCTACCAACTGATGTTATGCTGCAATTGCTACAGCATCCTGATGACCAGACACGAGAATATATGGCGCAGCGTTGGCCCGCCAGGCAAATGCATTTACTCACCGCGCCTTTTATTAAAGACCAGGCAGTGGCGAAAGGACTGATTAAAAACAGCGATATTTCACCAGAAGTGAATGAAAAATTAATGTCGACGCCTGTCGAGAGCGTCCAACTCGAGCAGGCCAGACAGGATAATCTTTCTCCGGAACTCATTGCCCTATTAAGTCAGAGTCCGTTTCCGATTGTGCGTAAGACGTTAGTCAGCCAGTACGATTACGCGTGGCTGGCGCCAACATCTGTGGTGGATGAACTGATAAATAGCGATGATGATGAACTACGCGAACGAATTGCTGGTGCCGATTTGACTACACGACAAGCCGTGGCGCTGAGTAACGATCAATCAATTAAGGTCCGTGAAGCCGTAGCTCATGCCCTTGTGGAACTAAAAGTTACGCGGCTTTCTGCAAACATGAGTATTCCCGATATTGAACGTATTGCAGAACAAATGTATCTCGATAATAAAGACCATAAAAATATCGTTATGGCATTATTTATTGCTTTACCTGAAGCGCGCCAACTGTCGCTGGCAAAAGAAGATATACAATATTTAAGTGAAGGTGTGCGTTATCTGACGTCAACTGAAGTGATTAACTATCTCCTGACACATCATGATAACCCCGCTATCTGGAATAAATTAGCACACGATAAACTGCTGCCGTTGGAATATAAGAAAAAATTGTGGCAGCGCACATTGCAATTAATGATGAGCAAACGGCAAGAAGATCAGGAGCAGGCGTATGATATACAACTGGAACTGATTGATAATGGCATAGTAGATGAAGCAATGCTCAATGACGCCATCGATTTGCTGCCTGATTTACCGGCTGAATATCGTTACCGGATGCGCAATCAGTTATTTGATAAAAATGATTTACCCTCAGAGATTATTGCCCGTCTTGATAAGCAATATCGCTTTAATTCTGACTGGGCGCTGTCTGTTACAGACATGACAAATAGTAATCGTAGGCAGTGTGATAGAGGATTACGTCGCTGGAATGATGATGATAGCGTTATTTTAATCGAGCTGGATAAGCTGACAGATAAGCCTGATGATGAGTTTTGGCTGGCATTACTGCAAAGTCGGCATGAACAATTACGTAAAACGGCGTTGATTAATGCGCATACGCCGACTTCTGCATTCACAGCATTGGTTACACCGCAGGATCGTCAGGGAGCGATTGCCAACCCGCAACTGCCTGCTAAGGTGAAAACGGCGTGGTTAAAAGAGGATCCGTCTTTACTGTTATTTGCCGATCATCCTGATCCACAACAATTACGTGAATTAGTTAAAACCGGATCGACACGGAAAATTCGTAGTGAAGCGCGCAATAAGCTTGAGGAATTAAAATGAGGTCACGGCCCTGGAGTAAATTACAGCGGGAAATCTATGATTTACTGACGCCGACCATCAATCTGCAAATTCACTGTACCCGTTATCCAATGCGCAGCCAAAATGGTGGAAGCACCGATTTGCCGCGTTACTGGATCACTCTGGATCAAGATGTTATCTGGGATTATCCAAAAGATTTTGTCGCGGGTAATCATGGGGTGCGAAATTTTCACGGCGAAACTTGCTGGTATCCTTACCTGACGGATATTTGTTCAATTTCTAATTTATTGCGTGAATATATTGATACACCGAAAGCGGAGCTGTTAACGAAACAGTTTGCCAGTGATAAGTGGGGGGTAGTGAATATTCTGCGTGCTGCCGACAGGCGAATCGGGACGAGGCGGTTAGATCAGTTACGGCGTAAAACACACAATATTGCAGCGTTAAAAATCATCATCCGACGTAGCGAATGATTAGATTAATGCCTGGCATGGCTTCGTACGCCGGATAAGACGCACCGAGGCGTCGCATCCGGCATTGAAGGCAAACCAGCTATTAACGTTGCGCTTCGCCGCCCAATCCTTCGATCAGGTTTTGAATTAACGCTGCCAGTTCGCCGGTCATCAGGATGAAATCGGCGTCAAAACGCTGGGCAAAATCTTCGCGGTCGATATCTTCGTTTTGATCGCGCAGCTCGTCGCAGAACTTCAGGCGCTTGAGCGAACCATCGTCGCACATCACAAACTGAACGCGTTGCTGCCAGTCGAGCGCCAGTTTAGTCACCACTTTTCCGGCTTCAATGTGATTGGTGATCTCTTCGCTGGTTAGATCTTGTTTCTTCGCGCGGATCACGCCGCCATCTTCCAGCAGCGATTTCAGCTCGGCTTCATCAAGCAGCTGGAAGCCCTGTGCCGCGCTACCGGAGCGTACCCATTCGGTCAGCGTCAGTTCAATCGGGTTTTCCATGCTCAATGGCACAACCGGTAACGACCCCAGGCTTTTACGCAGCAGTGCCAGCGTATCTTCCGCTTTTTTGGCGCTGGCGCAGTCCACCATGATCAAACCGTTCACCGTGTCGATCCACATCATGGTTTGGCTGAAACGGCTGAAGGCGCGAGGCAGCAGAGAGTGCAACACTTCATCTTTCAGCGAATCTTTTTCGGTTTTCTTCAGCTTACGCGCCTGTTCCGCTTCCAGTTTGGCGATTTTCGCTTCCAGCGCCTGTTTAATGACCGGAGACGGGAGAATTTTTTCTTCTTTGCGCGCGCAGATAACAATTTGACCATTGGCAACGTGCGTTAACGCATCGCTGTGCGATCCCATCGGAGGAACCCAGCCCATCTTCGCCATATCCTGGCTGCCGCATGGGGTAAATGCCATCGAGGCTAGCTGTTTTTCCATCTCTTCTGCACGCAGCGAAATCTCGCGGCTAAGACGGTAAACCATTAAATTTTTGAACCACAGCATGATAATTTCCACGGCCTTGTCGTTAAATTTAGCGGGCATGATAACGAATTGTCGGCGGCCTTGCATTGCCAATCCGGTTGTCCGTCTCTACGCTATTGATATTGAAAAAATAAGGAGAGTACCGTGCGTATAGGTATCGATTTAGGCGGCACCAAAACTGAAGTGATTGCACTGGGCGATGCAGGGGAGCAGTTGTACCGCCATCGTCTGCCCACGCCGCGTGATGATTACCGCCAGACTATTGAAACGATCGCCACGTTGGTTGATATGGCGGAGCAGGCGACAGGGCAGCGTGGAACAGTGGGGATGGGGATCCCAGGCTCGATTTCACCCTATACCGGAGTGGTGAAAAATGCCAATTCAACCTGGCTTAACGGTCAGCCATTCGATAAAGACTTAAGCGCGCGGTTGCAGCGGGAAGTGCGGCTGGCAAATGACGCCAACTGTCTGGCGGTTTCGGAAGCGGTAGATGGCGCGGCAGCGGGAGCGCAGACGGTATTTGCTGTGATTATCGGCACGGGATGCGGCGCGGGCGTGGCATTCAATGGGCGGGCGCATATCGGCGGCAATGGCACGGCAGGCGAGTGGGGACACAATCCGCTACCGTGGATGGACGAAGACGAACTGCGTTATCGCGAGGAAGTCACTTGTTATTGCGGTAAACAAGGCTGTATTGAAACCTTTATTTCGGGTACCGGATTTGCCACAGATTATCGTCGTTTAAGCGGACATGCACTGAAAGGCAGTGAAATTATTCGTCTCGTTGAAGAAAGCGATCCGGTTGCCGAGTTGGCATTGCGTCGCTATGAGCTACGACTGGCGAAGTCGCTGGCGCATGTGGTGAATATTCTCGACCCGGATGTGATTGTCCTAGGCGGAGGGATGAGCAATGTTGACCGTTTATATCAAACGGTTCCGCCGTTGATTAAACAATTTGTCTTCGGTGGCGAATGTGAAACGCCCGTGCGTAAGGCGAGGCATGGTGATTCCAGCGGCGTACGCGGCGCCGCATGGTTATGGCCACAAGAGTAAAAAACCCAGGCAATTGGTGCATCATGCCTGATGCGACGCTTGCCGCGTCTTATCAGGCCGACAAAATAAGCAGCCGTAGGTCGGATAAGGCGCTCGCGCCGCATCCGGCACCGTGCTCAGATGCCTGATGCGACACAGGCGTGTCTTATCAGGCCTACAAAATGAGCATCCCGTAGGCCGGATAAGGCGTTCACGCCGCATCCGGCAACAAGTAACGTGCACCGTGACTACAACCTATCCCAGTGGTTTCGCCAGCACCGGACTCTCCGCTACTTGCTGGCGCTTATAGCGACCATACAGCAGCAATGAGGACATCGCAGCAAACGAGAGCAGGGCGGCAGGTAACGCCACGTAATTATACGCCAGCCCCAGCGTCAGCATCATCCCGCCGCAATAAGCACCCACGGCGCTACCGAGGTTAAACGCTATTTGCCCACCCGCGGCACCTAATAACTCCCCACCTTTGGCATTTTGCAGTAACAATATTTGCAGCGGTGCTGAAAGGGCAAATAATCCCGCGCAACAAATAAAAGCAAAAATAAGCGACGTTGTTTTCATGCCGCCGAAGAAAAAGAGCATCAACAGTGCCAGCACAATAATAAAGTCAGTCACTGCCGCAATGCGTAGCGGCGAGTAACGTCCGGAAATCCGGCCACTTAGCATATTCCCCAGCACCATCCCCAGTCCGACCAGCATCATAATGAAGGTCATCGCCGTTTCCGAAAAACCGGAAATAAACATCATGTAAGGTTTAACGTAACTAAACCAGGCAAACACACCTGCGTTGCCAAACATCGTGGCGGCGAAAATTAACCACGGGGCCGGGCTGCGCAAAAAGTGAAATTGTTCGCGCAGCTTTCCTTTCGCCTCGTCGCGAATATCCGGTACCCAAAAATAGACCGATGCCATCACCGCAATATTAAAAACAGCGATCAATAAAAAGGTGTAGCGCCAGCTAAATTCCTGACTTAAATACGTCCCCAGCGGAATGCCCAGCAGATTGGCGACCGTCATCCCGGAAACCATACCCGCCACGGCGGCGGTGACTTTGCCGGGTTGGATAATTTTCGATAACACGATCGCCCCGACGCCAAAAAATGCGCCATGCGGAAAACCGGAAACCAGGCGGCCAATGGCGAGCATCAGGTAAGACGAAGAGAGAGTAAACATGGCGTTGCCAATGACGCACAACGCCACCAGAAACAACAAGATATGTTTGAGTGAGTAGCGACTGGAAAAAAGCGCGATTATCGGCGCACCGACCACCACCCCCAGCGCATAATACGAAATCATATGCCCGGCGGCTGGAATCGAAATTCCCACATTATGCGCCAGCTCCGTGAGCACCCCCATAATGCCAAATTCAGCCATCCCCAGGCCAAATGTGCCGAGTGCCAAAGATAAAATAACTTTTTTCATACCACCATCACAACCAACAGAGCAGCTACGAATCACCGTAGCCAATAAAGTGATAGCTTGCAGGATAACGACCATCCGGGCCAAGAGATAATTCGCCCCTCTGTATTCATTATCCTGCTGAATAGTTATTTCACCGCAAACGCGCTTTCCAGTTTACTGTAGCCCAGTCCGTTGATCTTCTTCACTTTAATCTGCACCGGAATACGCTCTTTCATCGCTTCAACGTGGCTAATCACCCCGATGGTTTTACCACTGGCGTTCAGGGCATCCAGTGCGTCAAGGGCGGTATCCAGCGTTTCGCTATCCAGCGTGCCGAAACCTTCATCGAGGAACAGCGAGTCAATACGCGTTTTATGGCTGACCAGATCCGAAAGCGCCAGCGCCAGAGCCAGGCTCACGAGGAAACTTTCGCCGCCGGAAAGCGTACGGGTATCGCGTACCGCATCTGCCTGCCAGGTATCGACAACTTCGACCTCCAGCGCCTCGCTGGCTTTACGCTGTAACAGGTAGCGACCGTGCAGCCGGGTAAGTTGCTGGTTAGCCAGATGGACCAGATTGTCCAGCGTCAGCCCCTGAGCGAATTTACGGAATTTATCGCCCTCTTTGGAGCCAATCAGCGAATTAAGATATCCCCAGTCCTCAACCTGCTGCGTCGTCTGTGCAATTTGCTGCATTAAGGTTTGTTGTTGCTGACGGTTGTCTGCATCCTGCTTCAGCTGCTGGCGAATTTCCCCCTGGCGAGTGGTGTTTTCACGCAACTTTTGGTGAGTTTGCGCTAACTCTTGCTGAATCTGTTCCACCGTCACCGTGAGATCCAGTCCGCCAGGTCGGTGTTGCTGATGCTGTGCCAGCGTTTCAGCTGTCTGAGTGGCCAGCGCTTGCGCCTGACGACGCTGGTTTTCCAGATTCTGTTTCAGCTGTTCCAGCTGAGTTAACGTCTGCTCATCCATGAACGCCGCAAGAAATGCCTGCTGATCGTCAAAAATGCTGTCCTGTAGCGCGGTGTCAAACTGCGCCTGAACTTTTTGCAGACTTTGCGCTGCCAGAACTTCCTGTTGCTGCAACGTTTGCTGCTGGCTTTGCAACGCGAGGCATTGTTCGTGAACTTGCCGCCAGTTTTCCAGCGCCACAGTTTCTTCGCTGTGCGGGAGTTCATCATTTTGCGGCAACGTTTCCAGAATCGGCGTCAGCTGCTGAATAAGGTTTTGCAGCGCGGTTAATTCGTTCTGGCGTTGCTGCCAGCTCTGCGCTTCTTGCTGACGTGTCGCCAACCAGCTCTCTTCTTCCTCTTCCTGTGGCAATGTCAGTGCATAACCCGCCAATGCCGTTAAGAGTTGCTGCTGGCGTTGTTCAATTTGCTGTTGATACTGGATAATTTGCTGATTATGCGCGGCAATCTGCCCTTGTAATTCATGCCGTTGGCTGAGTAATCGCAGTTGGCGTTCGTGCTCATCTTGTGCATCTAGCCACGGTTGAATATCGTCCTGTGGCTGTAAGGTGATATTGAGGCTGGCCGTGACGGCTTGCCATTGTTGAGTAAGTGCTTGCTCATCTTGTCGGAGGCTTTGCGCTTCGTTTTCATCACGCTGAAGCTGCTTCGTTAATGCATCCAGTTGCCCGCGCAGCGCCGCGCCTTCTTCGCCGAGCTTTTTCACTTCGTTTTCCAGCGTTAATAGCCGGGCCTGATTAACGCCCGGTTCCAGCGCCTGATACGCCTCGACCGCCGGGTGGCTGGTGGAACCACAAAGTGGACAAGGCTGACCTGCCTGTAACTGCGCGCGCTGGGCTTCCAGCGTTTTAATGCGAGCTTCCTGCTCGCAAATGGTTTTGACATCGGCAAGTTGCTGCGTCTTTTCTTTATAACGCTGGCGCATTTCGTTAAGTGCGGCATTACGTTGCGTCTGTTCCAGAGTGACATTCTGGATAGCGACCTGTAACTGCGCCAGACGTTTTTGTTGGGGAACAATCTGCCCATGCAGTGCGACCAGGCGCTGACGCAGTGGGCGTTGCTCAGCATGTTGCGCCTGGGCGCTAGCAACTTCATCGGCGGTTAACGTCAACGTGATCGCCGCAAGCGCATTAAGTTTTTGCTCAGAATGGGTTAACTGTTGCTGCCATTGCCGCAGATGCTCGCGATCGCTGGTTTGTTGGGAGAACTGCGCACGCCAACCTGCCAGTTCGTTGTTCCACTGACGGAAGCGATCGTGTTCCTGTAACCAGGCATTCAGGCTTTGTTGCTGCTGCTGTAATTCTGCTGACTGCTTCGCCGCGTGGTAGCGAATGCTCGCGCGAAGCGCCATTGTGCTCTGTAAGCGAGTATTTACTTCTTCAATCTGCTGGCGAGTATGCGCCAGCGCCGCGCTGTGTTCTGCGATGCGTTCCCAGTGCGGACGAAGATTTCGTGCCGGTTGCGCCAGACTGAGGGCCGCAAGTTGCGGTTGTGCTTTTTCTTCCTCGGCTAACGCCTGTTGCAGTGCCTGCTGACGGCGACTGGCTTCCTGCTGCAACTCGTCCTTACGCGTTAACCAGTTAATTGATTGTTGTTCTTGCTGCTGCGCAGTGAGTAACCGTTTCTCTTCGTCAGTGAGTACCTGCAAACTATCTGTAAGCGATTGCAGCTGTTCTGGCGCTAATAATGCAACGCCGTTGGCCTGCGCTTGCAGTTTCTCCAGCTCAGTACGGGCCGATTTATGCTGTTCAAAAACCATTGCGGAGATTTGCCCGTAGATTTCGGTGCCGGTTAACTCCTCGAGCAATTCCGCGCGTTCTTTTGGTTTGGCATTCAGGAAGGCAGCAAATTGCCCTTGTGAAAGCAGCATCGAACGGGTGAAGCGCCCGTAATCAAGCCCGGTTAACGTCGCCGTCAGTTCCAGCTTATCTTTCACTTTGTCGGCGAGAATTTTGCCGTCTGCGCAGCGCGCCAGCTCTACGCGTGGCACCTGCAAATTACCGTCCGGCTGGTTACGCGCCCGATTCTGGCTCCAGAACGCGCGATACGCTTCACCTTTCACTTCAAATTCCACTTCCGCCAGACATTCGGCGGTATCGCGGGTCATGAGATCATTTTGTGATTGCGAAACGTTAGAGAGGCGCGGGGTTTCGTGATACAGCGCCAGACAAATGGCATCGAGTAGGGTCGTTTTTCCAGCACCTGTTGGGCCGGTAATGGCAAACAGCCCGTTGCTGGCGAACGGCTCGCGGGTGAAATCAATCTTCCATTCGCCTTTTAATGAGTTCAGGTTTTTCAGGCGCAGGCTGAGAATTTTCATGCTTCGTGTTCTCCGGCGAGGGTCTGCAACGTCGTGGCGAAAAGATTCTGTAGACGTTGCTGCTGCGATTCATCCAGTTCTTCCAGTGCCAGACGGCGATTGAACACCTCTTCGACGCTGAGTTCGCTGAGGGTTTCACGCTGTTGGCTGGCTAACACACGCTCGCGCTGTTCACGACTCCGGCGTACCAGCAATACTTCGACAGGTAGTGATTCGGTTAATGCCTGGATTTTGCGCTGAATATCATGCAGATACTCATCAGTAGTGATTTCGATATCCAGCCAGACAGGTGGCTCTTGTGATACATCGCGCCACTGTTCCAGCTGTTCGGTAATCGACGCCAGATCGCCTTTCAGCACCGCCATGGGTTGCGTTACCGGTACGTTCAGATTTTCCACGCTCTCTAATTTGCCGTTTGAAAATGTCACCAGATGGACATATTTACTCTTACCGCATTCATCAAAACTCAGTGGAATGGGGGAGCCGCAATAGCGAACATGTTCCATGCCGCCAATAATCTGCGCGCGGTGAATATGCCCGAGCGCGATGTAGTCGGCTGGCGGAAAGTTTTGTGCCGGAAACGCGTCCAGCGTGCCAATATAGATGTCACGCACGGCGTCACTTTTACTGGCGCCCACGGTCGTTAAATGTCCCGTGGCGATGATGGGCAGAGGCTGATCGCCGCGCAGCTTGCAGGCATCGGCATAGTGTTGTTGATAATAATCAGTAATAGCTGCCAGCAAATGCTGCTGTTTTTCAATACCGTTAAGTCCCGCCTGGCTGGTAATAATGTCACGCGGGCGTAAAAAAGGAATGGGGCACAGCACTGCGCCTGGCGTCCCGTCGCGACGAGGCAAGATTTGCGGCGCATGTCCGGCGCTGGCGACCACGGTAGTATTGAGGAACGCCATGATATCGCGCGATTCATTCAGCGTGGCGACCGAATCATGGTTTCCCGCCAGTACCACCAGATGACAGCCAGTTTGCTGTAAATTGACAACAAAACGGTTGTATAACGTGCGGGCGTAACTGGGCGGCGAGCCGGTATCGAAAACATCACCGGCAACAATAATCGCATCCACCTGATGGGTTTGTGCTGTCTCCAGCAGCCAGTCAAGAAAAGCCTGATGCTCAGCTTCGCGGCTTTTACTGTAGAAGTTCTGGCCGAGATGCCAGTCTGAGGTGTGAAGGATGCGCATAACGGTTCCCTGGCGAAAAAGCATGGGCGCGATTATACCCAAACAGATGTGCCATTTGCTTTTTTCTGCGCCACGGAAATCAATAACCTGAAGATATGTGCGACGAGCTTTTCATAAATCTGTCATAAATCTGACGCATAATGACGTCGCATTAATGATCGCAATCTATTTATTACAACAGGGCAAATCATGGCGAGACGTATTCTGGTCGTAGAAGATGAAGCTCCAATTCGCGAAATGGTCTGCTTCGTGCTCGAGCAAAATGGCTTCCAGCCGGTCGAAGCGGAAGATTATGACAGTGCTGTGAACCAACTGAATGAACCCTGGCCGGATTTAATTCTCCTCGACTGGATGTTACCCGGCGGCTCCGGTATCCAGTTCATCAAACATCTCAAGCGTGAGTCGATGACCCGTGATATTCCGGTTGTGATGTTGACCGCCAGAGGGGAAGAAGAAGATCGCGTGCGCGGCCTTGAAACCGGTGCGGATGACTATATCACCAAGCCGTTTTCGCCGAAGGAGCTGGTGGCGCGAATCAAAGCGGTAATGCGCCGTATATCGCCGATGGCGGTGGAAGAGGTGATTGAGATGCAGGGGCTAAGTCTCGACCCGACATCTCACCGGGTGATGGCGGGCGAAGAACCGCTGGAGATGGGGCCGACTGAATTTAAACTGCTGCACTTTTTTATGACGCATCCCGAGCGCGTGTACAGTCGCGAGCAACTGCTAAACCACGTCTGGGGAACCAACGTATATGTAGAAGACCGCACGGTCGATGTCCACATTCGCCGCCTGCGTAAAGCACTGGAACCCGGCGGGCATGACCGCATGGTGCAGACCGTGCGCGGTACAGGATATCGTTTTTCAACCCGCTTTTAACGCCTTGCTCATCGGACGCAGAGCAGGGCTTATGATTTCTTAACTGGAGTATCTTACGTGCTGGAACGGCTGTCGTGGAAAAGGCTGGTGCTGGAGCTGCTACTTTGCTGCCTCCCGGCTTTCATCCTGGGTGCATTTTTTGGTTACCTGCCCTGGTTTTTGCTGGCATCGGTAACAGGACTGCTTATCTGGCATTTCTGGAATTTATTGCGCCTTTCATGGTGGCTGTGGGTGGATCGCAGTATGACCCCGCCACCGGGGCGTGGTAGCTGGGAACCGCTGCTGTACGGTTTACACCAGATGCAACTGCGTAATAAAAAACGCCGCCGCGAGCTGGGTAATCTTATCAAACGCTTTCGTAGCGGCGCGGAGTCGCTACCCGATGCGGTGGTGCTGACCACGGAAGAGGGCGGTATTTTCTGGTGTAACGGTCTGGCGCAACAAATTCTTGGTCTGCGCTGGCCGGAAGATAATGGGCAGAACATCCTTAACCTGCTGCGTTATCCGGAGTTTACGCAATATCTGAAAACGCGTGATTTTTCTCGCCCGCTCAATCTGGTGCTCAACACCGGGCGGCATCTGGAAATTCGTGTCATGCCTTATACCCATAAACAGCTGCTGATGGTGGCGCGAGATGTCACGCAAATGCATCAACTGGAAGGGGCGCGACGCAACTTTTTTGCCAACGTAAGCCATGAGTTACGCACGCCATTGACCGTGTTACAGGGTTACCTGGAGATGATGGATGAGCAGCCGCTGGAAGGCGCGGTACGCGAAAAAGCGTTGCACACCATGCGTGAGCAGACTCAGCGGATGGAAGGGCTGGTGAAGCAGTTACTGACCTTGTCGAAAATTGAAGCCGCGCCGACGCAGTTGCTGAATGAGAAGGTTGATGTGCCGATGATGCTGCGCGTCGTTGAGCGTGAAGCTCAGACGCTGAGCCAGCAAAAACAGACATTTACCTTTGAGATTGATAACGGCCTCAAAGTGTCTGGCAGCGAAGACCAGTTACGCAGTGCGATTTCGAATCTGGTCTATAACGCCGTGAATCATACGCCGGAAGGTACGCATATCACCGTACGCTGGCAGCGAGTGCCGCACGGTGCCGAATTTAGTGTTGAAGATAATGGACCGGGCATCGCACCGGAGCATATTCCGCGCCTGACCGAGCGTTTTTATCGCGTTGATAAAGCGCGTTCCCGACAAACTGGCGGTAGCGGGTTGGGGTTAGCGATCGTGAAGCATGCGGTAAATCATCATGAAAGCCGGCTCAATATTGAAAGTACGGTGGGCAAAGGTACGCGTTTCAGTTTTGTTCTGCCGGAACGTTTAATTGCCAAAAATAGCGATTAATCCGCCTTTGTCATTTTTTGTTGCCATAAGCCAGCCGATGCTGGCTTTTTTTCTTTGCAGTCAAAAAACGGGCGCTGAATTTTACCATGTCTGGTGATTTTTTGTTCGCATGATAAGCCATATCTTTTTCACGGAAATAGTGTTTTATACTGGTTTGTGATTTCTTATCATTATATCCCTCTGGTTTTTAGATCCCTCCTTGCTTTAAAACGTTATAAGCGTTTAAATTGCGCTTCAGGTGCTGTCATACTGACTGCATTCACGCGGTAAATCGAAAAACTATTCTTCGCCGCGCCTGGTTGGGAGTATTTCCCGCTAAAATTGTTTAAATATACCGCTGTATCATCCCCAGGGATTGGCACAAAATTTAACGTTACAACACCACATCCACAGGCAGTATGATTTATGACCCATCAGTTAAGATCGCGCGATATCATCGCTCTGGGCTTTATGACATTTGCGTTGTTCGTTGGCGCAGGTAACATTATTTTCCCTCCTATGGTCGGCTTGCAGGCAGGCGAACACGTCTGGACTGCGGCATTCGGCTTCCTCATTACTGCCGTTGGTCTGCCGGTATTAACGGTAGTGGCGCTGGCGAAAGTTGGCGGCGGCGTTGACAGTCTGAGCACACCAATCGGTAAAGTCGCAGGCGTGCTGTTGGCAACAGTCTGCTACCTGGCGGTAGGGCCGCTGTTTGCAACACCGCGTACGGCAACAGTCTCCTTTGAAGTGGGCATTGCGCCGCTGACGGGTGACTCCGCACTGCCGCTGTTTATCTACAGCCTGGTCTATTTCGCTATCGTTATTCTGGTTTCGCTCTATCCGGGCAAGCTGCTGGATACCGTGGGCAACTTCCTTGCGCCGCTGAAAATTATCGCGCTGGTCATCCTGTCTGTTGCCGCGATTGTCTGGCCTGCGGGTTCTATCAGCACGGCAACTGAGGCTTATCAAAACGCTGCGTTTTCTAACGGCTTCGTTAACGGCTATCTGACCATGGATACGCTGGGCGCGATGGTGTTTGGTATCGTTATTGTTAACGCGGCGCGTTCTCGCGGCGTTACCGAAGCGCGTCTGCTGACCCGTTATACTGTCTGGGCTGGCCTGATGGCGGGCGTTGGTTTGACTCTGCTGTACCTGGCGCTGTTCCGTCTGGGTTCAGACAGCGCGTCGCTGGTTGATCAATCCGCGAACGGTGCCGCTATTCTGCATGCTTACGTTCAGCACACCTTTGGCGGCGGCGGTAGCTTCCTGCTGGCGGCGTTAATCTTCATCGCTTGTCTGGTAACGGCGGTTGGCCTGACCTGCGCTTGTGCGGAATTCTTCGCTCAATACATCCCGCTCTCATACCGTACGCTGGTGTTTATCCTCGGCGGCTTCTCGATGGTGGTCTCTAATCTGGGCTTAAGCCAGCTGATTCAGATCTCTGTACCGGTGCTGACTGCCATTTATCCGCCGTGTATCGCACTGGTTGTATTAAGTTTTACACGCTCATGGTGGCATAATTCGTCCCGCGTGATTGCTCCGCCGATGTTTATCAGCCTGCTTTTTGGTATTCTCGACGGGATCAAAGCATCTGCATTCAGCGATATTTTACCGTCCTGGGCGCAGCGTTTACCGCTGGCCGAACAAGGTCTGGCGTGGTTAATGCCAACGGTGGTGATGGTGGTTCTGGCCATTATCTGGGATCGCGCAGCAGGTCGTCAGGTGACCTCCAGCGCCCACTAAATCACTGTAAATTTGTTTTAACCACGGGGCTGCGATGCCCCGTGGTTTTTTTATTGTGTTGATGGGTTAGGAATTGATGGAAAGTAAGAACAAGCTAAAGCGTGGGCTAAGTACCCGACACATACGCTTTATGGCACTGGGTTCAGCAATTGGCACCGGGTTGTTTTACGGTTCGGCGGACGCCATCAAAATGGCCGGACCGAGCGTGTTGTTGGCCTATATTATCGGTGGTGTCGCGGCATATATCATTATGCGTGCGCTGGGAGAAATGTCGGTACATAACCCGGCTGCCAGCTCTTTCTCGCGTTATGCGCAGGAAAACCTTGGCCCGCTGGCAGGTTATATCACCGGCTGGACCTACTGCTTTGAAATCCTTATTGTCGCCATCGCCGATGTGACCGCTTTCGGTATCTATATGGGCGTCTGGTTCCCGACGGTGCCGCACTGGATATGGGTGTTGAGCGTGGTGCTGATTATCTGCGCCATTAACCTGATGAGCGTGAAAGTGTTCGGCGAGCTGGAGTTCTGGTTCTCGTTCTTTAAAGTCGCCACCATTATCATCATGATCGTTGCTGGTTTCGGTATCATCATTTGGGGGATTGGCAACGGCGGGCAACCGACCGGTATCCATAACCTGTGGAGCAACGGCGGCTTCTTCAGTAACGGCTGGCTTGGCATGGTGATGTCGTTGCAAATGGTGATGTTTGCCTACGGTGGTATTGAAATTATTGGTATTACCGCCGGTGAAGCGAAAGAGCCGGAGAAGTCTATTCCGCGCGCGATTAACTCAGTGCCGATGCGTATTCTGGTGTTCTATGTTGGTACGCTGTTCGTCATTATGTCTATCTATCCGTGGAATCAGGTTGGTACTGCTGGTAGCCCGTTCGTGCTGACGTTCCAGCATTTGGGGATTACCTTTGCCGCCAGCATTCTTAACTTCGTTGTGCTGACAGCCTCTTTGTCGGCAATTAACAGCGACGTGTTTGGCGTAGGCCGTATGTTGCACGGCATGGCAGAGCAGGGCAGTGCGCCGAAAATTTTCAGCAAAACGTCGCGTCGCGGTATTCCGTGGGTCACGGTGCTGGTCATGACTACCGCGCTGCTGTTTGCGGTGTATCTGAACTACATCATGCCGGAAAACGTCTTCCTGGTGATTGCCTCGCTGGCGACCTTCGCTACCGTGTGGGTGTGGATTATGATCCTGCTGTCTCAGATTGCCTTCCGTCGCCGCCTGCCGCCAGAAGAAGTTAAAGCGCTGAAATTTAAAGTTCCTGGCGGGGTGGCAACGACCATCACGGGGCTGGTTTTCCTGCTCTTTATCATCGGACTGATTGGTTATCACCCTGAAACGCGTATCTCTCTGTACGTTGGTTTTGCGTGGATTGTGGTGCTGTTGATTGGCTGGATGTTTAAACGCCGCCACGATCGCCAGCTGGCAGAAAACCACTAATTCCTGCCTTTTGTCGCCGGATCAGGAGCAAAACCTGATCCGGCTATTCCGAAAGTTATCCACCCCCATCCTCATCCCCCAAATATCCTTCAGATGATGAGTGATCCTGCATTAGGCTATGGCAAGGTGAACACATTTTCATCACAGGGGAATTATGATGTTAAATGCATGGCACCTGCCGGTGCCCCCGTTTGTTAAGCAAAGCAAAGATCAACTGCTCATTACGCTGTGGCTGACGGGCGAAGAGCCGCCACAGCGCATTATGTTGCGCATGGAAAACGATAACGAAGAAACATCAATACCGATGCATAAACAGCGCAGCCAGCCGCAGCCTGGTGTGACGGCGTGGCGGGGAGCGCTCTCTCTCGCCACCGGGCAACCACGGCGGCGCTACAGTTTCAAATTGCTGTGGCACGATCGCCAGCGTTGGTTTACGCCGCAAGGTTTCAGCCCAATACCACCTTCGCGGCTGGAACAGTTTGCCGTCGATGTGCCGGATATCGGACCACAATGGGCGGCGGATCAGATTTTTTATCAGATCTTCCCGGATCGTTTTGCCCGGAGTCTGCCTCGTAATGCCGATCAGGATCATGTCTATTATCATCACGCCGCCGGGCGGGAAATAATATTGCGTGACTGGGATGAACCGGTCACGGCACAGGCGGGCGGATCAACGTTCTATGGCGGCGATCTGGACGGGATAAGCGAAAAACTGCCGTACCTGAAAAAACTCGGCGTGACGGCGCTGTATCTTAATCCGGTGTTTAAAGCACCCAGCGTGCACAAATACGATACCGAAGATTATCGCCACGTCGATCCGCAGTTTGGCGGCGACGGGGCGTTGCTGCGTTTGAGACACAACACGCAGCAGCAAGGAATGCGCCTGATGCTGGACGGCGTGTTTAACCACAGTGGCGATTCTCATGCCTGGTTTGACAGGCACAATCGCGGGACGGGCGGCGCTTGCCATAACCCCGAATCGCCCTGGCGCGACTGGTACTCGTTTCGCGATGACGGCACGGCGCTCGATTGGCTGGGCTATGCCAGCCTGCCAAAACTGGATTATCAGTCGGAAAGTCTGGTGAATGAAATTTATCGCGGTGAAGACAGCATTGTCCGTCACTGGCTGAAAGCGCCGTGGAATATGGACGGCTGGCGGCTGGATGTGGTGCATATGCTGGGGGAAGCGGGCGGGGCGCGCAATAATTTGCAGCATGTCGCCGGCATCACTGAGGCGGCGAAAGAAACCCAGCCAGAAGCGTACATTGTCGGTGAATATTTTGGCGATGCGCGGCAATGGTTACAGGCCGATGTGGAGGATGCATCGATGAACTATCGCGGCTTTACTTTTCCGCTGTGGGGCTTTCTCGCTAATACCGATGTCTCTTACGATCCGCAGCAGATTGACGCTCAAATCTGTATGACCTGGATGGACAATTACCGTGCCGGGCTTTCTCATCAACAGCAACTGCGTATGTTTAACCAGCTCGATAGCCACGATACCGCGCGATTTAAAACGTTACTCGGACGGGATGTTACGCGTCTGCCACTGGCGGTCGTCTGGCTGTTCACCTGGCCTGGTGTGCCGTGTATTTATTACGGCGATGAAGTGGGGCTGGACGGCAATAACGATCCATTTTGTCGTAAACCTTTTCCCTGGGACCCGGAAAAACAAGATACGGAACTATTCGCGCTGTACCAGCGAATGATTGCGCTGCGTAAGAAGAGCCTGGCATTGCGTCGTGGCGGCAGTCAGGTGTTGTATGCGGAAGATAACGTGGTGGTGTTTGTGCGTGTGCTCAATCAGCAGCGTGTGCTAGTGGCAATCAACCGT
Source organism: Escherichia sp. E14S1 (assembly GCF_004211995.1). Taxonomy (NCBI): domain Bacteria; kingdom Pseudomonadati; phylum Pseudomonadota; class Gammaproteobacteria; order Enterobacterales; family Enterobacteriaceae; genus Escherichia; species Escherichia sp. E14S1. The sequence continues at coordinate 81,213 of NZ_RHJQ01000005.1, forward strand.
GGTGAAGCGTGTGAAGTGGTGCTACCCGCATCGCCGTTGCTTAATGTCGCGCAATGGCAATGCAAAGAAGGGAACGGACAACGGGTCGATGAGATCCTGACGTTGCCCGCGATATCAGCCACGGTGTGGATGAATTAATACCCTACAACGCTTTGCGTGACGCCTGCTCCATCATCCGCGGATAAAATTGCCAGAAGCGGGTTTCAAGGGCGTCGTAATGGGTGTCTAAATCGTACCAGGAGTCACGTAGAGCATCCAGACGTGGGCGACGGCTTGCCATGCCGTTTAACACGCTCTGGATGAAATCCATATCGCGATAGCGCACCAGCCATTGCTCTGACCATAAGTAATTATTCAGATTGATAAAGCGCGGCGGTGAGTCCGGCAAAATCGTCATCACTTGTTCGCGGGCATAACAGACAAATTTCTGTAGCGGAAAGTCCGGCGACAGCTGCGACCAGTGGCGGGAAAGAAAGTGATCCCACATCACATCCAGCGTAATAGGCGCAACGCGGCGAGTTTCGTTGCGAAACCACTCCCGCGCTTCGCGGACTTCCGGCAGATTGTCGGTTAACACATCGATACGCCGATGCATATGAATACCTGCAACCACGTCGGGCGGAAAACTTTCGTCAGGATTTCCGCGAACAAAATCAGCCAGTAAATTGCCGGAAAGCGAACTTTCAGCGAGATGGGCTAAATGCAGGTGAGCTAAAAAATTCATCGATTATATTCTATCCAAAGGGGGGTAAAGGTTGCAGGGAGAGCGCCCCGGCACTAGACTACCCGCCTCTTATTTTAGTCTGAGTCAGTGTCATGCGCGTTACCGATTTCTCCTTTGAATTGCCCGAATCCCTGATTGCCCACTATCCCATGCCTGAACGCAGTAGCTGTCGTTTACTGTCGCTGGACGGGCCGACGGGCGCGCTGACGCACGGTACTTTCACCGATTTACTCGATAAGCTCAACCCCGGCGATCTTCTGGTTTTTAACAATACCCGCGTGATCCCGGCGCGTCTGTTTGGGCGAAAAGCTAGCGGCGGTAAAATTGAAGTGCTGGTTGAGCGGATGCTCGACGACAAACGCATTCTTGCGCATATTCGCGCCTCGAAAGCGCCAAAACCGGGCGCTGAATTGCTGCTGGGCGATGACGAAAGCATCAAAGCAACAATGACCGCTCGTCACGGCGCGCTGTTTGAAGTCGAATTTAACGATGAGCGCTCGGTGCTGGATATTCTCAACAGCATCGGCCATATGCCACTGCCGCCGTACATCGACCGTCCGGACGAAGATGCAGACCGCGAACTTTATCAAACGGTTTATAGCGAAAAACCAGGCGCGGTAGCAGCACCGACCGCCGGACTGCACTTTGACGAACCGCTGCTGGAAAAATTACGCGCCAAAGGCGTGGAGATGGCATTCGTGACCCTGCATGTGGGGGCGGGTACGTTCCAGCCGGTACGCGTCGACACCATTGAAGACCACATCATGCACTCGGAATATGCAGAAGTGCCGCAGGATGTGGTTGACGCAGTGCTGGCTGCGAAAGCGCGTGGTAACCGGGTGATAGCGGTTGGCACCACCTCTGTTCGCTCGCTTGAGAGTGCGGCCCAGGCGGCGAAAAACGATCTGATTGAACCGTTTTTCGATGATACACAAATCTTTATCTATCCCGGCTTCCAGTACAAAGTAGTCGATGCGCTGGTGACTAACTTCCATCTGCCGGAGTCAACGCTGATTATGCTGGTTTCCGCATTTGCCGGTTATCAACACACCATGAACGCCTATAAAGCGGCAGTAGAAGAGAAATATCGCTTTTTTAGTTACGGTGATGCGATGTTTATCACGTACAATCCGCAGGCAATTAATGAGCGCGTCGGGGAGTAATTCCGCGGCGCTGGTTTAAACGTTGGACTGTTTTTCTGACGTAGTGGAGAAAAAATGAAATTTGAACTGGACACCACCGACGGTCGCGCACGCCGTGGCCGCTTGGTCTTCGATCGTGGCGTAGTGGAAACGCCTTGTTTTATGCCTGTTGGCACCTACGGCACCGTAAAAGGGATGACGCCGGAAGAAGTTGAAGCCACTGGCGCGCAAATTATTCTGGGTAACACTTTCCACCTGTGGCTGCGCCCGGGCCAGGAAATTATGAAACTGCATGGCGATCTGCACGATTTCATGCAGTGGAAAGGCCCGATCCTTACCGACTCCGGCGGCTTCCAGGTCTTCAGTCTTGGCGATATTCGTAAAATCACCGAACAGGGCGTGCACTTCCGTAACCCCATCAACGGCGATCCGATTTTCCTCGATCCCGAAAAATCGATGGAGATTCAATACGATCTTGGCTCAGACATCGTCATGATTTTTGACGAGTGTACGCCGTATCCTGCTGACTGGGATTACGCGAAGCGCTCTATGGAGATGTCGCTGCGTTGGGCGAAGCGTAGCCGCGAGCGTTTTGACAGTCTCGGCAACAAAAATGCGCTCTTTGGTATCATTCAGGGCAGCGTTTACGAAGATTTACGTGATATCTCTGTTAAAGGTCTGGTAGATATCGGTTTTGATGGCTACGCTGTCGGCGGTCTGGCAGTGGGTGAGCCGAAAGCAGATATGCACCGTATCCTGGAGCATGTGTGCCCGCAAATTCCGGCAGACAAACCACGTTACCTGATGGGCGTTGGTAAACCGGAAGACCTGGTTGAAGGCGTGCGCCGCGGTATCGATATGTTTGACTGCGTAATGCCAACACGTAATGCGCGTAACGGTCATCTGTTCGTGACCGATGGCGTGGTGAAAATCCGCAATGCGAAGTATAAGAGCGACACTGGCCCGCTCGATCCTGAGTGTGATTGCTACACCTGTCGCAATTATTCACGTGCCTACTTGCATCATCTCGACCGTTGCAACGAAATATTAGGCGCGCGACTCAACACCATTCATAACCTTCGTTACTACCAGCGTTTGATGGCGGGTTTACGCAAGGCTATTGAAGAGGGTAAATTAGAGAGCTTCGTAGCTGATTTTTACCAGCGTCAGGGGCGAGAAGTACCACCTTTGAACGTTGATTAATATTAATAATGAGGGAAATTTAATGAGCTTTTTTATTTCTGATGCGGTAGCGGCAACGGGTGCTCCGGCACAAGGTAGCCCGATGTCTTTGATTTTGATGCTGGTGGTATTCGGTCTGATTTTCTATTTCATGATCCTGCGCCCACAGCAGAAGCGCACCAAAGAACACAAAAAGCTGATGGACTCCATCGCGAAAGGTGATGAAGTGCTGACGAACGGTGGCCTGGTCGGTCGCGTAACCAAAGTAGCAGAAAACGGCTACATTGCTATCGCGCTGAATGACACCACTGAAGTAGTTATTAAACGTGACTTCGTAGCCGCCGTTCTGCCGAAAGGCACCATGAAGGCGCTGTAATTAAAATTTTTCCCTAAGGGAATTGCCGTGTTAAACCGTTATCCTTTGTGGAAGTACGTCATGCTGATCGTGGTGATTGTCATCGGTCTGCTGTATGCGCTTCCCAACCTGTTTGGTGAGGATCCGGCTGTTCAGATCACTGGCGCGCGCGGAGTCGCCGCCAGTGAGCAAACGCTGATCCAGGTCCAGAAAACGTTACAAGAAGAAAAAATAACTGCTAAGTCTGTGGCACTGGAAGAGGGCGCTATTCTTGCGCGCTTCGACTCCACTGACACCCAGCTACGCGCTCGTGAAGCATTAATGGGCATTCTGGGTGACAAATATGTCGTGGCGCTTAACCTTGCCCCGGCCACGCCGCGCTGGCTGGCAGCTATTCACGCTGAGCCGATGAAGCTCGGTCTTGACTTGCGTGGCGGCGTTCACTTCCTGATGGAAGTGGATATGGACACTGCGCTTGGCAAACTCCAGGAACAAAATATCGATAGCCTGCGCAGCGATCTGCGTGAAAAAGGCATCCCGTATACCACTGTTCGTAAAGAAAATAATTACGGTCTGAGCATCACTTTTCGCGATGGCAACGCCCGTGATGAAGCTATTGCATATCTGAGCAAGCGTCATCCCGATCTGGTCATTAGCAGCCAGGGTAGCAACCAGCTGCGTGCGGTCATGAGCGATGCGCGTCTCAGTGAAGCGCGTGAATATGCGGTGCAGCAGAACATTAACATCCTGCGTAACCGTGTAAACCAGCTTGGTGTGGCGGAGCCTGTAGTACAACGTCAGGGCGCAGACCGCATTGTCGTTGAGCTGCCAGGTATTCAGGATACTGCACGTGCGAAAGAAATTCTGGGCGCTACCGCGACGCTGGAATTCCGTCTGGTGAATACCAACGTTGACCAGGCTGCTGCTGCATCTGGACGCGTACCGGGCGACTCTGAAGTGAAACAGACCCGCGAAGGTCAGCCGGTTGTGCTGTACAAACGCGTGATTCTGACCGGTGACCATATCACCGATTCCACTTCCAGCCAGGACGAATACAACCAGCCGCAGGTTAACATCTCGCTCGACAGCGCAGGTGGTAACATCATGTCTAACTTCACTAAGGACAACATCGGCAAACCGATGGCGACCCTGTTTGTGGAGTATAAAGACAGCGGTAAGAAAGATGCTAATGGTCGTGCGGTTCTGGTGAAGCAGGAAGAGGTGATTAACATCGCGAATATCCAGTCTCGTCTGGGTAACAGCTTCCGTATCACTGGTATCAACAACCCGAATGAAGCGCGTCAGCTGTCGCTGCTGCTGCGTGCCGGTGCGTTGATTGCACCGATTCAGATTGTTGAAGAACGTACCATTGGTCCGACCCTGGGTATGCAGAACATTGAACAGGGGCTGGAGGCATGTCTCGCCGGTCTGCTGGTTTCTATTCTGTTCATGATCATCTTCTATAAGAAGTTTGGTCTGATTGCGACCAGTGCTCTGATTGCGAACTTGATCTTGATTGTCGGCATTATGTCGCTGCTGCCTGGCGCGACGCTGAGTATGCCGGGGATCGCGGGTATCGTCTTAACCCTTGCGGTAGCGGTCGATGCGAACGTACTGATCAACGAACGTATTAAAGAAGAGTTAAGCAACGGGCGTACTGTTCAGCAGGCAATTGATGAAGGTTATCGTGGCGCGTTCAGTTCCATCTTCGATGCGAACATCACCACGCTGATTAAAGTCATCATCCTGTACGCAGTGGGTACCGGGGCAATTAAAGGGTTCGCGATTACTACCGGTATCGGTGTGGCGACGTCGATGTTTACCGCGATTGTCGGTACGCGTGCCATCGTAAACCTGCTATATGGCGGCAAGCGCGTCAAGAAGCTGTCAATCTGAGGAGTGCGATGTGGCACAGGAATATACTGTTGAACAACTAAACCACGGCCGTAAAGTCTATGACTTTATGCGCTGGGACTACTGGGCTTTCGGCATCTCTGGTCTGCTGTTAATCGCCGCGATCGTCATTATGGGCGTGCGCGGTTTTAACTGGGGGCTGGATTTCACCGGTGGTACGGTTATTGAAATTACGCTTGAAAAACCGGCTGAAATCGATGTAATGCGTGATGCATTGCAGAAAGCGGGCTTTGAAGAGCCGATGCTGCAAAACTTCGGTAGCAGCCACGACATCATGGTCCGCATGCCGCCAGCTGAAGGCGAAACCGGTGGTCAGGTGCTGGGCAGCAAAGTTCTGAAGGTGATTAACGAAGCTACCAATCAGAACGCGGCGGTGAAGCGTATTGAGTTCGTCGGTCCGAGCGTAGGGGCAGACCTTGCGCAAACCGGTGCGATGGCGCTGATGGCGGCACTGCTGTCTATCCTTGTATATGTCGGTTTCCGCTTTGAGTGGCGACTGGCGGCAGGGGTAGTAATCGCGCTGGCGCACGACGTTATCATTACACTGGGTATTTTGTCGTTATTCCATATCGAGATTGACCTGACCATTGTGGCATCGTTGATGTCGGTTATCGGTTACTCGCTTAACGACAGTATTGTGGTATCGGACCGTATTCGTGAAAACTTCCGCAAAATCCGTCGCGGTACGCCTTACGAAATCTTTAACGTGTCCTTGACCCAGACGCTGCACCGTACTTTGATCACATCCGGTACCACCTTGATGGTGATCCTGATGCTGTATCTCTTTGGTGGTCCGGTACTGGAAGGCTTCTCGCTGACCATGCTGATCGGTGTAACCATCGGTACGGCGTCTTCCATCTATGTAGCATCTGCGCTGGCCCTGAAACTGGGTATGAAGCGTGAGCATATGCTGCAACAGAAAGTGGAAAAAGAAGGGGCGGACCAGCCGTCAATTCTGCCTTAATCAAGTTCCCGTTGATGTTGAAAATCCCGGTCAGAAGATCGGGATTTTTTTGATGTATGGAGATTGCGAAAATCCCCGCATCTTGGGAAACTGCGCGTAACCCTACATTTCATCCAGGTAACTTTTCATGGCTATCATCCCAAAAAACTATGCGCGGTTAGAAAGCGGCTATCGCGAAAAAGCATTAAAACTCTATCCGTGGGTCTGCGGTCGCTGTTCCCGCGAGTTTGTCTATTCCAACCTGCGTGAGCTAACTGTGCACCATATCGATCACGACCATACCAATAATCCGGAAGATGGTAGTAACTGGGAATTGCTTTGTCTCTATTGCCATGATCATGAGCATTCGAAATATACCGAAGCGGATCAGTATGGTACGACGGTTATCGCAGGGGAAGATGCGCAGAAAGATGTCGGTGAAGCGAAATACAACCCGTTTGCTGATTTAAAAGCGATGATGAATAAGAAGAAGTAATAAAAAATGCCGGATATAAAATCCGCTATTTGAGCTTTGTGACAAACGAAAAATTGCCTGATACGCTACGCTTGTCAGGCCTACGTAATCTCAGCAATGTATTGAATTTTCGTGCTTTTGTAGACCAGATAAGGCGTTTACTCCGCATCCGGCATGAACAAAGCGCACGTTGTCGACAATCTGAAATGCCGGGAATAAATCCCGGCATTTTCATAATCAGAAGTTGTAACCTACCACCAGGTAACCACCCCAGCCGGTAGAGCGAACGTTGAAGTTGCCGTTACCGAAGTTCAGCTCTGCATCATCGTTCCACTGACCACCGTCATGCCAGTAACGTGCAACGACAGAGTAGTGCCAGTGATCGTAGTTCAGCGCCAGAATATGGCTGGAAGCGATGGAGTTATTGCTGCGCGTCTTAATACCGTTGATTGCGTTACCGCTGTCATCACCCAGATCGGAACCCCAGTCGAAGTTGGTGAAGCCGATGTAGCTCAGCTGACCGCCCCACAGATCGGTAATCGGCACAAAGTATTTAATTTTGAAACGGTAACCGTCCCACTCGTTTTCGTTCGCTGCGCCGTAGTTCTGCCACTGGTATTTCGCATACACGTTCATGGACAGGCTCATCGGCAGGCCAGTGTCAATGTCAGTACCCAGACCCATATACCAGGTGCTCTGGCGACCATCTTTGTTACGGCCCATGTCGTAAATGTAGTTGTTCGCGAAGTACCACTCTTTGAACGGACCGAAGCTAAGGTCAGTATTGGTCAGCTTATCGATGGAGAAACGCGGTTCGATTTCCATAAACAGCGGAGAACCGTGGTTCCAGATACCTTTGGCATCGGAGTTACCGCCGAAGAATACCGGCGCATCCGCGTAACCATAGAAATCGAACCAGTCTTTTTTAGCGAATGCTTCATACTCCAGGTAAGTATCGTTACGGATCTGCGGTCCGAAACGAGTGTGATAGCTACCAACTACGTTAACGCTCTGGTGCCACCAGTCGGAAAGGTACTGCGGTTTATCGTTTTCAGCTGCGTTGACAGTAAAAGACGAAGAGAGCGCCAGTACCGCACCGGCTGCCAGTAATGTTTTTTTCATATGTATGCCACTGTTTGAAAATCCCTTACGGGAGTGAAAAAGGCGCAAATTGCGTTTCTAAATATTTCCTATACAGAGGAGCCTATTATAAAAATCATTGCTCACAAAAATATGTTGTATTTCACAGTTCTATCATTTACGTAATCGATTGCGTTCACGAATACACATATTCGGGCGGGAATTGTACTGACTTTCATCCTTGTTGCAAACTTTTACTATCAATCTGGGTGATGTAAGCAGAGTAACAAAATGATGGGGGAGGATGTTGCGGGACGCACAAAACGCCCCGAAAAACGTTTACTGCATAACAGGTTGAATGTCGTGGATGCGTACAAAGCCTAACTGATCCACAGAAATGCCCTTTAACTGTAACGGAATGTCAACATCACTGGGCGCGAGGAGGCTGGCCGGCGCGTTAATCAATTGATTCTGCACATTGATTTCCTGAAAGCTGTCGATTGTTCCCTGAATTTGCCCATATTCAACGGTTCCGCTGAAAGCGGGTAAGGGATCATTGGACTCACCCTGAATACGCAGCGTCAGAGTGGTGCCATCTGCAATTGGCGTAATATTCACCAGCGACATACGTAAAGTGCCAATTTGGCTTTCCAGCCGTGCCGGTGTGTTTGCTCCAGGCAACAGGTAAACCCCACTGCTGGATTTTGCGTTCAGCGTATTTTGCTGGGTGATTTTGACGGTTTCTTTGTTGAGCTGAGTCATCTCTTTATTCAACGTGTTGACGCTGTGTTTCATCTGGCGCACTTCGCTTTGCTGTACGCAGGCGCTCAGGCTGAACAGGCTTCCCAGCAGGAATAGTCGAAAACATACTTTAATGTTCATAGGTCGTCCCTTTCTCGTCACAATTAGCCTAATGGTAGAGGCTTAAAGCCGTGAAAGCATCGATCCTTTATCTCAAAAGCGTTGCGCCTTTGTTGTATCGTCAGTTCAGGGTAAAATAGATTTCTATTAACCACCTGGTCAGGACGCCGTATGCATTGCCCATTCTGTTTCGCCGTGGACACTAAGGTAATTGACTCTCGTCTCGTGAGCGAGGGCTCTTCCGTACGCCGCCGTCGGCAGTGTCTGGTGTGTAATGAACGTTTCACTACTTTTGAAGTTGCGGAACTGGTTATGCCGCGTGTCGTGAAAAGCAACGACGTGCGCGAACCGTTTAATGAAGAAAAATTGCGTAGCGGAATGCTGCGGGCGCTGGAAAAACGTCCGGTGAGTTCCGATGACGTCGAAATGGCGATCAACCATATTAAATCGCAACTCCGCGCCACCGGTGAGCGCGAAGTGCCGAGCAAAATGATTGGCAATCTGGTGATGGAGCAATTGAAAAAGCTCGATAAAGTCGCCTATATCCGTTTTGCCTCTGTCTATCGCAGTTTCGAAGATATCAAAGAATTTGGCGAAGAGATTGCGCGCCTGGAGGATTAAACCGTGCAGGACGAGTTATACATGGCGCGGGCGCTAAAGCTGGCGCAACGAGGGCGCTTCACCACTCACCCTAACCCGAATGTCGGTTGCGTCATTGTGAAAGATGGCGAAATTGTCGGTGAAGGTTACCATCACCGCGCGGGCGAACCGCATGCAGAGGTACACGCGTTGCGCATGGCAGGTGAAAAAGCCAAAGGCGCAACGGCGTATGTGACACTCGAACCTTGTAGTCATCATGGTCGTACGCCACCGTGTTGTGACGCATTAATTGCTGCTGGCGTGGTGCGCGTTGTGGCTGCGATGCAGGACCCTAATCCGCAGGTCGCTGGGCGTGGACTTTACCGTTTGCAACAAGCTGGCATTGACGTCAGCCACGGCCTGATGATGAGCGAAGCCGAGCAATTGAATAAAGGCTTCCTCAAGCGCATGCGCACCGGCTTTCCTTATATACAGTTGAAACTCGGCGCGTCGCTAGATGGCCGCACTGCGATGGCCAGCGGTGAAAGCCAGTGGATCACTTCACCTCAGGCTCGACGCGATGTACAACGACTGCGCGCGCAAAGTCATGCCATTTTAACCAGCAGCGCCACGGTGCTGGCGGACGATCCAGCCTTAACGGTGCGTTGGTCTGAACTGGATGAACACACTCAGGCGCTCTATCCGCAACAAAATCTCCGTCAGCCGGTACGTATTGTGATTGATAGCCAAAATCGCGTGACGCCGGAACACCGCATCGTGCAGCAGCCGGGCGAAACCTGGTTCGCGCGTACGCAGGAAGATTCTCGTGAATGGCCGGAAACGGTGCGTACTTTGCTGATTCCAGAGCATAAAGGTCATCTGGATCTGGTTGTGCTGATGATGCAACTCGGCAAGCAACAGATTAACAGTATCTGGGTGGAAGCGGGGCCAACGCTCGCTGGCGCATTGCTACAGGCGGGTTTAGTCGATGAGCTGATTGTCTATATCGCACCTAAACTATTAGGCAGCGACGCCCGCGGATTATGTACGCTGCCGGGGCTTGAGAAATTAGCCGACGCGCCCCAATTTAAATTCAAAGAGATACGTCATGTAGGCCCGGATGTTTGCCTGCATTTAGTGGGTGCATGATCTCCCGGCTCGAAAGGGAAGCAGCGCACGAAATATTATGCTAAAATCCGCCCCCCTGCGGGGCCATACTCGAACCCGAAGGAAGAAAATGAACATTATTGAAGCTAACGTTGCTACCCCGGACGCTCGCGTCGCCATCACCATTGCGCGTTTCAACAACTTTATCAATGACAGCCTGCTGGAAGGTGCAATTGACGCACTGAAACGTATCGGTCAGGTAAAAGATGAAAACATTACCGTTGTTTGGGTGCCTGGTGCCTATGAGCTGCCGCTGGCGGCGGGGGCACTGGCTAAAACCGGTAAATACGACGCGGTGATTGCGCTGGGGACGGTTATTCGTGGTGGCACTGCCCACTTTGAATATGTCGCTGGTGGTGCAAGCAACGGCCTGGCGCATGTTGCCCAGGACAGCGAAATTCCGGTTGCTTTTGGGGTTTTGACCACTGAAAGCATTGAACAAGCGATCGAACGTGCTGGCACCAAAGCTGGTAACAAAGGTGCAGAAGCTGCACTGACCGCGCTTGAAATGATTAATGTATTGAAAGCCATCAAGGCCTGAAATTAGTAAGGGGAAATCCGTGAAACCTGCTGCTCGTCGCCGCGCTCGTGAGTGTGCCGTCCAGGCGCTCTACTCCTGGCAGTTGTCCCAGAACGACATCGCTGATGTTGAATACCAGTTCCTGGCTGAACAGGATGTAAAAGACGTTGACATCCTGTACTTCCGTGAGCTGCTGGCCGGGGTGGCGACTAACACCGCATACCTCGACGGACTGATGAAGCCATATCTGTCTCGCCTGCTGGAAGAGCTGGGCCAGGTAGAAAAAGCGGTACTGCGCATTGCGCTGTACGAGCTGTCTAAACGTAGCGATGTGCCGTACAAAGTGGCCATTAACGAAGCGATCGAACTGGCGAAATCGTTCGGCGCAGAAGACAGCCATAAGTTCGTCAATGGCGTACTGGATAAAGCAGCACCTGTGATTCGCCCTAACAAAAAGTGATATCCAGGCCGGCAGAGTAACGGAAAAACAGTTCCGCACTCGCCGGCCTTTTCTTTTTTACCTGCTGAGGCATAACGTATGGCATGTGGCGAGTTCTCCCTGATTGCCCGTTATTTTGACCGTGTAAGAAGCTCTCGTCTTGATGTCGAACTTGGCATTGGCGACGATTGCGCACTTCTCAATATCCCCGAGAAACAGACCCTGGCGATCAGCACTGATACGCTGGTGGCGGGCAACCATTTCCTCCCTGATATCGATCCTGCGGATCTGGCATATAAAGCACTGGCGGTAAACCTAAGCGATCTGGCAGCGATGGGCGCCGATCCGGCCTGGTTGACGCTGGCATTAACTTTACCGGACGTAGACGAATCGTGGCTTGAGTCCTTCAGCGACAGTTTGTTTGAGCTCCTCAATTATTACGATATGCAACTCATTGGCGGCGACACCACGCGTGGGCCATTATCAATGACGTTGGGTATCCACGGCTTTGTTCCGATGGGACGAGCCTTAACGCGCTCAGGGGCGAAGCCGGGTGACTGGATTTATGTGACCGGTACACCGGGCGATAGCGCCGCCGGGCTGGCGATTTTGCAAAATCGTCTCCACGTGGCGGATTGCAAAGATGCTGACTACTTGAGCAAACGTCACCTCCGTCCGTCGCCGCGTATTTTACAGGGGCAGGCATTGCGCGATCTGGCAAATTCAGCCATCGATCTCTCTGACGGTCTGATTTCCGATCTCGGGCATATCGTGAAAGCCAGCGACTGCGGCGCACGCATTGACCTGGCGTTGTTACCATTCTCTGACGCACTTTCACGTCATGTTGAACCGGAACAGGCGCTGCGCTGGGCGCTCTCTGGTGGCGAAGATTACGAGTTGTGTTTCACTGTGCCGGAACTGAACCGTGGCGCGCTGGATGTGGCTCTCGGACACTTGGGCGTACCGTTTACCTGTATCGGGCAAATGACCGCCGATATCGAAGGGCTTTGTTTTATTCGTGACGGCGAACCTGTCACGTTAGACTGGAAAGGATATGACCATTTTGCCACGCCATAAAGATGTCGCGAAAAGTCGCCTGAAGATGAGTAATCCGTGGCATTTGCTTGCTGTCGGATTCGGAAGTGGATTAAGCCCGATTGTTCCTGGCACGATGGGATCGCTGGCGGCGATTCCGTTCTGGTATCTGATGACCTTTTTACCCTGGCAGCTTTATTCGCTGGTAGTCATGCTGGGGATCTGTATTGGCGTTTATCTTTGTCATCAGACCGCGAAAGATATGGGCGTGCACGATCATGGCAGCATTGTCTGGGACGAATTTATCGGCATGTGGATCACTCTGATGGCGCTGCCGACCAATGACTGGCAGTGGGTCGCCGCCGGGTTTGTGATTTTCCGTATTCTGGATATGTGGAAACCGTGGCCGATCCGCTGGTTTGATCGCAATGTACATGGCGGCATGGGGATCATGATCGACGATATTGTCGCTGGGGTGATTTCCGCAGGCATCCTGTACTTTATTGGACATCACTGGCCGCTGGGTATTCTGTCGTAGTTGTGCACCGATGCCTGATGTGACGCTTGTCACGTCTCATCAGGCCTGCATACCTATTTAAATCCTACGACCGGATGCGGTTTATACGGCGTTTCCAGCTCGGCGATCTGTTCCGGCTTCAAGGTGATATCCACCGCGTTTAGCAGTTCATCAAGCTGTTCCTCCCGAGAAGTTCCGATAATCGGTGCGGCAATGCCCGGTTTACTCAACAACCAGGCCAACGCAACTTGTGCTCGTGTCGCGCCCAGCTCTTCACTGACGCCCGTTAACCGCTCTGCGATCTGTGCGTCATTTTCATCGCTTTCTTTGTAGAGATTTTTCCCCACTTCATCAGACACCAGGCGTGCAGTAGTTTCTCCCCACGGACGTGTCAGACGTCCCCGTGCCAGCGGGCTCCACGGAATCACCGCCACGCCCTCCTGATAACACAGCGGCAGCATCTCACGCTCTTCTTCGCGATAAATCAGATTGTAATGATCCTGCATACTGACAAACTGCGCCCAGCCGTGCTGTTTTTGCAGTTCCAGCGCCTGAGCAAACTGCGAGGCGTGCATTGATGACGCGCCGAGATAACGTGCTTTCCCGGCTTTTACCACGTCGTTCAGGGCTTCCAGCGTCTCTTCGATCGGCGTGTTGTAATCCCAGCGATGAATTTGCAGGATATCGACATAATCCATGCCGAGACGGCGCAGGCTGTCGTCGATAGAGCGTAAAATTTGCGCACGGGATAATCCTTCCGGTAAATCACCAACGCGATGGAACACTTTGGTGGCAACGACCACGTCTTCACGACGGGCGAAATCCCGCAGTGCGCGACCGACGATCTCTTCGCTGCTTCCATCGGAATAGCTATTGGCGGTATCAAAGAAATTTATGCCGCCTTCCAGCGCGCGTTTAATGATGGGACGGCTGCTCTCTTCCGGCAGTGTCCATGCGTGATTACCGCGATCTGGCTCGCCAAAGGTCATACAGCCGAGGCAAAGTCGGGAAACGCGAAGGTCGGTTTTTCCTAAGGGGTTGTATTGCATGCTGCCACTCCTGCCATGAATAATTTCTTAAGCATAGCAGGAGTGGAGTAGGGATTATGCCAGCCAGGCCTTGATTTTGGCTTCCATACCGGCGGCATCGAGGCCGAGTTCGGTGCGCATTTCTTCCTGCGTTCCTTGCGGAATAAAGAAGTCAGGCAGGCCAATGTTCAGCACGGGTACTGGTTTACGATGGGCCATTAGCACTTCGTTCACGCCGCTGCCTGCACCACCCATAATGGCGTTTTCTTCAACGGTGACCAGCGCTTCATGGCTGGCGGCCATTTCCAGAATTAACGCTTCATCAAGCGGCTTCACAAAACGCATATCGACCAGCGTAGCGTTCAGCGATTCGGCGACTTTCGCCGCTTCTGGCATCAGCGTACCAAAGTTAAGGATCGCCAGTTTCTCGCCACGACGCTTCACAATGCCTTTGCCAATTGGCAGTTTTTCCAGTGGCGTCAGCTCCACGCCGACCGCGTTGCCGCGCGGGTAGCGCACCGCTGACGGGCCATCGTTATAGTGATAGCCGGTATAGAGCATCTGGCGACATTCGTTTTCATCGCTCGGGGTCATAATGACCATTTCCGGTATGCAGCGCAGGTAAGAGAGATCAAAAGCGCCCTGATGGGTTTGACCGTCAGCACCAACAATGCCCGCACGGTCGATGGCGAACAGGACCGGAAGCTTTTGAATTGCCACGTCATGCAGCACCTGATCATAGGCGCGTTGCAGGAAGGTGGAGTAGATCGCGACAATGGGTTTGTATCCACCAATCGCCAGACCCGCAGCAAAGGTCACCGCGTGTTGCTCGGCAATCGCCACGTCGAAGTAGCGATCCGGGAATTTACGTGAAAACTCGACCATGCCGGAGCCTTCACGCATCGCCGGAGTAATCGCCATCAGCTTGTTGTCTTTCGCTGCCGTTTCGCACAGCCAGTCGCCAAATATTTTTGAATAGCTCGGCAGGCCGCCGCTACTTTTCGGCAAACAACCGCTGGAGGGATCAAATTTAGGCACGGCGTGGAAAGTGATTGGGTCTTTCTCTGCCGGTTCATAACCACGACCTTTTTTGGTCATGATATGCAGGAACTGCGGGCCTTTCAGGTCGCGCATGTTCTTAAGTGTGGTGATAAGCCCCAGCACATCGTGACCGTCAACCGGGCCGATGTAGTTAAAGCCCAGCTCTTCAAACAATGTGCCAGGCACTACCATGCCTTTAATATGTTCTTCGGTACGTTTGAGTAGCTCTTTAATTGGCGGCACGCCAGAGAAAACTTTTTTCCCGCCTTCGCGCAGCGAAGAGTAAAGCTTACCGGAAAGCAGCTGCGCCAGATGGTTGTTGAGCGCGCCAACATTTTCGGAAATCGACATTTCATTGTCGTTGAGGACCACCAGCATATCAGGACGGATATCGCCCGCGTGATTCATCGCTTCAAACGCCATGCCAGCGGTAATCGCGCCATCGCCAATTACACAGACGGTGCGGCGATTTTTGCCTTCTTTCTCGGCAGCAACCGCAATACCAATTCCGGCACTGATGGAGGTTGATGAATGCCCGACGCTTAAAACGTCATATTCGCTTTCGCCGCGCCACGGGAACGGGTGCAGGCCGCCTTTCTGACGGATGGTGCCGATTTTGTCGCGGCGTCCGGTCAAAATTTTATGCGGATAAGCCTGATGCCCCACATCCCAAATCAATTGGTCAAACGGGGTGTTGTAGACATAGTGCAGCGCCACGGTCAGTTCGACCGTGCCCAGCCCGGAGGCGAAGTGCCCGCTGGAACGGCTCACGCTGTCGAGTAAATAGCGGCGCAGTTCGTCGCAGAGTTTCGGTAAACTCTCTTTTGGCAACAGTCGTAACTCCTGGGTGGAGTCGACCAGTGCCAGGGTCGGGTATTTGGCAATATCAAAACTCATCAGGGGCCTATTAATACTTATTGTTTATTTATTACGCTGGATGATGTAGTCCGCTAGCGCTTCCAGTGCCGAGGTATCGAGTGACTGTTCAGCCAGTTGTTTCAGCGACTGACGGGCATCGTCGATCAGATCCCGGGCTTTCTTCCGGGCTTGCTCAAGACCCAGAAGTGCAGGGTAGGTACTTTTACCAAGTTGCTGGTCGGCACCCTGGCGTTTTCCCAACGTTGCAGTATCTCCCACCACATCCAGGATGTCATCCTGAACCTGGAAGGCAAGGCCGATGCTCTCTGCGTACTTGTCGAGTACTGGCAGAGCACGACGTCCTTTATCTCCGGCGCTTAATGCACCAAGGCGAACGGCGGCGCGAATCAATGCGCCGGTTTTATGACGATGAATACGCTCGAGTGCATCCAGAGGTACGTGTTTGCCTTCCGCATCTAAATCTAATGCCTGACCACCGCACATTCCGGCAATACCGCTGGCGCTCGCCAGTTCAGAAATCATCGAAATCCTGTCGCGGTCCGACACTTCCGGCATATCGGCATCGCTTAAAATCGAGAACGCCAGCGTTTGTAAAGCGTCGCCAGCGAGAATCGCGTTCGCTTCGCCAAACTTCACATGACAGGTCGGCAAGCCGCGACGCAGATCGTCATCATCCATTGCCGGTAAATCATCATGAATTAATGAGTAAGCGTGGATACACTCTACGGCGGCGGCGGGTGCGTCCAGAGTATTCAGACTTACGCCGAGCATTTGACCGGTGGCATAAACCAGGAAAGGTCGCAGGCGCTTACCACCTAATAATGCGCCATACTGCATGGTTTCTACCACGGGAGTGTTCTGAAAGGGCAGTGGGGCGATAAAACGGCTCAGCGCCTGGTTGGCCTGCTTAACGCAGGCTTCGAGTTGCTGCGGAAAGTCCATTACTCATTGTCCGGTGTAAAAGGGGTTAGAGAGGCGTCTTCATTGTCAGACAGCAGAATTTGTACGCGTTGTTCGGCTTGTTGTAATTTGGCCTGCCCCTGACGTGCCAGCTGCACGCCGCGTTCGAACTCGTTCAGCGCCTCTTCCAGCGGCAGGTCGCCACTTTCCAGGCGGGTTACAATCTGTTCCAGCTCGCTCAGCGCCTTTTCAAAGCTGGCGGGCGCCTCATTTTTCTTCGGCATAATGAATGTCTGACTCTCAATATTTTTCGCCCCGTCATGGTAACGGACTCAGGGCAAATAGCAAATAACGCGCAATGGTAAGGTGATGTGCGCAGCAAAGCGATGTTAGTGGTATACTTCCGCGCCTGGATGCAGCCGCAGGTGTGGGCTGCTGTATTTTTCCCTATACAAGTCGCTTAAGACTTGCCAACGAACCATTGCCGCCATGAAGTTTATCATTAAATTGTTCCCGGAAATCACCATCAAAAGCCAATCTGTGCGCTTGCGCTTTATAAAAATCCTTACCGGGAACATTCGTAACGTTTTAAAGCACTATGATGAGACGCTCGCTGTCGTCCGCCACTGGGATAACATCGAAGTTCGCGCAAAAGATGAAAACCAGCGTCTGGCTATTCGCGACGCCCTGACCCGTATTCCGGGTATCCACCATATTCTCGAAGTTGAAGACGTGCCGTTTACCGACATGCACGATATTTTCGAGAAAGCGTTGGTTCAGTATCGCGATCAGTTGGAAGGCAAAACCTTCTGCGTGCGCGTGAAGCGCCGCGGTAAGCATGATTTTAGTTCGATTGATGTGGAACGTTACGTCGGCGGCGGTTTAAATCAGCATATTGAATCCGCGCGCGTGAAGCTGACCAATCCGGAAGTGACTGTCCATCTGGAAGTGGAAGACGATCGTCTCCTGCTGATCAAAGGTCGCTACGAAGGTATTGGTGGTTTCCCGATCGGCACCCAGGAAGATGTACTGTCGCTCATTTCCGGCGGTTTCGACTCCGGTGTATCCAGCTATATGTTGATGCGTCGCGGCTGCCGTGTGCATTACTGCTTCTTTAACCTCGGCGGCGCGGCGCATGAAATCGGCGTTCGCCAGGTGGCGCATTATCTGTGGAACCGCTTTGGCAGCTCCCACCGCGTGCGTTTTGTCGCCATTAATTTCGAACCGGTCGTCGGGGAAATTCTCGAGAAAATCGACGACGGTCAGATGGGCGTTATCCTCAAACGTATGATGGTGCGTGCCGCGTCTAAGGTGGCTGAACGTTACGGCGTACAGGCGCTAGTCACCGGCGAAGCACTGGGCCAGGTGTCCAGCCAGACGCTGACCAACCTGCGCCTGATTGATAACGTCTCCGATACGCTGATCCTGCGTCCGCTGATCTCTTACGACAAAGAGCACATCATCAACCTGGCTCGCCAGATTGGCACCGAAGATTTTGCCCGTACGATGCCGGAATATTGCGGTGTGATCTCCAAAAGCCCGACGGTGAAAGCGGTTAAATCGAAGATTGAAGCGGAAGAAGAGAAGTTCGACTTCAGCATTCTCGATAAAGTGGTTGAGGAAGCGAATAACGTCGATATCCGCGAAATCGCCCAGCAGACCGAGCAGGAAGTGGTGGAAGTGGAAACCGTCAATGGCTTCGGCCCGAACGACGTGATCCTCGATATCCGTTCTATCGATGAACAGGAAGATAAGCCGCTGAAAGTTGAAGGGATTGATGTGGTTTCTCTGCCGTTCTATAAACTGAGCACCAAATTTGGCGATCTCGACCAGAACAAAACATGGCTGCTGTGGTGTGAGCGCGGGGTGATGAGCCGCCTGCAGGCGCTCTATCTGCGCGAGCAGGGCTTTAAGAATGTGAAGGTATATCGCCCGTAATTTGTGGTTTTTACGTCGCATCTGGTCAGATGCGACGTTTGCCGCATCCGACACTACTCGTAATAATTATAAATCCCTGCCGCCATCACCAGTTGTGATGCCACTTCATGGGCTTTTTCACGTCCAACCAGCAAGTCAATAATTTTCAGACCAAAGTCGATAGCAGTGCCTGGCCCCTGGCTGGTCAGCAATTTTACCCGTGCATCCCAGACGACGCGCTTGTCCTGCCATTGTTCGGCGGGAATTTTATCTTTCAGTGTCGGGAAGCCGGTCATATTGCCAATCGGGAAGATATCGTGCGGCACCAGCACGGTGGCTGGCGCGGCGCAAATAGCCGCGACGATACGCCCGGAACGGTGGAACTGTTTAACGGTTTCAACCAGCAGGGTGCTATCGCGAAAACATTCCGCGCCTTTAATGCCACCAGGCAGCACGATCACGTCATATTCGCCATCGGCAACTTCGACCAGCGGCGCATCCGCCAGCAGCTTAACGCCGCGCGAGCAGGTAATCGCCAGGTTACCATCGCTGGCGACGCTGGCAGTGGTGACTTTGATACCGCCGCGAACCAGCAGATCGATAGTGGTGACGGCTTCAGTCTCTTCACTACCAGGGGCGAGGCAAACCAGTGCCGATGCGCTCATATTCACTCTCCTTTCTTTTTACCATTTCAAACAGGCGGGTGTTTTCCGGTACGGCAATCCCATGCGCGCGGGCGCGACGTAAGAGAAAACCATTGATATAGTCGATTTCAGTGTGGCGCAGCGCGTGGATATCCTGCAACATCGACGAGATATTTTCCGCTGTGGCATCAATCACCTGCATCACGTAATCACGCAAATCTTCTGCTGAAGTATGATGCCCTTCGCGTTCAATCACTGCCGCGACTTCTTCGCATATCTGCATAATTTCTTGCGGATGATGACGTAATTCACCGTTCGGGCAATTCCAGATGGCGGTTAGTGGATTAATCACACAGTTGACTGCCAGCTTGCGCCACAGCTCGGCGCGAATATTGTTATGCCAGGCAACGTCAGGTAATACGGTTTGTAAAATATCCGCCAGATAACTGTAATCGCCGTCCTGTTGCCGTGCCGGACCAATATGCGTGATACCGTTTGCCACATGAATAATGACATTTCCGTCGCGGCGCGCCGCATGGGTGGTAGTGCCCATCAGTAACGGCTGCTCAATGCTTTGCAACTCTTCGATGGTACCCATGCCGTTGTGAATTAACAGTATTGGCGTGGTTACAGGCAGTGTGGACGCGAGGCTTTTGACGGCATCGGAAACCTGCCATGCTTTCAGCGTCACCAGTAACAGATCGCTGGTGGCCAGAAAATCGGGATCGTTAGCGGTCAGAGACTCGTTAAATATCGAACCGTCAGTCTCAACCAGATTCACGCTACAATAAGGTTGCGGTACGCGCAGCCAGCCCTGAACTTCGTGACCCTGTTTGCAAAGTGCTGTAAGCCATAATTGCCCTAAGGCACCGCATCCCAATACGGTAATTTTCATTGTTCCTCCTCACCCGCAACCACTCCGGGTGTTCAATAAGGCTATCCCTTAATTGTGCATGCTGTTGCGACTATGCACAATTAAGGGATACGTCCTGGTGCAGGACTGTTGGTTATTTAACTTTGCAGGTATTATGCTTCGCATCAAAAATGAAGGGAGAGGAAAAGATGCCATCTTTCGATATTGTTTCTGAAGTTGATCTTCAGGAAGCGCGTAACGCGGTCGATAACGCGAGCCGCGAAGTGGAGTCCCGTTTTGACTTCCGTAACGTTGAAGCCTCATTTGAGCTGAACGACGCCAGCAAAACCATCAAAGTGTTGAGCGAGTCCGATTTCCAGGTCAATCAGTTGCTGGATATTCTGCGTGCCAAGCTGCTGAAGCGCGGCATTGAAGGCAGTTCGCTGGATGTACCGGAAAATATCGTTCATAGCGGTAAAACTTGGTTTGTGGAAGCAAAACTGAAGCAGGGTATTGAGAGCGCGACCCAGAAGAAAATCGTCAAGATGATCAAAGACAGCAAACTGAAAGTGCAGGCGCAAATTCAGGGCGATGAGATCCGCGTAACGGGTAAATCTCGTGATGATTTGCAGGCTGTCATGGCGATGGTACGCGGTGGCGATCTCGGTCAGCCGTTCCAGTTCAAAAACTTCCGCGATTAATCGCGACAACATGCGCTTTGTTCATGTCAGATGCGGCATGAACGCCTGATTCGGCCTACAAAGGTTTGTAACTCAGAAGCTTTGTAGGCCTGATAAGCGTAGCGCAGCAGGCAATTCGCCTCGTTTTTTATGCCTGACGAATTGCCTGTTCAACCTCAAAGCGATTCGTCACTTTGCTGTCGATTTTCACATAAGCTGAATGTTCTTCTTCTGCAATCAACACTTCTTTGACGCCTGCGGTTTCCAGTAAACGCACTTTTAACGCCTCGTTTGCGGCAATGTCCGCCGGGATTTCAATGCGCAAACTGCTAACATACGGCGGTTCTTTCATGGTACTGGCGACTGCCAGCCACACTGCTGCCAGCATTGCGCCAGCGAGAAATACGCCCTGACCGTCAAACATGCCGTCAATCCAGCCGCCCAGCGCACCGCCAATCGCCACGCCAAGAAACTGGCTGGTGGAGTAAACACCCATCGCCGTACCTTTGTAACCAGCTGGCGACTCTTTACTGATAAGCGAAGGCAGAAGGGCTTCCATCAAATTAAACGCCACAAAGAAAAGCTGCACGCCGACCACCAGTTGCCAGAACTGCGTTTGTGCGTTCCACAACACGATTTCCGCAACCACGATCAACCCGACGCAGAAGACAAAGACTTGCTTCATTTTGCGCTTAACTTCAGCGTAGATAATGAAAGGCACGACAGAGCCAAAGGCGATTAACATCGTTGCCAGATAGACCTTCCAGTGTTCAGCCGCCGGGAAACCCGCATCAGCCAGTTGCCCTGGCAGGGCAACAAACGTCGACATCAGCAGCATGTGCAGACACATAATGCCAAGGTTGAGTTTCAGCAGCCGCGGTTCTGCCAGCACTTTGCTGAAACTGCCTTTCACCATCCCGGATTCACGGTTGAGTACGTGCGTGCTGCTGTTAGGTACAACCCAAATGGTCAACGCAATGCCGATCGTTGCCAGAATAGCGATCATCCAGAACAGCGCGTGCAGCCCAAGTTTGTGAGTAATGATCGGGCCAAGCACCATCGCAATGGCGAAGGTAATGCCGAAGCTCACGCCAATAAACGCCATCGCTTTGGTGCGGTTTTGTTCGCGAGTGAGATCGGAAAGCAACGCCATAACGGCTGCGGCTATGGCGCCGGAGCCTTGTAACGCACGACCCAGAATGATTCCCCAGATGGAGTCAGAAAGCGCAGCAATAACGCTACCGGCAGCAAACACTGCCAGTCCGCCGACAATTAATGGTTTGCGACCAATGCGGTCGGAAAGCAGGCCAAACGGAATCTGAAAAACGGCCTGGGTCAAACCATAAATACCAATGGCAATACCGATTAACGCTTCGCTGGCCCCTTGCAGTGCCATACCGTACGTAGTCAGAACCGGCAGTACCATAAACATGCCCAGCATGCGCAATGAAAATACGGTCCCTAAACCCCAGGTCGCGCGCCGCTCACCTGGCGTCATTTTATAATCGTTCATTACCACCTCTTAAAAAATTGCCCACATAGTGTAGTGCGGAGCGCATGTTGGGTAAACAGAGTGTTAATGAGTAAATATTACATAAGAGAGTGGTTTTTACGTCAGGTATGAGCTTCTTTCGTATTCTTGCCATTAATACTTTGTGCGTTAAATATAACAAATGAAAAGCTCACATGATTTTATCCTCCAGGCAATGACATTATTTTTGGCTTTATTGAGTGGCATGTAACTTTTTATCAAAGGATGATGTTATTTTAACTCAATAAATAGAGGTGTAGGAGGCACTGATTATGCTGTTTCAGCTTAAATGCGTGCTTATTACCTGGGCCGTTATGGCAGTGTATTTATTCATGAAGTGGATGTTTGGTGGTTAGGTATAATAAGGGGTTATATATGTGGTCTGGTAAAGTTATTTTATTATCATTTGGTTTGTCTCTGGCTTCTTTTTGTCATGCTTCAACGGATATTAATCAACTGTATGAACGTATTGTCAATAAAGATCGGATGGCGTTAAAAGAACTGCAAAAATTAGCTGACTCCAATAACACGCAGGCGCTAGTGCTACTGGGATTTATTTATGAACACGGAGTGACAGTATCTGTTGACATCCCAAAGGCGATTCAGTGGTATGAGAAAGCCTGTAACCAGGGGGGAGAATACGGTTGTTATAATGCACGTTATTTCCTTCAATATGGTAAAGGCGTAACCCTGGACGTGACACGAGCACAGATGTATGCCAGTAAGTCGAAAACTGACGATCTTAATATCCCTCCTGATTTGATGAATAAAATAATCAATCAGGCCTATGAATTGAAATCCGGGGCCGAGACAGACAAAACGAAACGGGCGAGTTTAATTGAATTTGTCAGTCGTTATGTCGGTCAGGCACCCGAGAATGATTTGCTTTTTTGGGGGCGAATTGGTTTCAGTAAACCGGAAATTTTGCGTCTGGCGACTCTATGGGCGCAGGAAGACGACCCAAAAATGGATTATATTGTCGGAAATCTTTATCTCGATGATTTTTCACCTTCTGATGATAGACGTTCTTTAGACACCAAAAAGAAAGCACTGCAATGGTTTCGCACTGCGGCAGAAAAAGGTTATCCGATGGCGCAGTATACCATGGGCGATGCCTACGAAAATGGCAGTGCTGGTTTAAAGATTGATGCTGTCGAAGCCAAAAAATGGTACGAATTAGCTGCAAATAAGAATGACGAAAAAGCATTAGTAGCCCTGGGGAATATATACTATTCTGGGTTGACCGGCGAAGTTGATTATTCTAAAGCGAGCGTGCTTTTTAACAAGGCTGAACAGCAAGGGGCAAAAAAAGCCGCATTGTGGTTAAGTTGGATGTATTACAACGGATTAGGTGAAAGGCTTGATTGTGATAAGGCCTGGGATTATTACGAAAAAGGTGCGGGGAAATATTCATTGAAATTCAGTAAGGATGAATATTTAAACCGTTGTAATCAAGATCAGAAAATCCGAGAAACACAGGGTGATATTTTACCTTATCTCACGTTAAAACATTACGGGACCTATGGTTTTAACGCAAATGAAAAACCAAAAATATGCGATGTCAGTATTAAAATTAATGCTGATAAAATCAGTGGTATAACTAATTTGCAGTTGACGCTTGAGCTAAAGGGAAGTGAAGGTATCAGTGAAGAATATACCATTGTCGTACCACCTTTTAGTCTAAATACACTTGGCGTGGATATGTACAATAACTCCACTCATATAAGACAGACCTATATAGATATCCCAGTTTATAATCGTAATTTATGCGATTTTCATGATTTAACTTATTCTGTTAAATCTGCGACGACGATACTGAATGGGAAACAACGCGACTTGTTAAAAGAAGAGCATATTCAGGTGCAAGATAAATAAGGGATATTTTATGTTGCCTAAAAGAATATTATTTTCTTTAATGTTGATAGTTCCACCAGGCGTGGTGGCAAGCGAGAAAGCGCATGAATTGTATGACAGCATATACAGTAAAAAGCCAGCCCCCGATGTTATAAGTACACTACATAAAATGGCTGAGTCGGGGGATGTCGACGCGCAAAGCCTGTTAGGCTGGGAATATCATCAGCCCCGCTACGATACGAAACCCAACGTTCAGGAAGCCATTAAATGGTTCGAGTTAGCCGCTAAACAAGGTGACAGAGAAGCTCCGTTAGCGCTGGGGGATATCTACTACGACGGTGAGCAGGTGCGGGTGGATTATGCCAAAGCGTATGTGTTATTTAATCAGGCCGCGCAACACGGTATAAATTTAGCATGGTCCAGATTGGGTATGATGTACGCCAATGGTCAGTATGTTGAGGTAGATTGTAAGAAAGCGAAGGAATATCTTGATAAGGGTGTCCACATTTATGGTGGCCCGCAGAACTTTCTTGCCGCCTGTCGAAAAGACATGATTGACAGAAAAACGGTTGATGATATGTTGCCAGCCATCACAATTACCCATTCTGGAATGCGGGATAATTTTTTAGATGAGAGCTTTTCCTGTATGGACAGCCTCTTTGCCGAAACCAATAAATTAGGCGAAGTGGCCAATCTTCGTGTTACGTACAACATTAAGAGTCCGTCTGGTAAAGAAATTATCCAAACGGTTGGTTTCAAGCCTTTCGGCTTAAACCGGCTGAATATTAACTTTACTGATTACATAATCGGTTCGTTTAGCAGCAATTCATTGCTCCTTCTTTATAGATCCGATTTTGAGTCGAAAATGTGTTCACAGGTGAAGACTCGCATTATTGCCGCAACGGCAACGATAAAGGGTAAAGAAGTGGATCTGCTAAAAGTGGGGGCAATAAAAAACCCGCCAGAGTAAGCGGGTTTTTTGATGACGATAAGATTTACCAAACAGACGCCAGCAGCGTATGCGAGTCCGGCACCATAAAATCAACGGACATCATTACCGAGAGGGCGGTGATGGCGATGATAGAGAAGCCGAACAGCTTACGCGCCCAGATTCTGTCATCAGCGACTTTATAACCGCGTAGGGCCATGCCTAACCACCAGACGCTAACCGCTGCGGCGACCACCAGATATTTATACCCAGCGTAACCGCCAAGAGAGAGCATCAGCGTGGCAACGGCAAAGGCGATGATATACAGCGTGATGTGATTCTTCGCTACCGAAATGCCTTTTACCACCGGCAGTACCGGAATGTTCGCCGCCTGATAATCCTTAAAGCGGAAAATGGCGATGGCATAGGAGTGAGGCATCTGCCACAGGCTGAAGATAGCCAGCAGGATCGCTGCGCCGCTATCGAACTCGCCGGTTACCGCACAGTAGCCGATCACCGGTGGCGCAGCGCCGGAGAGCGAACCAATCAATGTGCCGTAGACCGAGTGGCGTTTCATGTACAGGCTATAAACGCCGACATAAACCACGAAGCCCATCACCCCCAGCCAGCAGGCCAGCGGATTCGCGCCAAACCACAGCAGCATAAAGCCAGCAATACCCAGCAAGGTGGCGTACACCAGCGAGACAGCAGGAGAGATCAGGCCTTTAACCAGCACCCGATTCTTCGTCCTTTCCATCTTTCTGTCGATATCCCTGTCGATGTAGTTGTTAAACACACAACCCGACGCCACAACCAGTGACACCCCAACCAGCGTGTAGATAAACAGGGGATAATCAATGCTGCCCTTTGAGGCCAACAGGAATCCCCCAATCACCGAGATCAGGTTGCCAAAGATGATGCCTGGTTTCGTTACTTGCAGGTATTGCTTAAACATCATAACCGCCGCTCTTAGTGCATCATCATGTTGTAGTTGAGGTTCCACATAATCCAGATGGAGCCTACAACCAGGATAGCGATGATTAGCACGGTGAAGACAAACGCCGTCATGTTCCAGCCTTCATCTGATTTGGTATTCATGTGCAGGAAGCACACCAGATGCACCAGAACCTGTACCACTGCCATTGCTAGGATTGTTCCCAGAATTACGGCCGGAGAGGCAGCCCCTGTCATTACCATCCAGAACGGAATCACCGTCAGGATTACCGACAGGATAAAACCTGTCATGTAGGTTTTTACGCTGCCATGGGATGCGCCGCTATGTTCGTTAGAATGACTCATTACATCGCCCCCATCAGATAAACAACAGTGAACACACAGATCCAAACCACATCCAGGAAGTGCCAGAACAAGCTCAGGCACATGATGCGGGTACGGTTAGTGCTGGTCAGGCCGCGACGGGCGATTTGCACCATCAGCACCGCCATCCAGATAAGACCGGAAGTGACGTGCAGACCGTGGGTACCAACCAGCGCAAAGAACGCTGACAGGAAGCCGCTGCGATCCGGGCCCATGCCGTTAACAATCAGGTGATGGAATTCATAGAGTTCCATCCCGATAAATCCGGCACCAAACAACCAGGTCAACGCCAGCCAGGAGATAACCTGGCTTTTGTTGTTTTTGTACATGGCGATAGCCGCCATGCCGTAGGTGATGGAGCTGAACAACAGCAAGAAAGTTTCAACCAGAACGAACGGCAGTTCGAAAATGTCCTTACCTGTCGGGCCGCCTGCGGTGCCGTTCACCAGAACGGCATAGGTAGCAAACAAGATAGAGAACAGAATGCAGTCGCTCATCAGGTAGATCCAAAATCCGAAGATTTTGGTTCCGCCTGCATCGTGGTGCCCGTGTTCGTGCGCGTGGGCAGTCGCGTACGTCAAAGTATCAGTTGCCATTTTTCAGCCCTGCCTTAGTAATCTCATCGAAATGCTGGTTTTCCAGTTTTTCGATTTCTGCCACCGGCACGTAGTAATCCACGTCCTCGTCGAAGCTTTTCACGATCCAGGTGATGATCATGCCTGCGAAGCCAACAATCGCCAGCCACCAGATATGCCAGATCATGGCGAAACCGAAGATGGTGGAGAAAGCCGCAATGACGATACCGGCGCCGCTGTTTTTCGGCATATGAATTTCTTCATAGTGGTCAGGCTTTTTGTACGCTTCGCCTTTCTCTTTCATTTCCCAGAATGCATCACGCTCGTGAACGTGCGGCACAATGGCAAAGTTATAGAACGGAGGCGGGGAAGAGGTTGCCCACTCCAGCGTACGGCCACCCCACGGGTCGCCAGTCAGGTCACGGTTCTGGTCGCGGTCGCGAATAGAAACGTACATCTGAATCACGAGGCAGAGAATACCCAGCGCAATCAGTACCGCACCGCTGGCTGCAATCATCAGCATGGTGTGGAACTGCGGGTCAATCTGCTGGCTTAAACGACGAGTCATACCCATGAAGCCCAGCGCATACAGCGGCATAAAGGCAACGAAGAAGCCGATGATCCAGAACCAGAACGCGCGTTTACCCCAGGTTTCGTTCAGTTTGAAACCGAACGCTTTAGGCCACCAGTAGGTCATCCCTGCGAAGCAGCCAAAGACCACGCCGCCGATGATAACGTTATGGAAGTGCGCAATCAGGAACAGGCTGTTATGCAGAACGAAGTCCGCGCCCGGTACTGCCAGCAGCACACCCGTCATACCGCCCACCGAGAAGGTGACGATAAAGCCGATGGTCCACAGCATCGCAGAATGGAACACGATGCGGCCCTGATACATGGTGAACAGCCAGTTGAAGATCTTCACCCCGGTCGGGATGGCGATAATCATGGTGGTGATACCAAAGAAGGCGTTTACGTTCGCGCCCGCACCCATCGTAAAGAAGTGGTGCAGCCAGACGATGAACGACAGCACGGTGATACAGACGGTTGCCCATACCAGCGAGGTATAACCAAACAGGCGTTTACGCGAGAAGGTTGCCGCAATTTCGGAGAACACACCGAATACAGGCAGGATCAGGATGTAAACTTCCGGGTGGCCCCAGGCCCAAATCAGGTTGATGTACATCATCATGTTGCCACCCATATCGTTGGTAAAGAAATGGGTGCCCAGATAGCGATCCAGGGTCAACAACGCGACGGTAACCGTCAGAATTGGGAAGGAAGCAATAATCAGAATGTTTGCGCACAGTGATGCCCAGGTAAATACCGGCATCTTAAACATGGTCATGCCCGGTGCACGCATCTTCAGAATGGTAACGAAGAAGTTGATACCGGTTAGCGTCGTACCTATACCGGATAGCTGGAGACTCCATATCCAGTAATCGACACCGACTCCCGGACTGTACTCTATTCCCGATAGTGGTGGATAGGCCAGCCAGCCGGTCTGCGCAAATTCGCCCACGCCGAGAGAAACGTTAACCAGAATCACACCAACAACGGTAAACCAGAAGCTTAAGTTGTTGAGGAACGGGAACGCAACGTCACGCGCGCCGATCTGCAGCGGAACCACCAGGTTCATCAGACCGATAACGAAAGGCATCGCCACGAAGAAGATCATAATCACGCCGTGCGCGGTGAAGATCTGATCGTAGTGGTGAGGTGGCAGGAAGCCCGCTTCACCCGCCGAGGCAAGGGCCTGTTGGCTACGCATCATAATGGCGTCAGTAAAACCACGCAGCAACATCACAATCGCCACGATGATATACATGATACCGAGGCGTTTATGGTCGACGGAGGTCAGCCACTCTTTCCACAGGTAGGTCCACTTACCGAAGTAAGTGATCAGGCCAACGAGCGCCAGACCTCCCAAAATAATGCCAGCGATCGTAACCATGACGATAGGTTCATGGTACGGGACTGCATCAAGTGATAATTTTCCGAACATCTTTATTCTTCCTCAACCCCTTTAATGGGCGGATTCCGCGTGGCTCATGTCCATGCCTTCCATACCTTCGTGTGCGCTGTGCTCACCTTCTGGCTGGGTCATGTCCATGCTCTTACCGTGAGCCATAAACTTATTAATCACATCGGCAAACAAGTCTGGTTTCACGTTGGAGAAATATTCCACCTGGTTGTATTCGCTAGGCGCGGCCAGTTTTTCGAACGCTGCCATGTCAGACATGCTGTTCGGTGACTGTTTCGCTTTTGCGACCCACTGGTCGAATTCGGCGCGATCCGGCGTTGCGATAGCTTTGAACTTCATGCCTGAGAAGCCCGGACCGCTGTAGCTGGCGGAGATACCGTCATAAGTACCGGGTTCGTTGGCGATCAGATGCAGGCGAGTCTGCATACCGGCCATGGCATAAATCTGGCTACCCAGACGCGGAATGAAGAAGGAGTTCATCACGGAGTTGGAGGTCACTTTGAAGTACACCGGAGTGTTCGCCGGGAAAGCGATTTCATTCACGGTAGCAATTCCCTGTTCCGGGTAGATGAAGAACCATTTCCAGTCCATGGAAACCACTTCGATGGTAATGGGCTTCTCGTCATGTGCCAGCGGCTTGCTAGGCTCAAGAGCGTGAGTAGTTTTCCAGGTCAGTACCGCAAGGAAGATGATGATTAAGATAGGTACCGTCCAGACCACAGCTTCCACTTTATTGGAGTGTGACCAGTTCGGGCTGTACTTAGCATCTTTATTGCTCGCACGGTACTTCCAGGCGAAACCAACAGCCATCAAGATTGCGGGAATAACGACAATCAACATCAGGCCAAATGCCGTCAGTATCAGTGAACGTTGCTCCAGACCAATCTGTCCTTTGGGATCTAACAGCGCAGAATTACAACCACTGAGCAATACAGTGCCTGCAAATAATGACAACCATCCCAAACTTTTATTGTATTTCCTGAGTCTCATTTAACGACCTCAATTCCACGGGATCTGGTGGCGTTTAAAGTGTGTGGGCATTTTACGGGAAGGTTACATTACTGTAAACATGATTAAATTCCTGTTACTTGGATTTGGTTGCTAGGTCACATATGTTGCAAAACATATCAAGTTGGTTTTAAGAAGCTGTTGCAAAAGGGCGTTATAACGAAAGGGGCGCGCGGAAGGGGGGTGGCAGGGCAATTGGTATAACCAATCTCAAAATAAAACAATTATTTAACAAACAATTATCATTGAAGTGACAACTCAGGTGAGGGGAAATAAAGTGTCATTAGCTGAATCGTGTAAGAAAAATAGAATCTATAAATGCCGTCAATAATTTTAGAAATCTAAGCCGCACAAAAGAACAAATATTATTAAGCGATGCTGATGTTTATTTAGCCGTAATAATTACGCCTGGTGATTACTACAGCTAAATAATATTCACAGATTACGTCAGATGTGTTTTTCGTAGTGCCAGATAATCCAGCAAACCACCAAACACGACTCCGCCCAGGGCGACTAAAACGCCGACTTCCAGCAGAGCAGGCAGGAAAGAGAAGTGGGTCAAATCCAGCGCGTCCATCGTCAATAGCAGTAACCACACGGCTAACAGGCTGACGCCCGTTGCCAGCGTCGACATGGCAAAGGCATAACCTGCCGGATACCCGGTACGAGGGATAAAGTCGTTATTGACCCATGTGTACTCCAGCGTGCGACGGCAAACCAGCAGCAAAATAAGTCCAGGTACGGCGGCGGCAACAGAGAACAGATAGAACGTCGGCCAGCCGTGAGCTTCAACAAACCAACCTGCTACTGGCCCTACATAAACCCGTCCTACAGCAGAAAGCGCCGAGAGCAGGGCGAACTGGGTAGCGGAAAATGACTTATTACACAGGGTCATTAATAGCGCCACAAATGCTGATGTTCCCATCCCGCCACACAGATTTTCGAAAAAGACAGCCGCGCCCATGCTGTAGAGATGCTTATCAGTCACGGAAAGTAGCCAGTAACCGGCGTTGGACGCTCCTTGTAAAAGGCCGAAAATCATGAGCGCACGGAACAATGACAGGCGCTGCATCAAAATTCCGCCGAACAATGCGCCGATGATGGTCGCCAGTAGACCGAGCGTTTTGTTAACTACACCCACTTCGCCGGCATCAAATCCGACGCCGCGAATCAAAAACGTGGTTGTCAGGCTCATGGCGAAAGCATCGCCCAGTTTGTACAGTACGATTAAAAGCAGAATCAGCCATGCGTTATTGCGGCCAAAGAAATCACGCAATGGTGCTACAACGGCCCGTTCCAGCGTTTTGGGTACAGGAATGGTGTCGGTTGGTTCTGGTGCAAGCAGTGTCGCGATAATACAGGGGATCAACAGCGCTGCCATCAACCAGTACATGCCTTGCCAGCCCAGCCATTTATCTGCCAGCCATAAAGCCAGGCCGCCGGATACCAGCATCCCCAGGCGATACCCCAGCACGCTGATTGCCGCACCTGCGCCGCGTTCTTCCGCTGGCAGCACATCCGTTTTCCAGGCATCAAAGACGATATCCTGGGAGGCGGAGCAAAAAGCGATCACCACCGCCAGAGCTGCCATCCAGCGTAATTGGGTGCCAGGTTCGAGAAAACCCATCGCCGCAATGGACAGTAACAATAGAGTTTGTGTCGCGAGCAGCCAACCGCGCCGACGTCCGAGGAACGGTGGGGTGTAGCGGTCCATCAGCGGGGACCAGAGAAATTTAAATACATAAGCCTGGCCTACCAGAGAGAAGAAACCGATGGTTTTAAGATCGATATTCTCAACGGTCATCCACGCCTGTAACGTGCCGGATGTCAGGGCGAGCGGTAGCCCGGAAGCAAAACCCAGGATCAGCAAAATGGCTGAACGCGGCTGTTGGAAAATACGTAAATATTGACTGGACATGGGCGTCTACAGGCCCGGCTTGCACCGGGCCAGAGGGCAGAAATTAACGCGCGTTCTGCTTGATGAATTCGTGAATGCTGGTGTCCTGAGACATGTCAGCAATGGTGTCGGTCAGCACACTGTTAACCGCATCGGCGATATTTTTGTTGGAAGCCTGAAAAGCGCCTTCAACGTTGTAGCTGGCACGATAGTTTTTGGTCATCTTGTTGCCATTCTGCGCGGTGGCGATGATGGCGATATCTGCTTTAGTGGCGATATTGTAACGCACGTTACCCTGGGACACGTCAGCATACAGTTGGCTAACGATGATTTGCAGATTAACCGGACCATTTGGGCCGACCATGTAACCACGCGCGGTCATTTGTTTTTCCAGCACTTCTTGCAGCAGGAAACGCAAATCGCGAGAGGCGGTCAGGGTGACAATCTGATTATCGCGGGTCACTTTCGCCAGCGCCTGATCGGTACGTTGATCGGCACCATTAATGCTAACGGTGACGCCCATCAGGCTTGGATCCTGCTGCGGCAGCGTCATCGTTGGGGAAACGTCAATCGTCGTTGGTGGTGTTGCGCATCCTGCAAGCATAAACAGAGCAACTAATGGGAAGAGGATTTTTTTGAACATGTTCTGGCTCTCAGAGACTGGTAAGCGTGTTTGGTAAAAAATTCTCGCCATCATAACATTGCCAACGACGAGGGGAAGTGGGTAAGGCATGTAAATTCATCGTGTTGACGAAATAATCACCGTGAGTAAAAGAATCACTCGTGCGCAGCCTGCGAATTAATCTTTAAATCAGTAAACTTCATACGGTTGACTGAAAAACTGGGACGAAAGCTAAATATTTGTTGCTAAGCTGTAATGGTAACGGTAAAAGCGGCTAGTATTTAAAGGGATGGGTGACATCTCAGCGTTGTCGGAGGAGATATTTCATGATGATACGTGAGCGGATAGAAGAAAAATTAAGGACGGCGTTCCAACCCGTATTCCTCGAAGTTGTGGATGAAAGCTATCGTCACAATGTCCCAGCCGGCTCTGAAAGCCATTTTAAAGTTGTGCTGGTCAGCGATCGTTTTACGGGTGAACGTTTTCTGAATCGTCATCGAATGATTTACAGTACTTTAGCGGAGGAACTCTCTACTACCGTTCATGCGCTGGCTCTGCATACTTACACTATTAAGGAATGGGAAGGGTTGCAGGATACCATTTTTGCCTCTCCTCCCTGTCGTGGAGCAGGAAGCATCGCGTAAAAACGCATTTGCAACCGTCAGCGCTTTTCCAGTATGTTGCTAAAGATTTTATGAAAAACGGCCTGCGGGCCGTTTTGTTTTGTCTGGATTTTGTGCTTTTTGCCCAGCATTCAGACGAAAATTCCCCGGGAATTGTGAAAAAATACGCGGTAGCGCGCAATAACCGTTCTCGACTCATAAAAGTGATGCCGCTATAATGCCGCGTCCTATTTGAATGCTTTCGGGATGATTCTGGTAACAGGGAATGTGATTGATTATAAGAACATCCCGGTACCGCGAAGCCAACAACCTGTGCTTGCGGGGTAAGAGTTGACCGAGCACTGTGATTTTTTGAGGTAACAAGATGCAAGTTTCAGTTGAAACCACTCAAGGCCTTGGCCGCCGTGTAACGATTACTATCGCTGCTGACAGCATCGAAACCGCTGTTAAAAGCGAGCTGGTCAACGTTGCGAAAAAAGTACGTATTGACGGCTTCCGTAAAGGCAAAGTGCCAATGAATATCGTTGCTCAGCGTTATGGCGCGTCTGTACGCCAGGACGTTCTGGGCGACCTGATGAGCCGTAACTTCATTGACGCCATCATTAAAGAAAAAATCAATCCGGCTGGCGCACCGACCTATGTTCCGGGCGAATACAAGCTGGGTGAAGACTTCACCTACTCTGTAGAGTTTGAAGTGTATCCGGAAGTTGAACTGCAGGGCCTGGAAGCGATCGAAGTTGAAAAACCGATCGTGGAAGTGACCGACGCTGACGTTGACGGCATGCTGGATACTCTGCGTAAACAGCAGGCTACCTGGAAAGAAAAAGACGGCGCTGTTGAAGCAGAAGACCGCGTAACCATCGACTTCACCGGTTCAGTTGACGGCGAAGAGTTCGAAGGCGGTAAAGCGTCTGATTTCGTACTGGCGATGGGCCAGGGTCGCATGATCCCGGGCTTTGAAGACGGTATCAAAGGCCACAAAGCTGGCGAAGAGTTCACCATCGACGTGACCTTCCCGGAAGAATACCACGCAGAAAACCTGAAGGGTAAAGCAGCGAAATTCGCTATCAACCTGAAGAAAGTTGAAGAGCGTGAACTGCCGGAACTGACTGCAGAATTCATCAAACGTTTCGGCGTTGAAGATGGTTCTGTAGAAGGTCTGCGCGCTGAAGTGCGTAAAAACATGGAGCGCGAGCTGAAGAGCGCCATCCGTAACCGCGTTAAGTCTCAGGCGATCGAAGGTCTGGTAAAAGCTAACGACATCGACGTACCGGCTGCGCTGATCGACAGCGAAATCGACGTTCTGCGTCGTCAGGCTGCACAGCGTTTCGGTGGCAACGAGAAACAAGCGCTGGAACTGCCGCGTGAACTGTTCGAAGAACAGGCTAAACGCCGCGTAGTTATTGGCCTGCTGCTGGGCGAAGTTATCCGCACCAACGAGCTGAAAGCTGACGAAGAGCGTGTGAAAGGTCTGATCGAAGAGATGGCTTCTGCGTACGAAGATCCGAAAGAAGTTATCGAGTTCTACAGCAAAAACAAAGAACTGATGGACAACATGCGCAATGTTGCTCTGGAAGAACAGGCTGTAGAAGCTGTACTGGCGAAAGCGAAAGTGACTGAAAAAGAAACCACTTTCAATGAGCTGATGAACCAGCAGGCGTAATTTACGCAGCATAACGCGCTAAATTCGCACAAAGGCCCGTCACCGCCAGGTGGTGGGCTTTTTTTTGTCATGAATTTTGCATGGAACCGTGCGAAAACGCTCTTTCGGTGTTAGCGTAACAACAAAAGATTGTTATGCTTGAAATATGGTGATGCCGTACCCATAACACAGGGACTAGCTGATAATCCGTCCATAAGGTTACAATCGGTACAGCAGGTTTTTTCAATTTTATCCAGGAGACGGAAATGTCATACAGCGGCGAACGAGATAACTTTGCACCCCATATGGCGCTGGTGCCGATGGTCATTGAACAGACCTCACGCGGTGAGCGCTCTTTTGATATCTATTCTCGTCTACTTAAGGAACGCGTCATTTTTCTGACTGGCCAGGTTGAAGACCACATGGCTAACCTGATTGTGGCGCAGATGCTGTTCCTGGAAGCGGAAAACCCAGAAAAAGATATCTATCTGTACATTAACTCCCCAGGCGGAGTGATCACTGCCGGGATGTCTATCTATGACACCATGCAGTTTATCAAGCCTGATGTCAGCACCATCTGTATGGGCCAGGCGGCCTCGATGGGCGCATTCCTGCTGACCGCAGGGGCAAAAGGTAAACGTTTCTGCCTGCCGAACTCGCGCGTGATGATTCACCAGCCGCTGGGCGGCTATCAGGGCCAGGCGACCGATATCGAAATTCATGCCCGTGAAATTTTGAAAGTTAAAGGGCGCATGAATGAACTTATGGCGCTCCATACGGGTCAATCATTAGAACAGATTGAACGAGATACCGAGCGCGATCGCTTCCTTTCCGCCCCTGAAGCGGTGGAATACGGTCTGGTCGATTCGATTCTGACCCATCGTAATTGATGCCAGAGGCGCAACTGTGCCGCTATACTTATCCAGGGCGGCACAACGCTATAAGCGACTTGCGCTTGAGAATGGCATTTGCGTCGTCGTGTGCGGCACAAAGAACAAAGAAGAGGTTTTGACCCATGACAGATAAACGCAAAGATGGCTCAGGCAAACTGTTGTACTGCTCTTTTTGCGGCAAAAGCCAGCATGAAGTGCGCAAGCTGATTGCCGGACCATCCGTGTATATCTGCGACGAATGTGTTGATTTATGTAACGACATCATTCGCGAAGAGATTAAAGAAGTTGCACCGCATCGTGAACGCAGTGCGCTACCGACGCCGCATGAAATTCGCAACCATCTGGACGATTACGTAATCGGTCAGGAACAGGCGAAAAAAGTGCTGGCGGTCGCGGTATACAACCACTACAAACGTCTGCGCAATGGCGATACCAGCAATGGCGTCGAGTTGGGTAAAAGTAACATTCTGCTGATCGGTCCGACCGGTTCCGGTAAAACGCTGCTGGCTGAAACGTTGGCACGCCTGCTGGATGTTCCGTTCACTATAGCCGATGCGACTACACTGACCGAAGCCGGTTATGTGGGCGAAGACGTTGAAAACATCATTCAGAAGCTGTTGCAGAAGTGCGACTACGACGTACAGAAAGCGCAGCGCGGGATTGTCTACATCGATGAAATTGACAAGATTTCACGCAAGTCTGACAACCCGTCTATTACCCGTGACGTTTCCGGTGAAGGCGTACAGCAGGCACTGTTGAAACTGATCGAAGGTACAGTTGCTGCCGTTCCACCGCAGGGCGGGCGTAAGCATCCGCAGCAGGAGTTCTTGCAGGTAGATACCTCTAAGATACTGTTTATCTGTGGTGGTGCGTTTGCTGGTCTGGATAAAGTGATTTCCCATCGTGTAGAAACCGGCTCCGGCATTGGTTTTGGCGCGACGGTAAAAGCGAAGTCCGACAAAGCAAGTGAAGGCGAACTGCTGGCGCAGGTAGAACCGGAAGATCTGATCAAATTTGGTCTGATCCCTGAGTTCATCGGTCGTCTGCCAGTTGTAGCAACGCTGAATGAACTGAGCGAAGAAGCCTTGATTCAGATCCTTAAAGAGCCGAAAAACGCTCTGACCAAGCAGTATCAGGCGCTGTTTAATCTGGAAGGCGTGGATCTGGAATTCCGTGACGAGGCGCTGGATGCTATCGCTAAGAAAGCGATGGCGCGTAAAACCGGTGCCCGTGGCCTGCGTTCCATCGTAGAAGCCGCACTGCTCGATACCATGTACGATCTGCCGTCCATGGAAGATGTCGAAAAAGTGGTTATCGACGAATCGGTAATTGATGGTCAGAGCAAACCGCTGCTGATTTATGGTAAGCCGGAAGCGCAACAGGCATCTGGTGAATAATTAACCATTCGCATACAGTCAGTTAACCAAAAAGGGGGGATTTTATCTCCCCTTTCATTTTTCCTCTATTCTCGACGTTGAATGTGGGGGAAACATCCCCATATACTGACGTACATGTTAATAGATGGCGTGAAGCACAGTCGTGTCATCTGATTACCTGGCGGAAATTAAACTAAGAGAGAGCTCTATGAATCCTGAGCGTTCTGAACGCATTGAAATCCCCGTATTGCCGCTGCGCGATGTGGTGGTTTATCCGCACATGGTCATCCCCTTATTTGTCGGGCGGGAAAAATCTATCCGTTGTCTGGAAGCGGCGATGGACCATGATAAAAAAATTATGCTGGTCGCGCAGAAAGAAGCTTCAACGGATGAGCCGGGTGTAAACGATCTTTTCACCGTCGGGACCGTGGCCTCTATATTGCAGATGCTGAAGCTGCCTGACGGCACCGTCAAAGTGCTGGTCGAGGGGTTACAGCGCGCGCGTATTTCTGCGCTCTCTGACAATGGCGAACACTTTTCTGCGAAGGCGGAGTATCTGGAATCGCCGACCATTGAGGAGCGGGAACAGGAAGTGCTGGTGCGTACTGCAATCAGCCAGTTCGAAGGCTACATCAAGCTGAATAAGAAAATCCCACCAGAAGTGCTGACGTCGCTTAACAGCATCGACGATCCTGCGCGTCTGGCAGATACCATTGCCGCGCATATGCCGCTGAAACTGGCTGACAAACAGTCTGTTCTTGAGATGTCCGACGTTAACGAGCGTCTGGAATATCTGATGGCGATGATGGAATCGGAAATCGATCTGCTGCAGGTTGAGAAACGTATTCGTAACCGCGTGAAAAAACAGATGGAGAAATCCCAGCGTGAGTACTATCTGAACGAGCAGATGAAAGCCATTCAGAAAGAACTCGGCGAAATGGACGACGCACCGGACGAAAACGAAGCCCTGAAGCGCAAAATCGACGCGGCGAAAATGCCGAAAGAGGCAAAAGAAAAAGCGGAAGCAGAACTGCAGAAGCTGAAAATGATGTCTCCGATGTCGGCAGAAGCAACCGTGGTGCGTGGTTATATCGACTGGATGGTACAGGTGCCGTGGAATGCGCGTAGCAAGGTCAAAAAAGACCTGCGTCAGGCGCAAGAAATCCTCGATACCGATCATTATGGTCTGGAGCGCGTGAAAGATCGTATCCTTGAGTACCTCGCGGTTCAAAGCCGTGTAAACAAAATCAAGGGGCCGATCCTCTGCCTGGTAGGGCCGCCGGGGGTAGGTAAAACGTCCCTGGGTCAGTCCATCGCCAAAGCCACAGGACGTAAATATGTTCGTATGGCACTGGGTGGCGTGCGTGATGAAGCGGAAATCCGCGGTCACCGCCGTACTTACATCGGTTCTATGCCGGGTAAATTGATCCAGAAAATGGCGAAAGTGGGCGTGAAAAACCCGCTGTTCCTGCTCGATGAGATCGACAAAATGTCTTCTGACATGCGTGGCGATCCGGCCTCCGCACTGCTTGAAGTGTTGGATCCAGAGCAGAACGTGGCGTTCAGCGACCATTACCTGGAAGTGGATTACGACCTGAGTGACGTGATGTTTGTCGCGACGTCGAACTCCATGAACATTCCGGCACCGCTGCTGGATCGTATGGAAGTGATTCGCCTCTCCGGTTATACCGAAGATGAAAAACTGAACATCGCCAAACGTCACCTGCTGCCGAAGCAGATTGAACGTAATGCGCTGAAAAAAGGTGAGCTGACCGTCGACGATAGCGCCATTATCGGCATTATTCGTTACTACACCCGTGAGGCAGGCGTGCGTGGTCTGGAGCGTGAAATCTCCAAACTGTGCCGTAAAGCGGTTAAGCAGTTACTTCTCGATAAGTCATTAAAACATATCGAAATTAACGGCGATAACCTGCATGACTACCTCGGCGTACAACGTTTCGACTATGGTCGCGCGGATAACGAAAACCGCGTCGGTCAGGTAACGGGTCTGGCGTGGACAGAAGTCGGCGGCGACTTGCTGACCATCGAAACTGCGTGTGTACCAGGCAAAGGTAAACTCACTTATACCGGTTCGCTGGGCGAAGTGATGCAAGAGTCCATTCAGGCGGCGTTAACGGTGGTTCGTGCGCGTGCGGAAAAACTGGGGATCAATCCAGATTTTTACGAAAAACGCGACATCCACGTGCACGTACCGGAAGGTGCGACGCCGAAAGATGGTCCGAGCGCTGGTATTGCTATGTGCACTGCGCTGGTTTCTTGCCTGACCGGTAACCCGGTTCGCGCCGATGTGGCGATGACGGGCGAGATAACCTTGCGTGGCCAAGTGTTACCAATCGGCGGTTTGAAAGAAAAACTGCTGGCGGCGCATCGTGGTGGAATTAAAACTGTGTTAATTCCGTACGAAAATAAACGCGATCTGGAAGAGATTCCAGACAACGTGATAGCCGATCTGGACATTCATCCGGTGAAACGTATTGAGGAAGTTCTGACTCTCGCGTTGCAAAATGAACCGTCTGGCATGCAGGTTGTAACCGCAAAATAGTGACCTCGCGCAAAATGCACTAATAAAAAAAGGGCTGGCAGGTAAATTCGGACTTGCCAGCCTTTTTTTGTCTCGTTAAGTTAGAGGGCGGATTAGGCTTGCCCTTATTAAGGGGTGTTGTAAGGGGATGGCTGGCCTGATATAACTGCTGCGCGTTCGCACCTTGAAGGATTCAAGTGCGAGATAAATTATAAAGAGGAAGAGAAGAGTGAATAAATCTCAATTGATTGACAAGATTGCTGCAGGGGCTGATATCTCTAAAGCTGCGGCTGGCCGTGCGTTAGATGCTATTATTGCTTCCGTAACTGAATCCCTGAAAGAAGGGGATGATGTAGCACTGGTAGGTTTTGGTACTTTTGCCGTTAAAGAGCGTGCTGCCCGTACTGGTCGCAACCCGCAGACCGGTAAAGAGATCACCATCGCTGCAGCTAAAGTACCGAGCTTCCGTGCAGGTAAAGCACTGAAAGACGCGGTAAACTAAGTGTTGTCCCCATTGGGGATGTGACGAAGTTCAAGGGCGCATCTACTGATGTGCCTTTTTTATTTGTATTCCGTGACTTTCTGCGCATTGTGGGCTGACAATTGCCCCCGTTTCTTGTCACAATAGGCCTTTGCGCGCAGCGATAAGTTGCGTGAGGTATACAGTCATCTACAGCGGAGTGTTGTTACACCATGATGGACAGCTTACGCACGGCTGCAAACAGTCTCGTGCTCAAGATTATTTTCGGTATCATTATCGTGTCGTTCATATTGACCGGCGTGAGTGGTTACCTGATTGGCGGAGGCAATAACTACGCCGCAAAAGTGAATGACCAGGAAATCAGCCGTGGGCAGTTCGAGAACGCCTTCAACAGCGAGCGTAATCGCATGCAGCAACAGCTGGGCGATCAATACTCCGAGCTGGCGGCGAACGAAGGCTATATGAAAACCCTGCGTCAACAGGTGCTGAATCGTCTTATCGACGAGGCTCTACTGGATCAGTACGCTCGCGAACTGAAACTGGGTATCAGCGATGAGCAGGTCAAGCAGGCGATTTTCGCGACCCCGGCTTTCCAGGTTGACGGCAAGTTCGATAACAGCCGCTACAACGATATCCTCAACCGAATGGGAATGAGTGCCGATCAGTACGCACAGGCGCTGCGTAACCAGCTCACCACCCAACAGCTGATTAATGGCGTTGCTGGCACCGATTTTATGCTGAAAGGTGAAACTGACGAACTGGCTGCACTGGTCGCTCAACAACGTGTAGTGCGTGAAGCGACTATCGACGTTAATGCGCTGGCGGCTAAGCAAGCCGTGACCGAACCAGAAATCGCCAGCTACTACGAGCAAAACAAAAATAATTTCATGACTCCGGAACAGTTCCGCGTGAGCTACATCAAGCTGGATGCCGCTACAATGCAGCAACCGGTTAGCGATGCGGATATCCAGAGCTACTACGATCAGCATCAGGATCAATTCACCCAGCCGCAGCGCACGCGCTACAGCATCATCCAGACCAAAACTGAAGATGAAGCGAAAGCTGTACTTGATGCGCTGAACAAAGGCGGTGATTTTGCCGCGTTAGCAAAAGAAAAATCTGCTGATATTATCTCTGCCCGTAACGGCGGTGATATGGGTTGGTTAGAAGACTCCACCACCCCAGACGAACTGAAAAATGCCGGTCTGAAAGAAAAAGGCCAGCTTTCTGGTGTGATCAAATCCTCGGTAGGTTTCCTGATCGTCCGTCTGGATGACATTCAGCCAGCAAAAGTGAAGTCGTTAGACGAAGTGCGTGACGAAATCGCAGCGAAAGTGAAACACGAAAAAGCGCTGGATGCATACTACGCCTTGCAACAGAAAATAAGCGATGCAGCAAGCAACGACACT
This sequence comes from Escherichia sp. E14S1, assembly GCF_004211995.1. Lineage (NCBI taxonomy): Bacteria > Pseudomonadati > Pseudomonadota > Gammaproteobacteria > Enterobacterales > Enterobacteriaceae > Escherichia > Escherichia sp. E14S1. Next base: position 122,767 of record NZ_RHJQ01000005.1, read on the forward strand.
GAATCTCTGGCAGGTGCAGAGCAGGCAGCGGGCGTTAAAGCTACTCAGACTGGCTGGTTCAGCAAAGATAAGCTGCCGGAAGAGTTAAACTTCAAACCGGTGGCGGACGCTATCTTTAACGGCGGTCTGATTGGTGAAAATGGCGCACCGGGCATCAACTCTGACATCATCACCGTAGACGGCGATCGTGCATTCGTTCTGCGTATCAGTGAGCATAAACCGGAAGCGGTTAAACCGCTGGCAGATGTTCAGGAACAGGTTAAAGCGATGGTTCAGCACAACAAAGCTGAACAGCAAGCGAAAGTGGATGCTGAAAAACTGCTGGTTGATCTGAAAGCGGGCAAAGGTGCGGAAGCTATGCAAGCTGCCGGTGTGAAATTTGGTGAGCCGAAAACCTTAAGCCGTTCTGGCCGTGACCCGATTAGCCAGGCGGCATTTGCTCTGCCTCTGCCAGCGAAAGACAAACCGAGCTACGGTATGGCGACCGATATGCAGGGCAATGTCGTTCTGCTGGCGCTGGACGAAGTGAAACAAGGTTCAATGCCGGAAGAGCAGAAAAAAGCGATGGTGCAGGGTATTACCCAAAACAACGCACAAATCGTCTTTGAAGCTCTGATGAGTAACCTGCGCAAAGAGGCGAAAATCAAAATTGGCGATGCGCTGGAACAGCAATAATCCTGAAGCCGCCTCGCAAAAAAATGCTTTGCAGCTGTAACAAGAAAAGGTCGCTTTCGCGGCCTTTTCCATTTCTGAACATTGCCATTTGTTTACTGTTTTCACTGCCGTTAAGGTGATTCCACTGTTAACAAACAAGGAGAAAACAGTATGAAACACGGAATCAAAGCACTGCTCATTACCCTGTCCCTGGCCTGTGCTGGAATGTCTCACTGTGCGCTGGCGGCAGCTCCTGCAGCGAAACCGGCGGCGGTCGAAACCAAAGCGGAAGCACCTGCAGCACAAAGCAAAGCGGCAGTACCGGCGAAAGCCAGTGATGAAGAAGGCACCAGAGTCAGCATTAATAATGCCAGCGCGGAAGAGCTAGCCCGCGCGATGAATGGCGTTGGCCTGAAGAAAGCGCAGGCGATTGTCAGTTATCGCGAAGAGTATGGCCCGTTTAAAACGGTGGAGGATCTAAAGCAGGTGCCGGGGATGGGCAATTCGCTGGTGGAACGTAATCTGGCGGTATTAACCCTGTAATTAATTTGCATAGTGGCAATTTTTTGCCAGACTGAAGAGGTCATACCAGTTATGGCCTCTGTACTTATAACAACAACGTAAGGTTATTGCGCTATGCAAACACAAATCAAAGTTCGTGGATATCATCTCGACGTCTACCAGCACGTAAACAACGCCCGCTACCTTGAGTTTCTCGAAGAAGCCCGCTGGGATGGACTGGAAAACAGCGACAGTTTTCAATGGATGACCGCCCATAACATCGCTTTCGTGGTGGTGAATATCAATATCAACTATCGCCGCCCGGCGGTATTAAGCGACCTGTTAACCATTACGAGCCAGTTACAGCAATTAAACGGTAAAAGCGGCATCTTAAGCCAGGTTATTACTCTGGAGCCGGAAGGGCAGGTGGTGGCGGATGCGCTTATCACGTTTGTTTGTATTGATCTTAAAACGCAGAAGGCTTTAGCTCTGGAAGGGGAGCTGCGCGAAAAGTTGGAGCAGATGGTTAAGTAAACGTTTTGTTGTGCCGGATGCTCATGCCGCATCCGGCAACATCCCGAATAATTACTTCAACCCGGTCTTTTGCTTCATCGCCGCCATCACCGCTGGTTTATCGGACAGATAATGATTCAACCCATTACTGCGCAGATTACACGCCGCACATTGACCGCAACCGTCGCCTTTAATGCCGTTATAGCAGGTCAGTGTTTCGTTACGCACTAAATCCAGCTTGCCGTAATAATCCGCCAGCGCCCAGGTTTCCGCTTTATCAATCCACATCAGCGGCGTTTCAAAACGAATCTCTTTCGCCATGCCCAAACTGACGGCATGGTTTAGTGCTTTCACAAACTCATCGCGGCAATCCGGGTAGCCGGAGAAATCTGTTTCGCAGACGCCGGTGATCACCGCTTCGGCTTTCACCTGATATGCGTAAATCGCCGCGAGCGTCAGGAACAAAATATTACGCCCTGGAACAAACGTATTCGGGATGCCATCGGCTTCAGGTTCATAATCTGGCACTGGAATGCTGTCACGCGTCAGACTGCTGACTGCCAGCTCGTTAAGCAGGGTGACATCCAGCACCTTATGCGCGCGTGCGCCCAGTTTCAGCGCCAGATCGCGCGCAACGTCGATCTCTGCGCGATGGCGCTGACCGTAATCAAACGTCACGCAATGGACTTCATCATATTGTTGCAATGCCTGCACCAGACAGGTTGTAGAGTCCTGGCCCCCACTGAATACAACGACAGCACGTTTCATAAATCATCCTGCTAAATCGATAAAACGTTATGGTAACGCCTGCGGTTAACCCGGGCCAGCTCTTCATTGCGACGGTGCGGGTAGCCAGGCCTCGGTAAATTCAAACCAGCCGCGCGGTGTCAGTCGCACACCGTTCACGCCTGGCGGCGCACTAATGCGATAGTGATAGTTGAACAGTGGTGTCAGCGTTGCGTCAGCCATTAACTGGCTAAACACCATTTTCAGGGCATTAAATCGGTTTTCTTCATCAGGCATTATTTGCACGGCATCCAGTGTCGATTGCAGATGTGCGTATGTACTGGCAGTAAAAACATGTGACCACAGCGGATCGCAGCGCAGCCACTGTTCAAGGGTATATTCCGGCGCTTCGCCAATTAATCTGTCGCCCATCATGAGGTCTGCTTGCTCCAGTGGCGTGGCTCCATCCCAGTTTTTCGCGTTATGAAAAATAATCTTTAGCTCGCAACCTTCTGCTGCCAGCGTCGTTCGTAGCTGTTCTGCCATGGCATGAAGTTCCACCGGCAGGTGATAAACCAGCGTCAAAGTTTCCGGTAGTTTGACCTCATCCGGTACTTGCCATTGCGGAATAGTCCAGCCTGGCAGCAATGCATGACTGGCGGTGATCAGGTTTTCTCCGACTTCTAACGTTTGTAGTAAACCGGATTGATGAATAATGGTGATCACTTTTCGTGCCTGCCAGAGAGTCAGTCGGGGGCTTTTGCGCAACGTTAAATAGCAAAAACCTAAACTGATGCCGCTACTGACCTGACTGACCCGTGGCAATTCCTCTGGTTTGCCGATGGTGATTTGGACGGGATGCCGACAACTCGTACCCAAATCTTTTTCAAAAAGCGGCGGGGTTATCCAGTACTCAACCGCTTTTAGTAGCGGATGACGTAAATGGTAATAATCATGGCTTTCGAGTCGCACCAGTTCCGGTGTGAATTGTGTTAAGCGGAAAGGTCCGGTTCCTACCAGTGGTAATTGCGGATGCGCCAGATGGCAGCAATAGCTCGCCAGTCGGTGTGCCAGTCAGTAATCGGGGCGATTTAAAAAGAAGGTCAGACACTGCGGGTGGGTGACTTCAATACGCTGCACGCTAATAAATAACTGCCTCAGGGCAGGCAACTGTAGCAGCATCAGCAAGCGTTGATGTAGCTGTGTTGCTTTTACTGCATCACCGTTATGCCAGTGTAGGGTTGAGCGAAGATAAAAATCCCAGCGTAACCCGTCAGCAGACGTTTCCCAGTGATGCGCTAAATCGCCAATTGGGCGTTGGGAGTTATTGTCGAAACGGCTCAGGCCGGAAAAAATTTGCCCGGCGAGATGCTGTTCGGCACGTCCGGCTAAAAAACCCGGTTGCAGTGGTTCGAGCGGGCGATAATAAGGAATACGCAATGTCGGGGTATCGTTTTGCCATTGCCCGCCCATAAACGGTTGTAACATGGTACGCAGTTCGCCAGGCGCCAGCTGCGCGAGTTCCAGCACATCCTGTTGTTTTCCACTTTCCAGCGCCTGTTCCATCATCGTATTGCGCAAGGATTCCGGCGTCACCAGAAAGCGCAGTTGCCCGCGTTTTCCGCGCCCGGATTGTGCCTGCCACTCCAGCCATCCCGCATCCTGCGCCTGACGTAACAATGTGCGTACATGGCGTTCGCTGCAAAAGCAACGTTCCGCCAGTTCGCTGACGGTAACGGATTGTGGTGCTCCGGCGGAAGGTTGCCACAAACGTTGATACTGGTTAAGACGATTAAGCAGTCGCATATAAACCCGGAACAATATTTTTTATCTATTCACTATTACTTCCGTATATATCAAGTGATACTCAATCACCATTAACCGTGTCACAGAGTGGAGAAAGAAATGGCTCGTCTGGCAGCATTTGATATGGACGGCACTTTATTGATGCCTGACCATCATTTAGGTGAGAAAACGCTCTCTACTCTGGCGCGCCTGCGTGAACGCGATATTACCCTTACATTTGCTACGGGTCGTCATGTGTTGGAGATGCAGCATATTCTCGGGGCGCTATCGCTGGATGCGTATTTAATTACCGGCAACGGCACGCGTGTGCACTCTCTGGAAGGCGAACTTTTACATCGTGATGATTTACCTGCGGATGTGGCGGAGCTGGTGTTGTATCAGCAATGGGATACCCGAGCCAGCATGCATATCTTCAATGACGATGGTTGGTTTACCGGGAAAGAGATCCCTGCGCTGTTGCAGGCATTTGTCTATAGCGGTTTTCGTTATCAGATAATCGATGTCAAAAAAATGCCACTCGATCGAGTCACCAAGATCTGTTTCTGTGGCGATCACGACGATCTTGCACGCTTGCAGATCCAACTACACGAAGCTTTAGGTGAGCATGCACATTTGTGTTTTTCCGCGACTGATTGCCTGGAAGTGCTGCCGGTGGGCTGCAATAAAGGCGCTGCGTTGACGGTGCTGACCCAACATTTAGGTTTTTCGCTGCGTGACTGTATGGCCTTTGGTGACGCGATGAATGATCGCGAAATGTTAGGCAGCGTCGGTAAGGGCTTCATTATGGGTAATGCGATGCCGCAATTGCGTGCGGAACTCCCTCATTTACCGGTGATTGGACACTGCCGTAATCAGGCTGTCTCTCACTTTTTGACGCACTGGCTGGATAATCCACATCTACCTTATTCCCCCGAATAACGAGATCCCTTCCAGCACCGGGCAACTGCCCGGTTTTTTTTGCCCCGAATTTGTCATTTTGTGCATTCTCTGTGAAATCGCACGGAATAAATTGTCGCTATTTGGCCTTTAAAATAGAATCAAAAGAGAAAATAATTCTCTGTGGATTGGCTATGTTAGATAAAATTGACCGTAAGCTGCTGGCCTTATTACAGCAGGATTGCACCCTTTCTTTGCAGGCACTGGCAGAAGCCGTTAATCTGACAACCACGCCTTGCTGGAAGCGTCTGAAACGGTTGGAAGATGACGGTATTCTTATCGGCAAAGTCGCGTTGCTGGATCCGGAAAAAATTGGCCTGGGTCTGACTGCTTTTGTGCTGATTAAAACGCAACATCACAGCAGTGAATGGTATTGTCGCTTTGTTACGGTCGTCACGGAAATGCCGGAAGTTCTCGGTTTCTGGCGCATGGCCGGTGAATACGATTATCTGATGCGGGTCCAGGTTGCTGATATGAAGCGCTACGATGAGTTTTATAAGCGTCTGGTTAACAGTGTGCCGGGGCTTTCGGACGTCACTTCCAGCTTCGCGATGGAACAGATTAAGTACACTACCTCGTTACCTATCGAATAATTATCCAGGATCAGGTCAGGACATAACGCGTGCGATTATTTGCTCAACTAAGCTGGTATTTCCGCCGGGAATGGCGCCGCTATCTCGGGGCTGTTGCCTTGCTTGTCATTATTGCGATTCTGCAACTGATCCCGCCAAAAGTCGTTGGTATTGTTGTCGATGGCGTGACAGAAAAACACTTTACTACCGGGCAGATCCTGATGTGGATCGCCACCATGGTGTTGATTGCAGTCGTGGTTTATCTCCTGCGTTACGTCTGGCGCGTACTGCTGTTCGGCGCGTCTTATCAACTGGCTGTTGAACTGCGTGAAGACTATTACCGCCAGCTAAGCCGCCAGCATCCAGAGTTTTATCTGCGTCATCGTACGGGCGACCTTATGGCCCGTGCGACAAATGACGTCGATCGTGTGGTATTTGCCGCCGGTGAAGGGGTGCTAACGCTGGTAGATTCGCTGGTGATGGGTTGCGCAGTGCTGATAATGATGTCAACGCAGATTAGCTGGCAGTTAACTTTAATAGCGCTGTTGCCGATGCCAGTGATGGCAATCATGATTAAACGCAACGGCGATGCCTTGCATGAACGCTTTAAGCTGGCACAAGCCGCCTTTTCCAGCCTTAACGATCGTACCCAGGAGAGTCTGACCAGTATTCGCATGATTAAATCCTTTGGTCTGGAGGATCGCCAGTCTGCGCTGTTCGCCGCAGATGCCGAAGATACCGGTAAGAAAAACATGCGAGTAGCGCGCATTGATGCTCGTTTCGACCCGACCATTTATATCGCGATTGGCATGGCGAATTTACTGGCGATTGGCGGTGGTAGTTGGATGGTCGTGCAGGGCAGCTTAACGTTGGGCCAGCTCACCAGTTTTATGATGTACCTTGGTTTGATGATTTGGCCGATGCTGGCGCTGGCGTGGATGTTTAACATTGTGGAGCGTGGCAGCGCGGCGTATAGCCGAATTCGTAGCATGCTGGCCGAAGCGCCAGTCGTTATTGATGGTAAAGATAAGGTGCCAGAAGGTCGTGGTGAACTGGATGTGAATATTCGTCAGTTTACGTATCCTCAAACTCATCACCCTGCGCTCGAGAATGTCAGTTTTGCGCTGAAACCGGGTCAGATGCTGGGAATTTGCGGGCCGACCGGCTCCGGCAAGAGTACTGTGCTGTCATTAATTCAACGTCATTTTGATGTCACCGAGGGTGATATCCGTTTTCATGATATTCCTTTGACGCAGTTGCAACTCGACAGCTGGCGTAGCCGCCTGGCGGTAGTTAGCCAGACACCGTTCCTTTTTTCTGACACGGTTGCTAATAACATCGCGCTGGGTTGCCCAAATGCCACCCAGCAAGAGATTGAACACGTAGCGCGGTTAGCCAGCGTGCATGACGATATTTTGCGTCTGCCGCAAGGTTACGACACAGAAGTGGGCGAACGCGGCGTGATGCTTTCCGGTGGGCAAAAACAGCGAATCTCCATTGCCAGGGCATTGCTGGTGAATGCGGAAATCCTCATTCTTGACGATGCTCTATCGGCGGTAGATGGTCGCACGGAATACCAGATTCTCCATAACCTGCGCCAGTGGGGGCAGGGGAGAACGGTGATTATCAGCGCCCATCGCCTTTCTGCCCTGACCGAAGCGAGTGAAATTATTGTGATGCAGCATGGGCATATTGCCCAGCGCGGCGATCATGATGTGCTGGCGCAACAAAGCGGCTGGTATCGCGATATGTATCGCTATCAACAACTGGAAGCGGCGCTCAACGATGCTCCGGAAAATCACGAGGAGGCCGTTGATGCGTAGTTTTAGCCAACTCTGGCCGACTCTGAAGCGCCTGCTAGCTTACGGTTCACCATGGCGTAAACCGCTGGGTATCGCAGTGTTGATGATGTGGGTGGCAGCGGCGGCAGAAGTGAGCTGCCCGCTGCTCGTCAGTTACTTTATCGACAATATGGTGGCGAAAAATAATCTGCCGCTGAAAATGGTTGTCGGGCTGGCGGCGGCATATGTCGTACTGCAACTGTTTGCCGCCGGGCTACATTACGCGCAGTCGCTGTTGTTTAACCGGGCGGCAGTAGGCGTTGTACAACAGTTACGTACCGATGTGATGGATGCTGCACTGCGCCAACCGTTGAGTGAGTTTGATACTCAGCCGGTCGGGCAGGTGATTTCCCGCGTTACCAATGATACTGAAGTTATCCGCGATCTCTACGTTACCGTGGTCGCAACTGTTTTGCGTAGTGCCGCCCTGGTAGGGGCGATGCTGGTAGCGATGTTCAGTCTCGACTGGCGAATGGCGCTGGTAGCGATAATGATATTCCCGGTTGTGTTGGTGGTGATGGTGATATACCAGCGTTACAGTACGCCGATTGTCCGCCGTGTACGCGCCTATCTGGCTGATATCAACGACGGCTTTAACGAAGTTATTAACGGCATGAGCGTCATCCAGCAGTTCCGCCAGCAGGCGCGATTTGGCGAACGTATGGGCGAAGCCAGCCGTTCACACTATATGGCGCGAATGCAAACGCTACGGCTGGACGGCTTTTTACTGCGTCCCCTGCTGAGTCTGTTTTCATCGCTCATTCTTTGTGGCTTGTTGATGCTGTTTGGCTTCTCCGCCAGCGGCACCATTGAAGTGGGTGTGCTGTATGCGTTTATCAGCTATTTGGGGCGACTTAACGAACCCTTAATCGAACTGACCACGCAGCAGGCGATGCTGCAACAGGCTGTTGTTGCTGGCGAGCGTGTGTTTGAACTGATGGACGGACCGCGCCAGCAATATGGCAATGATGATCGCCCGTTACAGAGTGGCACCATTGATGTCGATAACGTGTCGTTTGCTTATCGCGATGACAATCTGGTGCTGAAAAATATTAATCTTGCCGTTCCTTCGCGCAGCTTTGTGGCGTTGGTGGGGCATACCGGTAGCGGCAAAAGTACCCTGGCAAGTTTGCTGATGGGCTATTACCCACTAACAGAAGGTGTGATTCGGCTTGATGGACGTCCGTTAAGTTCGCTCAGTCATAGCGCGCTGCGTCAGGGCGTGGCGATGGTGCAGCAAGATCCGGTAGTGCTGGCGGATACCTTCCTCGCCAACGTGACGCTGGGACGTGATATCTCCGAAGAGCGCGTCTGGCAGGCGCTGGAAACGGTACAACTGGCGGAACTCGCGCGTAGCATGAGCGACGGTATTAATACGCCGCTGGGCGAGCAGGGGAATAATCTCTCGGTCGGGCAAAAGCAACTGCTGGCACTGGCACGCGTGCTGGTGGAGACGCCGCAAATCCTGATCCTTGATGAGGCAACCGCCAGCATTGACTCCGGTACTGAACAGGCGATTCAGCACGCTCTGGCGGCGGTGCGTGAACACACTACGCTGGTGGTGATTGCTCACCGCTTATCGACCATTGTTGATGCTGATACCATTCTGGTGCTTCATCGTGGTCAGGCTGTGGAACAGGGCACTCACCAGCAACTGCTGGCCGCCCAGGGGCGCTACTGGCAGATGTATCAACTGCAACTTGCGGGCGAAGAGCTGGCAGCCAGCGTGCGTGAAGATGAATCTCTGAGCGCCTGATTAGCGCAAAATTTCATCGGTGGTGCAAAAATGTAACGCACTGTGCACTGTCATAGTGCGTTTTTATTTTCAATCTTCTTAACTTCCTGCTCTCTTTCTCGTTTTTCATTTCTGGCACACCGCTTGCAATACCTTCTTCGTGTAGCAGAACCATTACCGAATTCTGACCGGAGGGGATCTATGAAGCTGGTGACCGTGATAATCAAACCATTCAAGCTGGAAGACGTTCGTGAAGCGTTATCTTCCATTGGTATTCAGGGCCTGACCGTCACCGAAGTGAAAGGTTTCGGGCGTCAGAAGGGCCATGCTGAGCTGTACAGGGGCGCGGAATACAGCGTCAACTTCCTGCCAAAAGTAAAAATTGATGTGGCGATTGCTGATGATCAACTCGATGAAGTGATCGATATCGTCAGTAAGGCGGCTTACACCGGAAAAATTGGCGATGGCAAAATCTTCGTCGCTGAATTGCAACGCGTCATTCGTATTCGCACCGGCGAAGCCGACGAAGCGGCGCTGTAATCTCTGGCACACAGCAACAGGAACGAAACATGAAGATAGCGACGATAAAAACTGGGCTTGCTTCACTGGCGATGCTGCCGGGACTGGTAATGGCTGCACCTGCGGTAGCCGATAAAGCCGACAATGCGTTTATGATGATTTGTACTGCGCTGGTACTGTTTATGACTGTTCCGGGGATTGCCCTGTTTTACGGCGGGTTGATTCGCGGCAAAAACGTGCTGTCGATGCTAACGCAGGTGACCGTGACGTTTGCACTGGTCTGTATTCTCTGGGTGGTTTACGGTTACTCGCTGGCGTTTGGTGAGGGCAACAACTTCTTCGGCAACATTAACTGGTTGATGCTGAAAAATATTGAACTGACCGCAGTCATGGGCAGCATTTATCAGTACATCCACGTGGCGTTTCAAGGATCGTTTGCCTGCATTACCGTAGGCTTGATAGTCGGGGCGCTGGCGGAACGGATCCGCTTTTCAGCTGTGCTGATTTTCGTGGTGGTGTGGCTGACGCTCTCCTACATTCCAATTGCACATATGGTGTGGGGCGGCGGCTTGCTGGCTTCTCATGGTGCGCTGGATTTCGCGGGTGGCACGGTGGTGCACATTAACGCCGCAATCGCCGGTCTGGTGGGCGCGTATCTGATAGGTAAACGCGTGGGCTTTGGCAAAGAGGCGTTTAAACCGCACAACCTGCCGATGGTCTTCACCGGGACTGCCATTCTCTATATCGGTTGGTTTGGATTTAACGCCGGGTCAGCGGGTACGGCGAATGAAATCGCGGCACTGGCATTTGTGAATACTGTGGTGGCAACGGCGGCGGCAATTCTTGGCTGGATCTTCGGTGAATGGGCGCTGCGTGGTAAGCCTTCACTGCTGGGGGCGTGTTCTGGCGCGATTGCCGGTCTGGTCGGCGTGACGCCAGCCTGTGGCTACATTGGGGTTGGCGGTGCGTTGATTATCGGCGTGGTAGCTGGTCTGGCGGGCTTGTGGGGCGTTACCATGCTAAAACGCCTGTTGCGAGTCGATGATCCTTGCGATGTCTTCGGTGTGCACGGCGTTTGTGGCATTGTCGGCTGTATCATGACCGGGATTTTTGCCGCCAGCTCGCTGGGCGGCGTGGGCTTCGCTGAAGGTGTGACGATGGGGCATCAGTTGCTGGTACAGCTGGAAAGCGTCGCCATTACGATCGTCTGGTCTGGTGTGGTGGCATTTATCGGCTACAAACTGGCGGATCTGACGGTTGGCCTGCGTGTGCCGGAAGAACAGGAGCGAGAAGGGCTGGACGTCAACAGCCACGGCGAAAATGCCTATAACGCGTAACAAGCAATCAAATGCAATTTAGCCTGATGCGCTGCGCTTATCAGGCCTACATTAAAAATCACAATTTGTTGAATTTACAATAATTGGTGGGCCGGATAAGGCGTTTACCCCGCATCCGGCATCAACAAAAGCATGTTACCAACTATCTGGCAGCCGGACGGTTTTCACCTCCGGCTGTTTTTTTAATTGTGATTACGCATTACCCCTTCCTGAACGGTCGAGGCAACCAGTACGCCGTCCTGGGTATAAAACTCACCGCGCACAAATCCTCGGGCGCTGGACGCTGACGTGCTCTCCACGCTATACAGCAGCCATTCGTTTAACTTAAATGGTCGATGGAACCACATCGAATGGTCAATGGTGGCTATCTGAATCCCCGGTTCGAGAAAACCGATGCCGTGCGGCTGTAGAGCTACCGGCAGGAAGTTAAGATCAGAAGCGTACCCCAGCAGATACTGATGAACGCGCAGATCATCCAGCACGCTACCATTTGCGCGGATCCACACCTGACGATGCGGCGCGGCGACGTGACCTTTCAGTGGGTTATGAAATTCCACCGGACGCACTTCCAGCGGACGATCGCAGATGAATTTATCTTTCAGCACTGGCGGCAGCAGGTGCGCCAGCGACTGGGCGATCTGAGTTTCCGAAGGCAAACCATCAGGCGCTGGGGCCGGAGGCATCTCTTTTTGGTGTTCGAATCCAACTTCTGGCGCCTGGAAAGACGCTGTCATATAAAAAATGGGTTTGCCGTTCTGAATCGCTGCCACACGGCGAGCACTGAAACTGTTGCCGTCACGCAGTGTTTCGACATCATAAATAATCGGCTTCTTGCTATCACCAGGGCGAAGAAAGTAGCTGTGGAATGAATGCACCAGACGCTCTTCGGGTACTGTCTCCTTTGCGGCATACAGGGCCTGACCCACGACCTGGCCGCCAAACACCTGGCGTAAACCTAAATCTTCACTCTGGCCGCGAAAGAGTCCTTCCTCAATTTTTTCCAGATTCAACAATGTCAGTAAATTTTTTAAGGCCTGACTCATATTAACTCTCCAGTAACAAAGCTGCCGCAGCAAGCCAAAGTGAGTTGAGTATAACGCAATTTTGTCACTGGTCCGATGGGTGCAATGGTCTGAATTACGGGCTAAATGCAGGCGTAAATACGTGATTTGTGCCACACTTATTGACGTTACGATTTTGTTAACCACTATTCCGGCGAGGAAAGTTAGCCCGCTGGTGCATTGATAATAAGGAGAAGTGAATGAAACTCATGCACATGGCCAGTGGTTTAGCGGTTGCGATTGCGTTGGCGGCTTGCGCTGATAAAAGCGCGGATATCCAGACGCCAGCACCTGCTGCAAATACCTCTATTGCGGCGACACAACAACCTGCTATACAGCAACCTAATGTCTCCGGTACGGTCTGGATCCGTCAGAAAGTCGCACTGCCTCCTGATGCTGTGCTGACCGTGACACTTTCTGACGCGTCTTTAGCCGATGCGCCGTCTAAAGTACTGGCGCAAAAAGCGGTGCGTACCGAAGGTAAACAGTCGCCATTCAGCTTTGTTCTGCCATTTAACCCGGCAGATGTTCAGCCGAACGCGCGTATTCTGTTAAGTGCGGCGATTACCGTAAATGACAAATTGGTGTTTATTACCGATACCGTTCAGCCGGTGATCAACCAGGGCGGAACTAAAGCCGACCTGACATTGGTGCCGGTTCAGCAAACCGCCGTGCCGGTTCAGGCCAGTGGTGGCGCAACAGCTACCGTACCTTCGACTTCACCAACCCAGGTGAATCCGTCTTCGGCAGTTCCAGCTCCTACGCAATATTAAGCGAAGTTAACCCTCTCCGCCCGGAGAGGGTTAGTAGTTCCAGCGATAACGCTGTAAGTCGATTTGTCCGTTTCCCGATACCATCACGCCTTCTGCCAGTAATGCCTGCCGCTGACGCTGTAAATCTGGTCCAGTTAATGAGATTGTGCCGTGGCGGTTAACCACCCGATGCCAGGGCAAAGTGCTACCTTCGGGCAGGCGCTTTAACACACCGCCCACCTGGCGTGCGGCACGGGGCGATCCTGCCAGTTTCGCGACATCGCCGTAAGTAGTGACATACCCTTCGGGAATAGCGGCTACGATTTGCCACACGCGTTGGGGAAATGAATCTTCTTTTTCCATCTTTTCTTCCTGAGGTAATTTTTCAGCATAATCTGGAAAAACGTCCGAGTGAAGTCGCATTGCGCAAGAAACCAGCATCCGGCACGCAATGGGTTGCAATTAGCAGGGGCAGCAGTGATAATGCGCCTGCGCGTTGGTTCTCAACGCTCTCAATGGGGGCTCTGTTGGTTCTCCCGCAACGCTACTTTGTTTACCAGGTCAGGTCCGGAAGGAAGCAGCCAAGGCAGATGACGCGTGTGCCGGGATGTAGCTGGCAGGGCCCCCACCCATTTCTGCCTCCCACCGTTTCGTCAAAAAATCTCAATGTGGCTAAACTTTAACCACGACTGATGCCGCAAGAATTTTCTGGCTGCACGGTACGCTTCGGAGGTATGTCTGATGAAGTATGTTGATGGTTTTGTGGTTGCTGTTCCTGCCGACAAAAAGGATGCCTATCGTGAAATGGCCGCAAAGGCCGCGCCGCTGTTTAAAGAGTTTGGCGCCCTGCGCATTGTTGAATGCTGGGCCAGCGATGTACCGAATGGCAAAGTGACCGATTTTCGTATGGCGGTCAAAGCGGAAGAGAATGAGGAAGTGGTTTTTAGCTGGATTGAATACCCTTCAAAAGAGGTCCGCGACGCTGCCAATCAGAAGATGATGTCGGACCCACGGATGAAAGAGTTCGGCGAGTCCATGCCGTTTGATGGTAAACGAATGATCTACGGTGGGTTCGAGTCAATCATTGACGAGTAGCGTGACGGGCTGTGCGGCGTGCCGCCAGCCCCAAAATTCACAGATGGCGTTCTGCCCAGCGTATAAACTCCTCTTTCGGTAATGCTTTGCTGTACAACCATCCCTGGCCGTAATGCACGCCATGCTGGCGTAGCCACTCTTCCTGTTTGCTGGTTTCGATCCCTTCCGCCACCATTTTAAGTTTCAGTGTTTTTGCCATTTCGATGATATGCGGTGTGACATTTTTATATTCCAGCGCATCAACAAAAGATTTATCGATCTTCAGAATATCGACATCCAGATCCTGCAAATAACTTAAGCTCGAATAACCGGTACCAAAATCATCAAGATAAATTTCATGACCAACCTGTCGATATCGGGAGATTACCGGGGCGCTGATTTTTGGATCAGCAAACTCGCGTTCAGTGAGTTCAAGAGCGATCTGTTTGGGATTGACCTGGTAGTGATTGATCATTTCACGCAGCAATTGCGGGATTTTTTCCGAGGTGAGCACAGTGGATTCAAGATTGATCGAAATATGTTGCTGTGGATGCTGACGCAGCCAGTCGCCCATATCTTCAAAGACCGTTTTGATAATAAGCAGAGTCAGAGATTCTGACAGGCCCGTTTGTTGCGCCAGCGGGATAAAACTATCCGGTGACAACCAGCTACCGTCTGTCTGCGGCCAGCGCGCCAGCGCTTCGGCTCCGACAATCTTTCCATTCGATAAGGAGATAATAGGCTGATAGTGCACGCAAATATCGCGGTTCTCGATAGCATCCTGCAGGCGATGATGCGGTGACTGGATACGGCGTAAAATCCGCAGGACGAACATTGCCGCCAGTAGGCCAATTAACAATCCGACAGGCAACCAGATAAAGACCTGCCGATGCCAACCTTTTTGTAACGTTTTTGTCGAAGCCCAGGTGATTATGGAAATATTCATCTCGGGGAGAGGCAGGATATCGTAAATGATTCCATTCTTTTCGATGTGTTCACCCGGTGTTTTTTGCAGCTGGGTAATAATTCCCTGGGCTAATTCGTCACTGCTGGTAATGATAATGTTATGCACATTGCCAATAATCGCGGCATCAATTTGCCACGAGCTATAAGGAATCACATCTATAAATGAGGCGGGGTCAATCATCACTATGTAATGTGCAGTTCCCATTGCAACCATGTAGCGGGTAATACCTAAATCGTTGTGCGAGGTTAACCATACCCGATAACCATCGTTCGATATTTTACCTGGCTCGGGGAAGGTATCTGGCGGACTTTCATGTTCCAGAGAAGAGCACTGAGGCACGTTGTTATCGACATAGACCACTTCCTGAATATAACAATAACTATAAGATACCCGGCGCATTTCCATTAGATGAGCCTTGCTACAGGCTGCGCCTTGCCATTTTTCCAGTTTTTGTAGGGCATCTTTCCCTTGCGACGCCACTTTGTTGGCGCGAATAGCGACGCGGGATGAGTAAGTATGTAGCTCCTCAACAAATGACGTTTCTACCTGTTGATGAGCCAGCCAGATGCTTAAGCCCACTGGTAGAAGTACGGAAAGGATCAGTACTCCTGAAATTAGGCTGACCAGATGTCGTGTTCTCACCAGCATGTCCTTATTTACGCAGTGTAGGGAAAGTATATCCGATAGCGAATAAGGGCATGCAAAAGATAAGTGATGCGGGGGAGTTTCGTTAAATGAGTTGTGGCAACGATTGTTGTCAATTCACCAGGCGCGGATGTTTACGCCTGGTGAGAGCGATACAACTTATGGTGTCGCTTCGGTGCGGGCGAGAGTGAAAATATCGTAAAAGGACAACTCACCTTTACGAGCGATCATTTTCTGCAACTGTTCTTTGTGGATGTTCGCGACACGCGGCGAGTTCAGAATAGCGTCGACCAATGCAGTTGGAACAAAGCGTGTATTGTACCATTCGCCGTTGTAGCAAACCCGGAAATCAAGAACGTCGATATCTTCGTAATGGTAACGCGGATAAACGTCAAAAAAGAAGAAACCGTTAAGCAGGATGAACAATACCACCAGGAGCCAGACTGAACCAACCAGCGTTTCAGACTGTAACATCACCGCCAGAGTGGCAAAAAAAGCGACATACATACCGATAAACAGCCCCGGATGTTTACGGATAAAACTGATACTAAAGCGAGGTTTATTATCGCGTTTTTCGTGTGCATTTAGTGCATCAATTGTTTCGGTCAGCAGGCGTTGTATTTCAGTCATCTTTTGCCTTTGTGGTATCTGCAACTTTTCAGGGAACACCCTATTTTAACGTGGGAATCATATGATGAAAGTAACAGATTAACCACAATTTTGCATAACAGTTGCAACCATGGTTACAGTTTTTTAATGACAGTGGCCGGGTTACCGCCCACGACAACGTTAGCCGGAACATCTTTTGTGACGACGGCGCCAGAGGCCACCACGACGTTATCGCCAATGGTTACACCAGGGTTGATGACAGCACGTCCGCCAATCCAGACGTTATTACCGATAGTCACAGGTTTCCCCAGTTCAGCGCCACTATTACGGGCTACTGGGTCAACAGGGTGCGTTGCGGTATAAATGTGAACACCTGGTGCCAACATGCAATTATCACCGATACGAATTGGGCAGACATCGAGCATCACGCAATCGAAGTTGGCGTAAAATCCTTTGCCCAAAAAAATGTTATAGCCATAGTCGCAGCGAAAAGAGGGTTCAATATAAGCATCTGCTACCTGACCGAATAAATCGGTGAGAATTTTCTGGCGTAATGTTTGTTCTTCCGGTGCGGAGTGATTGTATTGGTGAATAAGCTGACGAGCGCGCAGGCGATCGCGAGATAACTCCTCATCTGCCGAGCGATACAACTCACCAGCAATCATTTTTTCTTTTTCTGTGCTCATTACTGACCTCCCGTTGCTGAAAATGCGGCAACACGGTAATGCGAATAGTCAGTTAAGAGAACGTTCCCGTTTTCCGAATGTGATGAAAGTCACATGCAGTATGCTTTCATTGCGAATAATATAATAATGTTAATAAACAGTCGGTTACATTTTCGAATGTCTGCTATTTAATTACCGAATAAATTTCCATACAGAGGAGGGGATCTTGTCGTACAGTTTATTCATGGTCAATTCTGCGAGGCGGTGATCTGCGGCTGAGTAAAATACCGCCAGTTCATTATCTGATAATTCGTATTTATTTTTCTCGATAACACGCTCAAGCGTGTCAATTGTCTGGCAACGACGCAGACGCATCAAATAATCGGTTTTCGTTAAAGGTTTATCGGACATACTTCTACCCATGGTTGTAATAATTCTAACAAGATAAACTCGCAGGATTCTCTTTAGTGGCATTCACAAAACAACGGAACAGTCGGTTACCTGACTTCCGCCATTTCTGGAGATCCTGCATATTAATACCATAACTACTGAACAACATAAAGGTGTCGTCCAGATATTCATCTATCTGCTCAATGAGCTTATTGTCTTCATTATACTTAATTTTGTAATTAAGTGCGAAGGTTGCTATATGTTCAATGAGTTCATTAAGCTGCAGATTGATGGCCGAGGTAGGGTCGTTAACCCAACCATGGTTACTTTCTTCAAGGTTTGCAAGACAGTCATGATACAAGGTTTCGCAGAGAAATTTAAGCTGCGCGACATCATGTCTTTTTGGTGAGTATTCATCCATAACGCGTCCCCCTTCTTAGCGGTTGAACTAACGGACACCTTTTGGGATGGAAAACTTACAGACCTGGCCTGCCCTCTCACTTGTTAGATTAACTATAAGCTACTCTTTGGCGGTTTTCATCGTATTATTACGAAAAATTACAATTAGGAGGAGGGGAGGGAAAAGACTCTCTTCCTCATTCCAGCGCTGACGACGTAATGGCTAAAGCACTTTGTCTGATGCTATTCATAACATAATGTAATCAGGATGTTTGAGAGTGATAAAATGGTCTGACGATTTGTCACACTAATACCCAGGATTACTCTGATTATGATGTAATTGACATGAACAAATAAAGAATTGCCGCAAATAATTAAGAATAGCCTCTAGATGCCTGGGGGTTATTAAATCCATCGGTACGACTTAATATAAATTAACTAACAATAAGTATTTTTTATGAATTTTATGCGGCGTTAAAACTAACTTACGTTTGAAATCATTAACTATAAACATTTCAACATTAAGATTACGCGTATAAAAAAGGCCGCTTGCGCGGCCTTAGTGATTACGACGTTAATCAATGATGATCGACTGTATGGTTATGTTCGATATCTTCATTTTTGCGGCTAAAGCGGCGGCGAACCACCACGAAGAACACCGGAACGAAGAAGATAGCCAGTACAGTTGCGGTCACCATCCCGCCCATTACACCAGTACCTACTGCGTTCTGCGCGCCGGAACCAGCACCGGTGCTGATAACCAGCGGCATAACACCGAGGATAAATGCCAGTGAAGTCATCAGGATTGGACGTAAACGCATCCGCACCGCATCCAGAGTTGCTTCAATCAGACCTTTACCTTCTTTATCCATCAAGTCTTTGGCGAATTCGACGATAAGTATCGCGTTCTTCGCCGACAACCCAATGGTTGTGAGCAGGCCCACCTGGAAGTAGACGTCGTTGGTCAGGCCGCGGAAGGTGGCTGCCAGCAACGCACCGATAACCCCCAGCGGCACGACCAGCATAACGGAGAACGGAATCGACCAGCTCTCGTACAATGCCGCCAGACACAGGAACACGACAATCAACGAAATCGCATACAGCGACGGCGCCTGGTTGCCGGAGAGACGTTCCTGATAGGACATCCCCGTCCAGTCGTAGCCAACACCGGTAGGCAGTTTGCTCGCCAGTTGTTCCATCAGCGCCATTGCTTCACCGGTACTCTTACCTGGTGCCGCCTGGCCTAAGATCTCCATGGATGGCAGGCCGTTGTAACGTTCCAGACGCGGCGAACCGTACTCCCAACGCGAAGATGAGAATGCCGAGAACGGCACCATCTGGCCATCAGCAGCACGCACATACCAGTTACCGATATCTTCCGGCAGCATGCGGTATTTTGCTTCTGACATGACGTAAACTTTTTTCACACGACCGCGGTCGATAAAGTCGTTCACGTAGCTGCCGCCCCATGCAGCGCCCAGGGTAGTGTTAATATCGTTAATAGAAACACCCAGTGCCTGAGCTTTCTCCTGGTCGATATCAATCTTGAACTGCGGAGTATCTTCCAGACCGTTTGGACGCACGCTGGTCAACAGATCAGGATGTTTCGCCGCTTCGCCCAGCAGCTGGTTACGCGCTTGAGTCAGTTTTTCGTGACCGAGGCCCGCCTGGTCAATCAGCTCAAAGTCGAAGCCCGTTGCCGTACCCAGTTCCACAATCGCAGGCAGGTTAAAGGCGAAGACCATCGCATCTTTAATCTGCGAGAAAGCGCGCGTTGCACGCGTGGTAATCGCTTCAACTTTGTTTTCATCACCCGGACGGTCAGCCCAGTCCTTCAACGAAACGAACGCAATACCGGTGTTCTGACCACGTCCCGCAAAGCCGAAGCCGTTAACGGCGAATACCGACTCAACGTTGTTCTTCTCTTTGGTCAGATAGTAATCCGTCACCTCATTGAGCACTTTCTGCGTACGTTCCTGCGTCGCACCCGCTGGCAGTTGGACCATGGTCATAAATACACCCTGGTCTTCATCTGGCAAGAAGGAACTTGGCAGACGTACAAACAGATAAGCCATGCCGACCACAATGATCAGATACAGCACCAGATAACGCCCCGTGCTGCGCAGAATACCGCCTACGCTGTCGGTGTAGTGGTGCGTGCTCTTCTCGAACATGCGGTTAAACCAGCCGAAGAAGCCTTTTTTGCCTTCGCCGTGATCGCCTTTAGCGATAGGTTTCAGCATAGTGGCACAAAGTGCCGGAGTCAGGATCAACGCCACCAGCACTGACAGTGCCATTGCCGAAACAATGGTAATGGAGAACTGACGATAGATTGCACCAGTAGAGCCGCCGAAGAAGGCCATCGGGATAAATACCGCCGACAGCACCATCGCGATACCCACCAGTGCGCCCTGAATCTGTCCCATCGACTTACGTGTGGCTTCTTTCGGCGGTAAACCTTCTTCCGCCATTACACGCTCAACGTTTTCTACCACAACGATGGCGTCATCAACCAACAGGCCGATGGCGAGCACCATCCCGAACATCGTTAGCGTGTTTATCGAGAAGCCAAAGGCGGCAAGGACGGCAAAGGTCCCCAGCAATACCACCGGTACGGCAATGGTCGGAATCAACGTCGCGCGGAAGTTCTGCAGGAACAGATACATAACCAGGAACACAAGGATGATCGCTTCGACCAGGGTTTTAACCACTTCGTGAATAGAGATTTTCACGAACGGCGTCGTGTCGTACGGATAAACGATTTTCAGACCTGACGGGAAGAATGGCTCCATCTTCGCCAGTTCAGCTCGGATTGCCGCAGCAGTTTCCAGCGCGTTCGCACCGGTTGCCAGCTTGATACCCAGACCAGAAGCCGGTTGTCCGTTAAATTCCGCGATGATGTCGTAGTTCTCACCACCCAGCTCAATCTTCGCCACATCACGCAGCAGCACGCGGGAACCATCCTGATTCACTTTCAGCAGAATTTTGCCGAACTCTTCAGTAGAGGTCAGACGCGTCTGAGCAATAATAGAGGCGTTAAGCTGCTGGCCTTTCACCGGCGGTGTACCGCCGAGCTGACCGGCTGCGACCTGGGCGTTCTGTGCTTTGATAGCGGTAATGACATCAACCGGCGTTAGCTGGTATTTGTTCAACTCATTCGGGTTCATCCAGATACGCATCGCGTACTGTGAACCGAACAGCTGAACGTCACCAACGCCCGACGTACGGCTAATGGCATCTTTCATATTTGCCGCTACGTAGTCGGAGATATCTTCCTGCGTCATGGTGCCGTCAGTGTTGATAACACCGACAACCATCAGGAAGCTGCTGGAAGATTTCTCAACGCTCACCCCTTGCTGCTGTACTTCTTGCGGCAGCAACGGCATCGCCAGTTGCAGTTTGTTCTGCACCTGAACCTGCGCGATATCCGCATCAGTACCAGACTCAAAGGTCAGGGTGATCTGCACAGTACCCGTGGAGTCACTGTTAGAGGACATATACATCAGGTTATCGATACCGTTCATATTCTGTTCGATAACCTGTGTCACCGTGTCCTGCACTGTTTTCGCATCAGCGCCGGGGTAGGAAGCGGAGATCGTGACCGCCGGTGGTGCAATCGTAGGATATTGCGCCACCGGCAGTTTGAGGATCGCCAGCCCCCCTGCCAACATGATAATGATGGCGATCACCCACGCAAAAATCGGGCGATCGATAAAGAAATTAGGCATGTCTTAACGGCTCCTGTTTAAGTTAAGACTTGGACTGTTCAGGCTGAGCACCGCTTGCGGCTTGCTGGTTATTATCAGCGGTAACTTCTTGTGCTTTTACCTGGACACCAGGACGCACTTTCTGCAGCCCACTTATTACTACGCGGTCGCCTGCTTTCAGACCTTCTGTCACCAGCCACTTATCGCCAATAGCCTGGCTTGCGACGATTGGGCGGGTTTCCACTTTGTCATCCGCGCCAACCACCAGAACGGTAGCCTCACCGCGTGGTGTACGAGTTACACCCTGTTGCGGAACTAAAATGGCGTTAGGATTAAGCCCTTCTTCCAGACGAGCGCGCACGAACATACCCGGCAGCAGAGTGTGATCCGGGTTCGGGAAGATAGCGCGTAAAGTGATAGAACCGGTGGTCTGATCGACAGTCACGTCAGAGAACTCCAGCGTACCGTCCTGCGGGAACTTAATGCCGTCGCTGGTGATCAGCGAGACTTTGGCCTTGCCGTTCTCTTGCTTCAGCGTACCGTTTGCCAGTTCCTGTTTCAGACGCAGGAAGTCGTTGCTGGACTGGGTAACATCCACATAGATAGGATCAAGTTGCTGCACGGTTGCCAGCGCAGTCGCCTGACCGTTTTGCACCAGGGCACCTTCCGTCACGTTTGATTTACCAATACGGCCAGTAATCGGAGAGGTGACTTTGGTGTAAGCCAGATTGATCCGCGCGGTTTCAACAGCCGCTTTTGCCGCAGTGACAGCCGCATTTGCCTGTTGCGCATCAGCCAGAGCCTGATCGTACTCTTGCTTACTGATGTACTGAGTACCCAGCAGTTTCTGGTAACGATTAACAGTCAGTTGTGCGATATTGGCTGCCGCCTGCGCTTTCGCCAGATCGCCTTTTGCACTGTCGTACGCCGCCTGGTAGGTAGCAGGATCAATCTGATAAAGAGAGACACCTGCTTCGATGTCGCTACCCTCTTTGAAATTACGCTTCAGGATAATCCCGCTAACTTGAGGACGAACTTCTGCGATCCGGAAAGCACTGGTGCGGCCCGGAAGCTCGGTTGTGATCTGCAGAGGTTCAGTTTTGACTGTTACTACCCCAACGGCGGGCATCTGCTGGCCACCTTGTTGGGCCTGTTTGTCGTCACATCCTGTAAGCGCTAAGCTGCCTGAGAGCATCAGAACGATCGCCAGAGGCGTAAACCCTCTGTTTTTGTTCATATGTAAACCTCGAGTGTCCGATTTCAAATTGGTCAATGGTCAAAAGTCGATAAACCCATTGCTGCGTTTATATTATCGTCGTGCTATGGTACATACATTCATAAATGTATGTAAATCTAACGCCTGTAAATTCACTAACATATGGCACGAAAAACCAAACAAGAAGCGCAAGAAACGCGTCAACACATCCTCGATGTGGCGCTACGTCTTTTCTCACAGCAGGGGGTATCATCCACCTCACTGGGAGAGATTGCAAAAGCGGCAGGCGTTACGCGCGGTGCAATCTACTGGCATTTTAAAGACAAGTCGGATTTGTTCAGTGAGATCTGGGAGCTGTCAGAGTCCAATATTGGTGAACTAGAGCTTGAGTATCAGGCAAAATTCCCTGACGATCCACTCTCAGTTTTAAGAGAAATACTAATTCATGTGCTTGAATCGACGGTGACGGAAGAACGGCGTCGATTATTGATGGAGATTATTTTCCACAAATGCGAGTTTGTCGGAGAAATGGCGGTTGTCCAACAGGCACAACGAAATCTCTGTCTGGAAAGTTATGAACGTATAGAGCAAACGTTAAGACATTGTATTGAAAAAAAATTATTACCAACCAATTTAATGACGCGCCGTGCGGCGATAATTATGCGCGGTTATATTTCCGGCCTGATGGAAAACTGGCTGTTTGCACCGCAATCTTTTGATCTCAAAAAAGAAGCCCGCGATTACGTAGCCATCTTGTTGGAAATGTATCTTCTTTGCCCGACTCTTCGTACTCCCGCCGCCAACGAAAAATCCTGAATCAGACTCCAGGATTTATCCTGGACATTTTCGCTGTTGCTATTCTGGCTCTCTACACCGTGATATTCTAGCCACCCGACTCGTTCAGGTCGTTCTTCAGGTTCAGAAACCCTCATTCATCATGACTATGTTCCAGTATTACAAACGATCACGGCATTTTGTTTTTTCAGCATTTATTGCTTTTGTTCTTGTCTTGTTATGCCAGAACACGGCGTTTGCGCGGGCGTCATCGAATGGTGATCTACCGACGAAAGCAGACCTGCAGGCACAACTTGACTCACTGAATAAACAAAAAGATCTTTCTGCCCAGGACAAGCTGGTGCAGCAAGATATTACTGACACGTTAGCCACCCTCGAGAAAATCGATCGCGTAAAAGACGAAACGGTGCAATTACGGCAAAAAGTTGCTGAAGCGCCAGAGAAAATGCGTCAAGCGACTGCAGCGCTAACTGCGCTCAATGATGTGGATAACGACGAAGAAACCCGCAAAATTCTGAGTACGCTATCGTTGCGCCAGTTGGAGTTACGTGTCTCCCAGGCGCTGGACGATTTGCAGAATGCACAAAATGATCTGGCTTCTTATAACAGCCAGTTAGTTTCGTTACAGACGCAGCCTGAACGCGTGCAAAATGCGATGTATACCGCCTCGCAGCAATTGCAACAAATTCGCAGCCGCCTGGATGGAACAGAGGTCGGCGAAGCCGCCTTACGTCCCAGCCAGAAAGTGTTAATGCAGGCACAGCAGGCTTTGCTGAATGCCGAGATTGACCAACAGCGTAAAAGCCTGGAAGGGAACACTGTCTTACAGGACACCCTGCAAAAGCAGCGTGATTACGTGACGGCGAACAGTACGCGACTTGAACATCAGCTACAACTGTTGCAGGAGGCGGTGAACAGCAAGCGCCTGACATTAACCGAAAAAACGGCGCAGGAAGCCGTTACCCCGGATGAAGCTGCGCGTATTCAGGCTAATCCGCTGGTGAAGCAGGAGCTGGAAATAAACCAGCAATTAAGCCAGCGCCTGATTACCGCTACCGAAAACGGTAATGTCCTGATGCAGCAAAACATCAAAGTCAAAAACTGGCTGGAGCGGGCGCTGCAATCGGAACGTAACATCAAAGAGCAGATTTCTGTCCTGAAGGGCAGTCTGCTGCTTTCACGCATTCTTTATCAGCAACAACAAACGCTGCCCTCGGCGGATGAACTGGAAAATATGACCAACCGCATCGCGGACTTGCGTCTCGAACAGTTTGAAGTCAACCAGCAACGTGACGCGCTGTTCCAGAGCGATGCGTTCGTCAGCAAGCTGGAAGAAGGTCACGCCAACGAAGTCAACAGCGAAGTTCACGATGCGTTATTGCAAGTGGTTGATATGCGTCGCGAACTGTTGGATCAGCTTAACAAACAGTTGGGTAACCAGCTGATGATGGCCATTAACCTGCAAATCAACCAGCAGCAGTTAATGAGCGTATCGAAAAACCTGAAATCCATCCTGACTCAGCAAATTTTTTGGGTGAACAGTAACCGTCCGATGGACTGGGACTGGATCAAAGCGTTCCCGCAAACCCTGAAAGATGAGTTTAAATCGATGAAAATTACGGTGAACTGGGAAAAAGCCTGGCCCGCCGTATTTATCGCTTTCCTTGCCGGTTTGCCGCTGCTGTTGATTGCCGGGCTGATTCACTGGCGTTTAGGCTGGCTGAAAGCATATCAACAAAAACTGGCTTCGGCGGTAGGTTCCCTGCGTAACGATAGCCAGCTCAATACGCCAAAAGCGATTCTTATTGATCTGATCCGCGCACTGCCGGTGTGCCTGATTATTCTCGCTGTCGGCCTGATTCTACTGACGATGCAACTCAACATCAGCGAGTTATTGTGGTCGTTCAGCAAAAAACTGGCGATTTTCTGGCTGGTGTTTGGCCTGTGCTGGAAAGTGCTGGAGAAAAACGGTGTTGCCGTGCGTCACTTTGGTATGCCGGAACAGCAGACCAGCCACTGGCGTCGGCAAATTGTCCGCATCAGCCTCGCGTTGCTGCCGATCCATTTCTGGTCTGTGGTGGCAGAACTTTCCCCGCTGCATCTGATGGATGATGTGCTGGGGCAGGCGATGATTTTCTTCAACCTGCTGCTGATTGCCTTCCTGGTGTGGCCGATGTGCCGCGAAAGCTGGCGTGATAAAGAGTCGCACACCATGCGACTGGTCACCATTACCGTGCTGTCGATTATCCCGATTGCGCTGATGGTGCTGACCGCTACAGGCTACTTCTACACCACGCTGCGCCTCTCCGGGCGTTGGATTGAAACCGTTTATCTGGTGATCATCTGGAACCTGCTCTACCAGACGGTGTTGCGCGGATTAAGCGTAGCGGCGCGACGTATCGCCTGGCGTCGTGCTCTGGCGCGTCGGCAGAATCTGGTGAAAGAGGGCGCAGAAGGTGCTGAACCGCCGGAAGAACCCACCATCGCGCTGGAGCAGGTTAACCAGCAGACGCTGCGTATTACCATGTTGCTGATGTTTGCGCTGTTCGGTGTCATGTTCTGGGCAATTTGGTCCGATTTGATCACCGTGTTCAGCTATCTCGACAGCATCACGCTCTGGCATTACAACGGCACTGAAGCTGGCGCTGCGGTGGTGAAAAACGTCACCATGGGCAGTCTGTTGTTTGCGATTATCGTCTCAATGGTGGCCTGGGCGTTGATTCGCAACCTGCCTGGTTTGCTGGAAGTGCTGGTGCTGTCGCGCCTGAACATGCGCCAGGGGGCATCGTATGCCATCACCACTATCCTTAACTACATCATCATTGCCGTTGGTGCGATGATGGTGTTCGGATCGCTGGGCGTCTCGTGGGATAAACTCCAGTGGCTGGCAGCAGCATTATCCGTAGGTCTTGGTTTTGGCTTACAGGAGATCTTCGGTAACTTTGTCTCCGGTTTGATCATCTTGTTCGAACGTCCGGTGCGCATTGGCGATACGGTAACCATTGGTACCTACTCTGGGACGGTCAGTAAGATCCGTATTCGTGCGACAACGATTACCGATTTCGATCGCAAAGAAGTGATCATCCCGAACAAAGCGTTTGTTACCGAGCGTCTGATCAACTGGTCGTTGACTGATACCACCACGCGTCTGGTGATCCGTCTGGGCGTGGCCTATGGCTCCGATCTGGAAAAAGTCCGCAGAGTCCTGCTCCAGGCAGCGACAGAGCATCCAAGGGTGATGCACGAGCCAATGCCAGAAGTCTTCTTTACTGCATTTGGCGCCAGCACGCTGGATCACGAACTGCGCTTGTATGTTCGTGAACTGCGCGACCGTAGCCGCACCGTCGATGAACTGAACCGTACTATCGATCAGTTATGCCGTGAAAACGACATCAACATTGCCTTTAACCAGCTTGAAGTGCATTTGCATAACGAGAAGGGCGATGAAGTGACGGAAGTGAAACGTGACTACAAAGGTGACGATCCGACGCCTGCGGTAGGATAATAACGAAAGGGGCGGCATTTAGTTGCCCCCGAGATTGCTGACAAAGTGCGCGTTGTTCATGCCGGATGCGGCGTGACCGCCTTATCCGGCCTACGAAACCGCGAAAATTCAATATATTGCAGGAGCGGTGTAGGCCTGATAAGCGTAGCGCATCAGGCAGTTTTGCGTTTGCCCGCAATCTTAGGGAACATTTAGCGGCCCCATTTATTTATCACTTTGAGCCTCATCATCGCGCGTTAATTTCTTTTCATAATCACGCTTTACAATATCCAGCGCGCGCAGCACGGTGCTGGCAGGGATTTGATTTTCTTCCAGTAGCACAATTAAATCGACGGCCAGTTTGACATCGTCAGGGGCATTTTCCAGTGACATACTTTCTCCATTGTTAGCGGGTTAAACGCGCTAACCTGTTTTCGATTTTTTCCAACGCATGACGGCAACGCGCCAGGCGCGCTTCATAGGCTTCCACTTCACGATGTAGCGTTTGCTGTTCCACGAGATCGGTCGCCCGCACCAGACGGGCTTTACGTTCGGCAACCATTTCACGTAGCCGTCGTTCAAACTCCTGATGCTGAATACGTTTACGCTGCCAGCGGGCAATTTTTGGTGGTGCGCTATCCCACTCGCGTAGCGACCAGGCTGCGGCTTCACGCGCGATGGCTTCCAGTTGTGCCGCCAGATGTTCTGCCAGCCAGGCGACTTGCGGCAGTTGCTGTTGCTCAACCGCATGGCGAAGCGCTGACAAATTATCTCCCGCTTCTTCCAGGTACGCCTGTAACGTTGTCGCACGGGTCTGAAAAAGGTGCCTGTCGAAACGGGCGCTTAACGTGGCGAACTGCGCCACCGGGGCACAACGCTGGCGCAGCGTGGCGAGCTGACCTTCCAGTTTTTCCAGCAGCAGGGCAGTTTTCACGATAAGACCTCAATGAAAATGATAATTGTTATGCTAAAGTAGCCACTCTGTATGCTGACTACACATAATATGCAACGAATCATTTTAATCATCATTGGCTGGCTGGCGGTAGTGTTGGGTACGCTGGGCGTGGTATTACCGGTATTGCCGACGACGCCATTTATCCTGCTGGCCGCCTGGTGCTTTGCCCGTTCATCGCCGCGCTTCCACGCCTGGTTGCTGTACCGCTCATGGTTTGGCAGCTATTTACGCTTCTGGCAGAAATATCATGCGATGCCACGCGGTGCAAAGCCTCGGGCGATATTCATTATTTTACTGACTTTTGCGATTTCACTTTGGTTCGTCCATATGACGTGGGTGCGGATTCTGTTATTGGTGATCCTCGGCTGTTTGCTGATTTTTATGTGGCGAATCCCAGTGATTGATGAAAAGCAATAAAAACGGCAAAGCACAACAATCGCTGTTGCAATTATCGCCCACAGCCAGTACATTCTGGCGTTTTCGAGCACAGGCGCAGGCGGTCAAAGGTTAAACAACTGTTACTTTTGACTCGTTTAAAACGCGCCGTGAGTACCACCGTAACAAGCAGGCATACACTTATGACCGCGACTGCACAGCAGCTTGAGTATCTCAAAAATAGCATCAAAAGCATTCAGGACTACCCGAAACCCGGCATTCTTTTCCGCGATGTCACCAGCTTACTGGAAGACCCGAAAGCTTACGCTCTCAGCATCGATTTACTGGTTGAGCGTTACAAAAATGCGGGCATTACCAAAGTTGTCGGCACTGAAGCTCGTGGCTTCTTGTTCGGCGCTCCGGTAGCATTGGGTCTGGGCGTTGGTTTTGTGCCGGTACGTAAACCAGGCAAACTGCCGCGCGAAACTATCAACGAATCTTATGAACTGGAATACGGCACCGATAAGCTGGAAATCCACGTTGATGCCATTAAACCTGGCGACAAAGTGCTGGTGGTTGATGATTTGCTGGCAACAGGCGGCACCATTGAAGCGACGGTTAAACTGATCCGCCGTTTAGGTGGTGAAGTTACTGACGCTGCGTTCATCATTAATCTGTTCGATCTTGGCGGCGAACAGCGCCTCGAAAAGCAGGGCATTACCTGTTATAGCCTTGTCCCGTTCCCGGGCCATTAATTTTCGCCAGCCCACGTCATGGGCAGCACAAGTTGTACATTCAGCCTCGCCGTTCTGACGGGGCTGTGTTAGCATTACCCCTTCGTGAATCCACCTTCCAGCGTTTCAGAGCCTGCCAATGAGTTATCAGGTCTTAGCCCGAAAATGGCGCCCACAAACCTTTGCTGACGTCGTCGGCCAGGAACATGTGCTGACCGCACTGGCGAACGGCTTGTCGTTAGGGCGTATTCATCATGCTTATCTTTTTTCCGGCACCCGTGGCGTCGGAAAAACCTCTATCGCCCGACTGCTGGCGAAGGGGCTAAACTGCGAAACCGGCATTACCGCGACGCCGTGCGGCGTATGCGATAACTGCCGTGAAATCGAGCAGGGGCGCTTTGTCGATTTGATTGAAATCGACGCCGCCTCGCGCACTAAAGTTGAAGATACCCGCGACCTGCTGGATAACGTTCAGTACGCTCCGGCGCGTGGTCGTTTTAAAGTCTATCTGATCGACGAAGTGCATATGCTGTCGCGTCACAGCTTTAACGCACTGTTAAAAACCCTTGAAGAGCCGCCAGAGCACGTCAAGTTCCTGCTGGCGACGACCGATCCGCAGAAATTGCCAGTGACGATTTTGTCACGCTGTCTGCAATTCCATCTTAAGGCGCTGGATGTCGAGCAAATTCGCCACCAGCTTGAGCACATCCTCAACGAAGAACATATCGCTCACGAGCCACGCGCACTGCAACTGCTGGCGCGCGCCGCCGAAGGCAGTTTGCGAGATGCCTTAAGTCTGACCGACCAGGCGATTGCCAGCGGCGACGGCCAGGTTTCGACCCAGTCAGTAAGCGCGATGCTGGGTACGCTTGACGACGATCAGGCGCTGTCGCTGGTTGAAGCGATGGTCGAGGCCAACGGCGAGCGCGTAATGGCGCTGATTAATGAAGCCGCTGCCCGTGGTATCGAGTGGGAAGCGTTGTTGGTGGAAATGCTCGGCCTGTTGCACCGCATTGCGATGGTACAACTTTCGCCTGCTGCACTTGGCAACGACATGGCCGCCATCGAGTTGCGGATGCGTGAACTTGCGCGCACCATACCGCCGACGGATATTCAGCTTTACTATCAGACGCTGTTGATTGGTCGCAAAGAATTACCGTATGCGCCGGATCGCCGCATGGGCGTTGAGATGACACTGCTGCGCGCGCTGGCGTTCCATCCGCGTATGCCGCTGCCTGAGCCAGAAGTGCCACGCCAGTCCTTTGCGCCCGTCGCGCCAACGGCAGTAATGACGCCAACCCAGGTGCCGCCGCAACCGCAACCAGCGCCGCAGCAGGCACCGACTGTACCGCTCTCAGAAACCACCAGCCAGGTGCTGGCGGCGCGTCAGCAACTGCAGCGCGCTCAGGGAGCAACCAAAGCAAAAAAGAGTGAACCGGCAGCCGCTACCCGCGCGCGGCCGGTGAATAACGCTGCGCTGGAAAGACTGGCTTCGGTCACCGATCGCGTTCAGTCGCGTCCTGTGCCATCGGCGCTGGAAAAAGCGCCAGCCAAAAAAGAAGCGTATCGCTGGAAGGCGACCACCCCAGTGATGCAGCAAAAAGAAGTGGTCGCCACGCCGAAGGCGCTAAAAAAAGCGCTGGAACATGAAAAAACGCCGGAACTGGCGGCGAAGCTGGCGGCAGAAGCCATTGAGCGCGACCCGTGGGCGGCACAGGTGAGCCAACTATCGCTACCCAAACTGGTCGAGCAGGTGGCGTTAAATGCCTGGAAAGAGGAGAGCGACAACGCTGTATGCCTGCATTTGCGCTCCTCTCAGCGGCATTTGAATAACCGCGGCGCACAGCAAAAACTGGCTGAAGCGTTGAGCACGTTAAAAGGTTCAACGGTTGAACTGACTATCGTTGAAGATGATAATCCCGCGGTGCGTACGCCGCTGGAGTGGCGTCAGGCGATATACGAAGAAAAACTTGCGCAGGCGCGCGAGTCCATTATTGCGGATAATAATATTCAGACCCTGCGTCGATTCTTTGATGCAGAGCTGGATGAAGAAAGTATCCGCCCCATTTGATCGTAAGCACTGCTTACGATCGTCATCCTTAACGTGATTGAGAGAGAAACCTATGTTTGGTAAAGGCGGTCTGGGCAACCTGATGAAGCAAGCCCAGCAGATGCAAGAAAAAATGCAGCAGATGCAGGAAGAAATCGCGAAGCTGGAAGTGACTGGCGAATCCGGCGCAGGTCTGGTGAAAGTGACCATCAATGGCGCTCACAACTGCCGTCGCGTAGAGATCGACCCGAGCCTGCTGGAAGACGACAAAGAGATGCTGGAAGATTTGGTCGCTGCGGCATTCAACGACGCAGCGCGTCGCATCGAAGAAACCCAGAAAGAAAAAATGGCCTCTGTTTCCTCCGGAATGCAGCTGCCGCCAGGCTTTAAGATGCCGTTCTGATGCAAACCAGCCCGCTGTTAACACAGCTTATGGAAGCACTGCGCTGTCTGCCGGGCGTTGGCCCGAAGTCGGCGCAGCGTATGGCGTTCACGCTGCTTCAGCGCGATCGTAGCGGCGGGATGCGTCTGGCGCAGGCGCTCACCCGGGCGATGTCGGAAATCGGCCACTGCGCCGATTGTCGGACCTTCACTGAACAGGAAGTCTGTAACATCTGTTCAAATCCGCGTCGTCAGGAAAACGGTCAAATCTGCGTGGTGGAGAGTCCGGCGGACATCTACGCCATTGAGCAGACGGGGCAGTTTTCCGGTCGTTATTTTGTGTTGATGGGGCATCTGTCACCGCTGGACGGTATTGGCCCGGATGATATCGGACTTGATCGCCTGGAACAGCGTCTGGCGGCAGAAAAAATCACCGAAGTGATCCTCGCCACCAACCCGACGGTCGAAGGTGAAGCCACCGCTAACTACATTGCCGAGCTTTGCGCGCAATATGACGTGGAAGCCAGCCGAATCGCTCATGGCGTACCGGTTGGCGGCGAGCTGGAAATGGTCGATGGCACCACGCTGTCACACTCCCTTGCCGGGCGTCATAAGATTCGTTTTTAAGCAAACGAGAGCAGGATCACCTGCTCTCGCTTGAAATTATCCTTCCTTGTCCCCATTTACCCCTCATCCTGTTTTTAACCTTAAAATGGCATTATTGAGGTAGACCTACATGAAAGGACAAGAAACTCGTGGTTTTCAGTCAGAAGTGAAACAGCTTCTGCACCTGATGATCCATTCTCTCTATTCCAATAAAGAAATCTTCCTGCGTGAGCTTATCTCTAACGCCTCCGATGCGGCGGACAAGCTGCGTTTCCGCGCGCTCTCTAACCCGGATCTGTACGAAGGTGATGGCGAACTGCGCGTTCGTGTTTCTTTCGATAAAGACAAGCGCACGCTGACCATCTCCGATAACGGCGTGGGGATGACCCGCGACGAAGTGATTGACCATCTGGGGACTATCGCTAAATCCGGCACCAAATCATTCCTTGAATCGCTGGGTTCTGACCAGGCGAAAGACAGCCAGCTGATCGGTCAGTTTGGTGTTGGTTTCTACTCCGCGTTTATCGTGGCCGATAAAGTGACCGTGCGTACTCGTGCGGCGGGCGAAAAACCAGAAAACGGCGTGTTCTGGGAATCGGCTGGTGAAGGTGAATACACCGTTGCCGACATCACCAAAGAAGATCGTGGTACTGAAATCACCCTGCATCTGCGTGAAGGCGAAGACGAGTTCCTCGATGACTGGCGCGTGCGTTCCATCATCAGCAAATACTCCGACCATATCGCGCTGCCGGTAGAGATCGAAAAACGCGAAGAGAAAGACGGCGAAACCGTTATCTCCTGGGAGAAAATCAACAAAGCGCAGGCGATGTGGACCCGTAACAAGTCGGAAATCACCGATGAAGAGTACAAAGAGTTCTACAAACACATCGCCCACGACTTTAACGATCCGCTGACCTGGAGCCACAACCGCGTTGAAGGTAAGCAGGAGTACACCAGCCTGCTGTACATCCCGTCGCAGGCACCGTGGGATATGTGGAACCGCGATCATAAACACGGCCTGAAACTGTACGTCCAGCGTGTGTTCATCATGGACGACGCAGAACAGTTCATGCCGAACTATCTGCGCTTCGTGCGTGGTCTGATTGACTCCAGCGATCTGCCGCTGAACGTTTCCCGTGAAATCCTCCAGGACAGCACAGTCACGCGTAACCTGCGCAATGCGCTGACCAAGCGTGTGCTGCAAATGCTGGAAAAACTGGCGAAAGACGACGCGGAAAAATACCAGACCTTCTGGCAACAGTTTGGCCTGGTACTGAAAGAAGGTCCGGCGGAAGATTTCGCTAACCAGGAAGCGATCGCCAAACTGCTGCGTTTTGCGTCTACCCATACCGATTCTTCTGCGCAGACCGTGTCTCTGGAAGACTACGTTTCCCGCATGAAAGAAGGGCAGGAGAAAATCTACTACATCACCGCAGACAGCTATGCGGCAGCGAAGAGCAGCCCGCACCTGGAACTGCTGCGTAAGAAAGGCATCGAAGTTCTGCTGCTTTCCGACCGCATCGATGAGTGGATGATGAACTATCTGACTGAGTTCGACGGTAAACCGTTCCAGTCGGTGTCTAAAGTTGATGAATCGCTGGAAAAACTGGCTGATGAAGTCGATGAAAGTGCGAAAGAAGCGGAAAAAGCACTGACTCCGTTCATCGACCGTGTGAAAGCCCTGCTTGGCGAACGCGTGAAAGATGTCCGTCTGACTCACCGTCTGACCGATACGCCAGCGATTGTTTCTACCGACGCGGACGAAATGAGCACCCAGATGGCTAAACTGTTCGCCGCAGCGGGCCAGAAAGTGCCAGAAGTGAAATACATCTTCGAACTGAACCCGGATCACGTACTGGTGAAACGTGCTGCAGATACTGAAGATGAAGCCAAGTTCAGCGAGTGGGTAGAACTGCTGCTGGATCAGGCGCTGCTGGCAGAACGCGGTACGCTGGAAGATCCGAACCTGTTTATTCGTCGTATGAACCAGTTACTGGTTTCCTGATGTAATGCCGGATGAATTTTATCCGGCATACAGCTGAATGTGGTGCTGGATGACCTTCGTGTCATCCGGCATTTTTCTTTTCATCCTCTGCACTTTCCGCAAATTATCTCACCATTAACCGTTTCAGCCCCGGGCGCCTTTCTTGAGGCAATCGCCTGTTGGTGGTATCGTTTATCGCTTTTTCAAAAAAATCGACACAATTTAAGGGGATTTTCGCAATGCGTATCATTCTGCTTGGCGCTCCGGGCGCGGGGAAAGGGACTCAGGCTCAGTTCATCATGGAGAAATATGGTATTCCGCAAATCTCCACTGGCGATATGCTGCGTGCCGCAGTCAAATCTGGCTCCGAGCTGGGTAAACAAGCTAAAGACATTATGGACGCTGGCAAACTGGTCACCGATGAACTGGTGATCGCGCTGGTTAAAGAGCGCATTGCTCAGGAAGATTGCCGTAATGGTTTCCTGTTGGACGGCTTCCCGCGTACCATTCCGCAGGCAGACGCGATGAAAGAAGCGGGCATCAATGTTGATTACGTTCTGGAATTCGACGTGCCGGACGAACTGATTGTTGATCGTATCGTGGGCCGCCGCGTTCACGCGCCGTCTGGTCGTGTATATCACGTTAAATTCAATCCGCCGAAAGTAGAAGGCAAAGACGACGTGACCGGTGAAGAGCTGACTACTCGTAAAGACGATCAGGAAGAAACCGTACGTAAACGTCTGGTTGAATACCATCAGATGACTGCACCGCTGATTGGCTACTACTCCAAAGAAGCAGAAGCGGGTAACACCAAATACGCGAAAGTTGACGGCACCAAACCGGTTGCTGAAGTTCGCGCGGCTCTGGAAAAAATCCTCGGCTAATCAAGCCGCAGCAGATCTGCTCTCGGGCAGGTCTGCGCATCCTCCTCAGGCCAGGCCTCTCACAGCAATTAGTTCTTCTTCCTCACTTTTCCGCTACAATTATCAACAAGTTGAATCGATAAGAGGCGGTAATGCGTCAGACTAAAACCGGTATTCTGCTGGCAAACCTGGGGACGCCCGATGCCCCCACTCCTGAAGCGGTAAAACGCTATCTGAAACAATTTTTAAGCGATAGACGCGTGGTTGATACCTCACGGCTGTTGTGGTGGCCGTTGCTGCGTGGTGTGATTTTGCCGCTGCGCTCACCGCGCGTGGCGAAGCTGTACGCCTCGGTCTGGATGGAAGACGGCTCGCCGCTGATGGTTTACAGCCGCCAGCAACAGCAGGCGCTGGCACAACGTTTACCGGATACGCCAGTGGCGCTGGGCATGAGCTATGGCTCGCCATCACTGGAAAGCGCCGTCGATGAACTACTGGCAGAACATGTTGATCATATTGTGGTGCTGCCGCTCTATCCGCAATACTCCTGTTCTACGGTTGGCGCTGTGTGGGATGAACTTGCACGCATTCTCGCGCGCAAGCGTAGCATTCCGGGGATTTCGTTTATTCGTGATTACGCCGATAACCACGATTACATTAATGCGCTGGCGAACAGCGTGCGGGCCTCTTTCGAAAAACATGGCGAGCCGGATCTGCTGCTGCTCTCTTATCATGGCATTCCTCAGCGTTATGCGGATGAAGGTGATGATTACCCGCAGCGTTGCCGCACAACGACTCGCGAACTGGCTTCCGCACTGGGGATGGCACCGGAAAAAGTGATGATGACCTTTCAGTCGCGCTTTGGTCGGGAACCCTGGCTGATGCCTTATACCGATGAAACGTTGAAAATGCTCGGAGAAAAAGGTGTCGGTCATATTCAGGTGATGTGTCCAGGCTTTGCGGCGGATTGTCTGGAGACGCTGGAAGAGATTGCCGAGCAAAACCGTGAAGTCTTCCTCGGCGCTGGCGGGAAAAAATACGAATATATTCCGGCGCTTAATGCTACACCGGAACATATCGAAATGATGGCTAATCTTGTTGCAGCCTATCGCTAAAGAATCGAGCACCGTCGCGTAGAGCATCGTCGGCGGTTTTCATCATCCGTGAATAATGCAAAAAGGCGTGCAGCGTACCGGAGTAGAGTTTGAACTCACAAGGTTGCTGATGCGCCGCTAACGTCTGGTAAAGCAGGCGACTGTCATCCAGCAGCGGATCGAACTCCGCTCCGGCGATATAACAGGGCGGCACATTTCGAGTGAGATCATTATTAAACAGGCAGTAATACGGCGACTCGCGATCCGCTTCGCTGCCTAAATATGCCTCTTCATACATCTGCAAATCCTGTTGCGTTAAGCCATCCCAGGCACCGCCCAGCAGGCGACGAGTCACGGAATCCTGTAACCCATAAAGTCCATACCACAGCAAAACGCCCACAACCTTACCGCAATCGATCTGTTTATCCCGCAGCCACAAGGCGCTGGCGAGCGCCAGCATTGCGCCAGCGGAATCACCGGCAAAGCCAATACGTGACATATTAATTTGATAATCGCCCACCTGCTGGTGGAAGTGACAACAGGCGGCCACGATTTCCTCTATCGCCTGCGGAAAACGCGCTTCTGGCGAAAGGGTGTAATCAATACCAATCACCGTACACTGAGTGTAGATTGCCAGCAGGCGCATGATGCGATCGTGAGTATCGAGATTGCCGAGAATAAAACCACCGCCGTGAAGATAAAATAGCGTCGCTGGGCTATCTGAATTTGGACAAAATAAACGGGCCTCCACTTGTCCATATTTTGTCGGAACTGCGTAATCCCTGGTTTCCATTTCTGGAGCGCCCGCATTCCAGAATCGCCGCTCGAGCGTGTAATGCTGACGCTGCTCGGCAAGTGTTCCTTCTGCGGGCCAGGGCGGTAAATCAGGCTGAAGCGTATTAACAACGGCCCTCATTTCGGCAGAAATCAGTTCCAGTGCGGGTAATTTGTTTTCCATCTTCATAGAAAAACTCCTTTCAAATTACGCCATTGTAAGGAAGCTCTGCCATGATAATGCGATCTCGTCTGCTGATATTGAAACTGGCTGCATCTCGCGCGTTCCCGTGAGATTGTGTTAACATTCGCCGCTCAGTTAACCACCCGTAAAAACAACCATGAAATTTCCCGGTAAACGTAAATCCAAACATTACTTCCCTGTAAACGCACGCGATCCGCTGTTGCAGCAAATCCAGCCAGAAAACGAAACCAGCGCTGCCTGGGTGGTGGGTATCGACCAGACGTTGGTAGATATTGAAGCAAAAGTGGATGATGAATTTATTGAGCGTTATGGATTAAGCGCCGGGCATTCACTGGTGATTGAAGATGATGTTGCCGAAGCACTCTATCAGGAACTTAAAGAGAAAAACCTGATTACCCATCAGTTTGCGGGGGGCACTATTGGTAACACCATGCATAACTACTCGGTACTGGCGGATGACCGCTCGGTACTACTGGGCGTGATGTGCAGCAATATTGAAATTGGCAGCTACGCCTATCGTTATTTGTGTAATACCTCCAGCCGTACCGATCTTAACTATCTGCAAGGCGTAGACGGCCCGATTGGACGCTGCTTTACGCTGATTGGTGAGTCTGGCGAACGCACTTTTGCCATTAGCCCTGGCCACATGAACCAGCTACGGGCAGAAAGCATTCCGGAAGATGTGATTGCCGGAGCGTCGGCGCTGGTACTCACCTCATATCTGGTGCGCTGCAAGCCGGGCGAACCGATGCCGGAAGCGACCATGAAAGCCATTGAGTACGCGAAGAAATATAACGTGCCGGTGGTGCTGACGTTGGGGACCAAATTTGTCATCGCCGAGAATCCGCAGTGGTGGCAGCAATTCCTCAAAGAACACGTTTCCATCCTTGCGATGAATGAAGAAGAAGCCGAAGCGTTGACCGGAGAGAGCGATCCGCTGCTGGCGTCTGATAAGGCGCTGGACTGGGTGGATCTGGTGCTGTGCACCGCCGGGCCAATCGGTTTGTATATGGCGGGCTTTACTGAAGACGAAGCGAAACGTAAAACCCAGCATCCGCTGCTGCCGGGCGCTATCGCGGAATTTAACCAGTATGAGTTTAGCCGCGCCATGCGCCACAAGGATTGCCAGAATCCGCTGCGCGTCTATTCGCACATTGCGCCGTATATGGGCGGACCAGAAAAAATCATGAACACCAACGGTGCCGGAGATGGGGCGCTGGCGGCGCTGTTGCATGACATTACCGCCAACAGTTATCACCGTAGCAACGTACCAAATTCCAGCAAGCATAAATTCACCTGGCTGACGTATTCGTCATTAGCGCAGGTGTGTAAATACGCCAACCGTGTGAGCTATCAGGTGCTTAACCAGCATTCTCCACGCTTAACGCGCGGGCTGCCGGAGCGTGAAGACAGCCTGGAAGAATCTTACTGGGATCGTTAAGTTATCGTCGGTTCGTAGGCCAGATAAGGCGTTCACGCCGCATCTGGCATTTGGCGCTCGATGCCTGATGCGACGCTGGCCGCGTCTTATCAGGCCTACATATCCGCGCCTATTATCCGGCAACCACCGTTTACCCCGTCACCACTTCATCTGCCGGTGGCGTTTCCAGCAGTTCCAGCATGGTGCGGGCAATTTCACGCTCGCCCATCACCACCTGATTTGCGCCACGTTCGGTGATATATGCCACCTCGTCGTCATAATGGGCGCGGGCGATAATCTCAATATCCGGGTTTTTCGCGCGAGCAGACGCCACAATCTCGCCGGCTTCGTAACCGTTGGGAATCGTCAGGATCAGCCATTTTGCGCATTCCAGATGCGCCAGTTGCATGATCTCTTCGTTAGCCGCGTTGCCTAATACCGCCCGGACTCCGCGCTCACGCAGTTCGTCGACGCGAGTACGTGACGTCTCAATCACCACTAAAGGAATATCAGATGCGAGCAATTTCTCCCCCAGCAGGCTGCCCACACGACCATAACCTACCAGCAGCGCATGGTTGCAGATATCAACCGGAATCTGCTTCTCTTCTTCGATAGCTTCCTCCAGCGTCTGCTCTTCCAGCGTTTCGGTTTTCGCCAGGTATTTCTCCAGCAGCGCGAACAGCACCGGGTTGAGCATAATCGACAAAATCGCCCCCGCCAGCACCAGGTTTTGCCCCGCCTGCGGCAGCAGATTCAGCGCCATCCCCAGACCCGCCAGAATAAAGGCGAACTCACCAATTTGCGCCAGGCTGGCGGCGATGGTCAACGCCGTACGCTGGGAGTGACCAAACAACCGGACGAGGAAAAGCGCCGCAACCGATTTACCAAACAGAATAATCGCCAGCGTAGCCAGCACCGCCAACGGCTGCTGAATCAGGATTAACGGATCAAACAACATCCCGACAGAGACGAAGAACAACACAGCAAACGCATCACGTAATGGCAGTGTATCGTGGGCGGCACGGTGGCTAAGTTCGGACTCATTCAGCACCATCCCGGCAAAGAACGCGCCGAGTGCAAAGGAGACGTCAAACAGCTCCACCGCGCCAAAAGCAATCCCTAACGCCAGCGCCAGCACCGACAGGGTAAACAGCTCACGCGAACCCGTTGCCGCGCTACGTGCCATAATCCACGGCACCAGACGGCGACCTACCAACATCATAATGGCAATAAACGCGACGACTTTGCCGATGGTGATACTCATATCCAGCGCCAGCGTCGCAAAGCCCACATCGCCCTGTTCCAGCATTCCGGCTACCGCTGGCAGCAACACCAGCGTCAGGACCATCACCAGGTCTTCCACAATCAGCCAGCCAATGGCGATTTGCCCTCGCTGGCTGTCTATCAACTGCCGTTCTTCAAGTGCGCGCAGCAGCACCACGGTACTGGCGGTGGAAAGACACAAACCGAACACGATGCCGGTCATTAACGACCAGCCGATCACGGCAGAAAGAGCCATACCCAGCAGTGTCGCCACGGCTATCTGGGCGACCGCGCCGGGAATGGCGATGGACTTTACCGCCATCAAATCCTTGAGCGAAAAATGCAAACCGACGCCGAACATCAGCAAAATAACGCCCAGTTCCGCCAGTTCAGGCGCAAGTTTTGTATCGGCAACAAAACCTGGGGTAAAGGGGCCTGCCAGCACACCCGCTAACAGATATCCCACCAGAGGAGAAATACGCAGTTTATTGGCCAGCATGCCGAGGATAAAGGCAAGCACAAGGCCGCCAACAATTGTGGTGATAAGCGGGGTGGCGTGATGCATTCCGTCTCCTTTTCCTGGTGGTGGTTGTCCATATTTTGGCCGGGAAAACCAAAATTACAGGTAATAGTTTATGACAATTTCATAGATTATGTTTATGAATAATTATTGAATTTTGCAGAAAAATGGAATTAGCCGCAAAAAAGGCACGGATCGGAAAAGTGATGAGGTGTATGAAGAGGAAAGGCTTATGGTTACTGCAAAATGAAGCAGCCAAAGTTTACCTTTGGCTGCCGGGAATTCAGGATTTATGCCGATTATCAGGTAAGAATATGGTCAACATGCCAAGAAGCGGCAGGAAAGCACAGATTTTATAAACTAACTCGATACTGGTATGGTCAGCGATAAGCCCCAGAACTGCGGCTCCAAGGCCACCCATGCCAAAAGCAAAACCGAAAAAGAGCCCGGAAACCATGCCGATACGCCCCGGCAACAGCTCTTGCGCATAAACCAGAATGGCAGAAAACGCAGAGGCGAGGATAAATCCAATAATCACCGTCAAAACCCCCGTCCAGTGCAGGCTTGCGTACGGTAAAATAAGCGTAAAAGGCGCAACGCCGAGGATAGAGCCCCAAATCACATATTTTCGACCAATCTTATCGCCAACAGGCCCGCCAATCACCGTCCCCGCCGCAACGGCAAACAGGAAGGCAAACAGATGAAGTTGGGCATTCTGGATGGATAATCCGAATTTTTCCATCAGATAAAAGGTGTAATAGCTGCTGATGCTCGCCATATAGAAATATTTCGAGAAAATCAGCACTAACAGTACGCAAACAGCCAGCACGACCTTATTTCGTGGCAGCGGATTGATTATTGGCGCTTTCGGCTTGCCTTTACTCATTCGGTGCTGCGCAGAGTACCAGCGGCTGATTTGCGCCAACACCACGATTGCCAGCAGTGCCGCCAGTACAAACCATGCAACGTTGCCTTTGCCATAGGGGGCGATGAGCACCGCCGCCAGCAAAGGCCCCAACGAACTGCCAAAGTTACCGCCGACCTGGAAGATGGATTGCGCCAGACCATGACGTCCGCCTGACGCCATACGTGCCACGCGGGAAGATTCCGGATGAAAGACCGACGAACCGGTACCGACCAGCGCCGCCGCCAGCAACACCGAGCCAAAACTGCCCGCCAGAGCCAGCAATACCAGGCCGCTTAAGGTAAAGCACATGCCAATTGGCAACGACCACGGCATTGGGTATTTATCTGTCCAGTAGCCGACGACCGGTTGCAGCAGCGAAGAGGCGAGCTGGAAGGTGAGGGTTATCAGCCCAATCTGCATAAACGTCAGGGAAAACTCTGACTGTAAGAGCGGATAAATCGCCAGAATCAGCGATTGGATCATGTCGTTCAGCAGATGCGAAAGGCTGATAGCGCCTAAAATGCCAAACGATGTGCGAGCCTTAGTGGTCGATGCAGCCGCGCCCGCCACAGGCTGGGTTTGTTCACTCAT
This sequence comes from Escherichia sp. E14S1, assembly GCF_004211995.1. NCBI lineage: Bacteria > Pseudomonadati > Pseudomonadota > Gammaproteobacteria > Enterobacterales > Enterobacteriaceae > Escherichia > Escherichia sp. E14S1. The sequence goes on from NZ_RHJQ01000005.1 coordinate 164,393, forward strand.
TGCCATAGGAAAGTCACTTTTTTAGGGTTGCGATGTAAAGAATGATCTTATTTGTGATTATTACCCGACTAACATACCTGTATGCGCTGATTGAAGGAAGTCTCAATGTGGAAAACAGAATTTCCAATCTGGATGTAGATTTATCGTAACCGAACGCAGACTTGTCTATGATGTCGCGTCATACTAATTTTCAACACGTTATTATCTGGTCAGGGAGAGAAGTATGAAATTATTGCAGCGGGGTGTGGCATTAGCACTGTTAACCACATTGTCACTGGCGAGTGAAACTGCGTTGGCCTATGAGCAGGATAAAACCTATAAAATTACGGTTCTGCATACCAACGACCATCACGGTCATTTCTGGCGCAATGAATATGGCGAATACGGTCTGGCGGCACAAAAAACGCTGGTGGACGGTATTCGTAAAGAGGTCGCTGCTGAAGGCGGGAGCGTGCTGCTACTTTCTGGTGGCGACATTAATACCGGTGTGCCGGAATCCGATTTGCAGGACGCAGAGCCAGATTTTCGCGGCATGAATCTGGTGGGCTATGATGCAATGGCGATTGGCAATCATGAATTTGATAACCCGCTCACCGTATTACGCCAGCAGGAAAAGTGGGCAAAGTTCCCGTTGCTCTCTGCCAATATCTATCAAAAAAGTACCGGCGAGCGCCTGTTTAAACCCTGGGCGCTGTTTAAGCGCCAGGATTTGAAAATCGCCGTTATCGGTTTAACAACTGATGAAACAGCGAAGTTAGGTAACCCAGAAAACTTCACCGACATTGAATTCCGTAAACCTGCCGACGAAGCCAAACTGGTGATCCAGGAGCTGCAACAGACAGAAAAGCCGGACATTATTATCGCGGCGACCCATATGGGGCATTACGACAACGGTGAGCACGGTTCTAACGCGCCGGGGGATGTAGAGATGGCGCGCAGTTTGCCGGCCGGATCGCTGGCGATGATTGTCGGCGGACATTCGCAAGATCCAGTCTGTATGGCTGCGGAAAATAAAAAGCAGGTAGATTACGTTCCTGGTACGCCATGCAAACCGGATCAACAAAACGGCATCTGGATTGTACAAGCGCATGAGTGGGGCAAGTACGTTGGTCGGGCCGACTTTGAGTTTCGCAACGGCGAAATGAAAATGGTCAACTACCAGCTGATTCCGGTGAACCTGAAGAAAAAAGTCACCTGGGAAGACGGGAAAAGCGAGCGTGTGCTGTACACCCCTGAAATAGCTGAAAACCAGCAAATGATCTCGCTGTTATCGCCGTTCCAGAACAAAGGCAAAGCGCAGCTGGAAGTGAAAATAGGCGAAACCAACGGTCGTCTGGAAGGCGATCGTGACAAAGTGCGTTTTGTACAGACCAATATGGGGCGGTTGATTCTGGCAGCCCAAATGGATCGTACTGGTGCTGACTTTGCGGTGATGAGCGGAGGCGGGATTCGTGATTCTATCGAGGCAGGCAATATCAGCTATAAAAACGTGCTGAAAGTGCAGCCGTTCGGCAATGTGGTGGTGTATGCCGACATGACCGGTAAAGAGGCGATTGATTATCTGACTGCCGTCGCGCAGATGAAGCCGGATTCCGGTGCCTACCCGCAATTTGCCAACGTCAGCTTTGTGGCGAAAGACGGCAAACTCAACGACCTGAAAATCAAAGGCGAACCGGTCGATCCGGCAAAAACCTACCGCATGGCAACATTAAACTTTAATGCTACTGGCGGTGATGGTTACCCGCACCTTGATAACAAACCGGGCTATGTGAATACCGGCTTTATTGATGCCGAAGTGCTGAAAGCGTATATCCAGAAAAACTCGCCGCTGGATGTGAGTGTCTATGAACCGAAAGGTGAGGTGAGCTGGCAGTAATCTGAAAGTGCCGGATGCTCACATCCGGCACAATGCTTAATCGCGACGGGCGATATCAGCAAATTTAGCATCGAGGATCTTCGCCAAGTCGCCTGCCGCCAGTTCGATATCCAGCCCGCGTTTACCGCCGGAAACATAAATAGTGGCAAATTCTTGTGCGGGGGCGTCGATAATCGTCGGCAGATGTTTTTTCTGCCCTAATGGGCTAATTCCCCCAACCAGATATCCCGTTGAACGCTGCGCGACCATCGGATCGGCCATCTCTACTTTCTTGGCACCCAGCGCCTTTGCTACTTTTTTGAGATCTAATTGACCTGCGACTGGCGTGACGGCCACGGCAAGGTGTTTCATATCGCCATTCACTGCGACCAGCAGCGTTTTGTAGACCTGATCCGGATTCAAACCTAATTTTTTGACGACTTCATCGCCAAAATTGGTTTCTGCCGGATCGTGTTCGTAGGTATGAACCTGAAAAGAAATTTTGTTTTTTTCGAGTAATTTAACTGCCGGTGTCATCGTAATTTTCCTGCCTTAAACAAAAAAACGAAGCAAGCATACGCCTGATGGTGGTCCAAAAAAAAGTGCCATCTTGCCTAAGAGTATTGGCAGGATGGTGAGATTGAGCGACAATCGACTTACACCGTCGTTTAAAGCGACGGCATAATAATAAAAATATGAAATTCCTCTTTGACGGGCCAATAGCGATATTGGCCATTTTTTTAGCGCAACATTTGCGGCAAATTTCCTTCTCCATACAGATGTAAAGCACCGACCGCGACCACATAGCGCCCTGGCGGCATGGCATGCAGTTTATCCCGCCAGGCGAGATTTCTCTGGTGCATCAGGACATCGTACAGCGACTGACTGAACGTATTGGGCAGTGTTATTTCATTATTTTGTGGCGGTGCATTCAGCCACCAGCTCATCATTTGTTGCAGCAACCGTGCGTTGGTATGCCAGTGGGTCAGCGTATCGTCCAGCAGCGCCTGTCCTTTGTCGGGAAGCTGGAGCAACATGGCAATCTGGTTTTCTGCCCCTTCCAGTTCAATCACGGGTTTATGTTGTTGCTTCGCCGCCTGCAATAGCTGGTAATCGATACCGTATTCTGCCCGCAGCCCCAGCTTTTGCGCCTGCGTCGCCTGGAGAACCATCGCGATTTGCCACAACGGTTGGGTAGAAAACAGCGAAGGGGAAATGCCCATCTCCTGGCTGATATGTTGCAGGTTTTGCAATTGCTCCTCGCTGATACGCTCTTCCAGCGCCTCGCAGGCGGGCAAATTGGCGAATGGGGTATCGCTGGTGGAAACATCCGCCTCGACGATCAGCGCATCGGCGTTTTTGAGCTTTTTGAGCAAACGGGGGGGCAGGGGAGCCATATCGTGACTCCCCATATGAATACTGCCAATCAGATGAAAATGGCGATTGCCGGGGAGGGTTATATCGATGGCAGGCCAGGTGTAATGATTACCGCGCAGCGCGGCCCAAAGCGTTTTTACCCGGTACAACAGATCCATACGACCTCCCTTTGTGAAATATCATGCTAGCGCGCGGGGAGGGATGGCGCAAATAGAGTTATGAGGCTTGTTCAGTGGTAGCTTAAATATGATCGAAAAATTGTTTTTGCTTTGAAACGAAAGACTGCACGGGTGTTGGTGGCGTCAAAATCGCCGAGGCGTTCCCTGAAGGCCGGGGCAGCCCACATGGATGTGGGCTGAGGGCGCGTTTTACAGGGATGTTACCTCGCGCCCGACCCGGTAGCCGCAAGGGATAAGCTGAGGGTACCGCGCAGCGGCGATTTTGTTCGCCAGAGCCCGGGGGTGCAGGGGGCGGCGGCGATTGGCCGCCCCCTGCGCGCTCCCTGCGCCAGTCACTTTATATGGCATTACTCATAAAAGGAGCGCAACAAGAACTGGATCTCACAAACGCATTAAGTAAATACCAATCATTCCTTCGGTTTAAACCGCAGCAACCGGTTGGCGTTACTCACTACGGTAATCGACGAGAGCGCCATTGCCGCTCCGGCAACTACCGGGTTAAGCAGTGTTCCGGTGAACGGCCACAAAATACCGGCGGCGACCGGAATACCGATACTGTTGTAGATAAACGCGCCGAGCAGGTTCTGCTTCATGTTGCGCAGCGTTGCACGGGAAATCGCGAGCGCATCCGCAACACCCATCAGGCTATGGCGCATCAGGGTAATCGCCGCGGTTTCAATGGCAACATCACTGCCGCCCCCCATCGCAATACCGACATCCGCCTGGGCCAGCGCTGGCGCGTCGTTAATGCCGTCGCCCACCATTGCCACCTGACGTCCTTCACTTTGCAGACGTTTGATCGCTTCGGCTTTACCGTCCGGCAGCACCCCGGCAATCACTTCATCAATTCCAGCTTCTTTGGCGATTGCTTTGGCGGTGGTTGGGTTATCCCCGGTCAACATCACCAGACGATATCCCGCTTTATGCAGACGTTGCAGCGCCGCCACGCTATCATTACGCAACGGATCGCGTACTGCCAGTAAGGCCACCGCTTTCCCATCAACCGCCAGCAGCACAGGCGTTGCGCCTTGCGATGCCTGAGCTGAAATATCTGCTTCAATCGCTTTAGTATCGACTTGCTGGTCATTTAGCAACGCCTGATTACCCAGCAATAACGCATGACCTTCTGCTTCACCGCTCACGCCCAGCCCGCGCAATGTGCGGAAACCGTTGACCTGCGGTAGCTGCATATCGCCTGCTTTATCGAGGATCGCTCGAGCCAGCGGATGGCTGGAACCTTGCTCCAGCGCCGCCGCCAGACGCAATGCCTGCGCTTCATCAACATCAGCAAATGTTTTTACCGCGACAACCTGCGGCTTCCCTTCGGTCAGCGTCCCGGTTTTATCGAACACGACGGTATCAAGCGTACTGGCGCGTTGCAGTGCGTCGGCGTCCCGCACCAGCACACCAAACTCAGCCGCCCGCCCGACGCCGGAAATAATCGACATCGGCGTCGCCAGCCCCAGTGCACACGGACAGGCGATAATCAGCACCGTGGTGGCAATCACCAGGGTATAGACAATCTGCGATGCCGGACCAAAGAAATACCAGATTGCCGCACTGATCAGCGCAATAACCACCACTACTGGCACAAATACGGCAGAGATTTTATCCGCCAGCTGACCGATTTCTGGCTTGCTGCTCTGGGCCTGGCGCACCATGCGAATAATCCGCGACAGCGTGGTATGGCTGCCAACCGCACTGGCACGAAACAGCACGCTACCGTCCTGAACCACTGTCCCGGCATGGACGCTATCGCCTTCGCCCTTTTGCTGCGGGATAGGTTCGCCCGTCAGCATCGCTTCATCCAGCCACGCTTCGCCTTGGGTAATTTCACCATCTACCGGCACGCGGTCGCCCGTCGTCAGGCGCAGTAGCATGCCTGGCTGAACTTCCGCCAGCGGCACGCTTTTTTCACCTTCGTCAGTAACCAGGCGCGCCGTTGGCGGCGTTAAATCGAGTAACTTCTCCAGCGCCTTTGAAGAACGCTGACGTGCGCGCGCTTCCAGCATATGACCGAGATTGATCAGACCGATAATCATCGCGCTGGCTTCGTAATAAAGATGTCGCGCTTCCATTGGGAACCACTGCGGCCACAGGTTGACGCTCATCGAATAGAGCCACGCCACACCCGTACCCAGCGCCACCAGCGTATCCATCGTCGCCGCACCGTTTAGCAGGCTTTTCCATGCACTGCGGTAAAAATGGCCGCCGGCGAAAACCATTACCGCCAGGGTTATCAGGCCGATAACTAACCACAGGCTGCGGTTATCGGGGGTGACCATCATGTTATCGCCGATCATCCCCCAGACCATCACCGGGATACCCACCGCCAGTGCGACAATCGCCTGCCAGCGGAAGCGCTTCATCGTAGCGACGGCGGTTTCCTGCTGGCGCTCACGGCGTTTCGCGTCATCTTCAATCGCTTCCGCACCGTAGCCCGCTTTTTCCACCGCCTGGACTAAATCTTGTGGGGAGGCACTGCCCATCACCAGCGCAGTACGCTCCGCCAGGTTTACCCGTGCCTGGGTGACGCCCGGTACGCTTTGCAGCGCATTTTGTACGCGGGTGACACAGCTGGCGCAGCTCATGCCGCTCAGCAGCAACTGCTGGCTGTCATCGTCATCGGCGGTCGCTGCCGGAAGCTCATCAGAAACCGCTGTCAGTGCTTCCGACGGGATTGATGACTCCGCCAGCGGTTTAGCCTTTGGGTGGCTTACAGATGCGTCATAACCCGCTTGTTTGATGGTTTCGATCAGCTGTTCTGCACTGGCAGTGCCGGTAACGTGTGCTTCAGTGACAGACACATCCGCCTGCTCAACGTCCGGGCGCTGTTCGAGACTTTCTTTCACGCGTTTAACGCAGTGACCGCAGGACAGGCCGTCCAGGGTCAGGTCGATAGTTTGTGACATAACGTACTCCTTTAAGACAGTGTTGACTGACTGTGATAAAGGGTAAACCTTCCAGCAAGGGGAAGGTCAAGAAATTATTTATCAGCGAAATGAAAAGTCGGCAGAGATTAAAAAATTGGCGCAATTAGCATCAGAATTAGACATTTATCTCTTTGTTTTCCTTTATCTAAAGTACGGGTGCTAAGTTAAATCAGGATGCCTGAAAACTGGCATCGGGGTGAGGAAATACCTCCCGCATCTATAAAAAGGAGTTAACAAAAGATGTTAGATGCAAACAAACTACAACAAGCAGTGGATCAGGCGTATACCCAATTTCACTCACTTAGCGGCGGACAAAACGCCGACTACATCCCCTTTCTGGCGAATGTCCCCAGCCAACTGGCGAGCGTCGCTATCGTAACCTGCGATGGCAATATCTATAGTGCCGGTGACAGTGATTACCGCTTTGCGCTGGAATCCATCTCCAAAGTCTGTACGTTAGCCCTCGCGTTAGAAGATGTCGGCCCGCGGGCTGTACAAGATAAAATTGGCGCAGATCCCACCGGACTTCCCTTTAACTCGGTCATTGCCTTAGAACTTCATGGTGGCAAACCGTTATCACCGCTGGTTAATGCGGGGGCTATCGCCGCCGTCAGTCTGATTAAAGCCGAGAATGCAGAACAACGCTGGCAGCGAATTTTACATATTCAACAACAGCTTGCAGGAGAACAAGTCGCGCTCTCTGACGAAGTCAACCAGTCGGAACAAACAACCAACTTCCATAACCGCGCTATTGCCTGGCTGCTGTACTCCGCCGGATATCTCTATTGCGATGCGATGGAAGCCTGTGATGTCTACACTCGCCAATGTTCCACGCTCATCAATACCGTGGAACTGGCGACGCTTGGCGCGACGCTGGCGGCGGGCGGTGTTAATCCGCTAAGTCAAAAACGTATTCTGCAGGCCGACAACGTGCCATACATTCTGGCCGAAATGATGATGGAAGGGCTGTATGGTCGCTCCGGTGACTGGGCGTATCGCGTTGGTTTGCCAGGAAAAAGCGGCGTTGGCGGCGGCATTCTGGCGGTAGTACCTGGCGTGATGGGGATTGCCGCGTTCTCCCCGCCGCTGGATGAAGACGGTAATAGTGTTCGGGGTCAGAAAATGGTGGCATCTGTTGCTAACCAACTCGGCTATAACGTGTTTAAGGGCTGATCATGATGAACGCGGAAGGTGATAACGGTAACAAACCCCTCGGGCTATGGAACGTCGTTTCCATTGGCATCGGGGCAATGGTGGGGGCAGGGATCTTTGCCCTGCTGGGGCAGGCGGCGTTGTTAATGGAAGCCTCAACCTGGGTCGCCTTTGCCTTTGGCGGCATAGTGGCGATGTTTTCCGGTTATGCCTATGCGCGACTTGGGGCGAGTTATCCCAGTAATGGCGGGATTATTGACTTCTTTCGCCGGGGATTAGGGAACGGCGTCTTTTCACTGGCATTATCCTTGCTTTACCTGATGACGCTGGCGGTGAGTATTGCTATGGTTGCCCGCGCATTTGGTGCTTATGCCGTGCAGTTTCTGCATGAAGGCAGCCAGGATGAGCATCTTATTTTGCTGTACGCGCTGGCTATCATTGCGCTGATGACTCTCTTCAACTCTTTAAGCAACCACGCGGTAGGTCGACTGGAAGTTATCCTCGTCGGCATCAAAATGATGATCCTGTTGTTGTTGATCATTGCGGGTGTCTGGTCGCTACAACCTGCGCACATTTCTGTCTCCGCGCCCCCCACTTCCGGCGCGTTCTTCTCTTGTATCGGGATTACCTTCCTTGCCTACGCGGGCTTTGGCATGATGGCGAACGCAGCGGATAAAGTGAAAGATCCGGCGGTCATTATGCCACGGGCGTTTCTGGTGGCGATTGGCGTTACTACGCTGCTTTACATCGCACTAGCGCTGGTACTGCTTAGCGATGTTTCGGCATTAGAGTTAGAAAAATATGCCGATACCGCGGTAGCGCAGGCCGCTTCTCCGCTGCTCGGGCATGTGGGGTATGTGATTGTGGTGATCGGCGCTTTACTGGCGACGGCTTCAGCCATTAACGCTAACCTGTTCGCGGTATTTAATATCATGGACAACATGGGCAGCGAGCATGAACTGCCGAAGCTAATGAATAAATCCCTGTGGCGGCAGAGCACATGGGGCAACATCATCGTGGTGGTGTTGATCATGCTGATGACGGCGGCGTTGAATTTAGGCTCGCTCGCCAGCGTCGCCAGTGCCACTTTTTTGGTCTGTTACCTGGCGGTGTTTATGGTCGCTATCCGCCTGCGTCATGATATCCACGCCTCGTTGCCAATCCTCATCGTTGGCACGCTGGTTATGTTGTTGGTGATCATCGGTTTTATTTACAGCCTGTGGTCCCAGGGCAGCAGTGCGCTGATGTGGATTATAGGCGCACTATTACTAAGCCTTATTGTGGCAATGGTAATGAAACGGAATAAAACGGTATAAACCTTCTTGTGCGCAGTGCTTTCTGCACTGCGCTTTTATTTTTTATCCTTAATTTAATCCCTTGCTTATGCTTTTAATAAATAATTCACACCAAAAAGATATATAGACGATAAAACTGTGATTTCTATCACTTCTTATCGTGGATTATTCTTAACGAGGATGATGGTAAACTAAAAGTCGTAGTGTATTCTTAATAAATAACGTATAAGCTTTTTCACTGCATTTCTTTTAATGGGGGAAGTAAAAACAAAAGAGATGCACAAGTTATTACCCTTCTTAAATAAAATGATGCTGGTTATAAAGATCAGTTAAAATAATGACCTGGAAGGAAGTGACTTATCTATGGCGCGATTACAATTAAAAAACCGTAAAAATAAAGGTCTGATATTTTTAATCAGTTTTATTGTGATGGGTGGAGACGCGCTTGCTGCGCCATTACCGCAATGGGCCAATGCTCCTGCGGTTACGCCGGTTGCCAGTTTATCGTTACAGGAAAGCATATTGCGTGCCTTTGCGCGAAACCCCGACGTCACCCAACAGGCGGCGCAGATAGGTATTGGTGAAGCGCAAATCGATGAAGCCAAAAGCGCCTGGTATCCGCACATCGGTTTAACGGGTAATGCGGGGCCTTCCCGGCAAACGGACTCCAGCGGCAGGCTGGATAACAACGTTTCTTATGGCATAACCCTGACGCAGCTGGTGTATGACTTTGGTAAAACCAGTAACGATATCAAACTGCAAACTGCTGCTCGTGACAGCTACCGCTTTAAATTGATGGCAACCTTAACCGACGTAGCCGAAAAGACGGCGACGACCTATATGGAAGTCAGTCGTTATCAGGATTTGTGCGACGCAGCGCAACGTAACATTCACTCTCTGGAAAACGTCTACAACATGGCCGCACTACGCGCCAACGCTGGGCTTAATTCATCATCCGATGAGTTACAGGCGCAAACGCGTATAGCGGGAATGCGCTCGACGCTGGAACAATATCAGGCACAGATGACAAGCGCCAAAGCACAGCTGGCGGTGCTCACAGGCGTACAGCCGGAGGCGATAGCTTCGCCGCCAGCCGCACTAGCCGAACAGCCAGTGTCGCTAAAAAATATCGACTATCAGTCCATCCCGCTGGTACTGGCGGCAGAAAACTTACGCCAGTCTGCCCAGTACGGCGTGGAGAAAACCAAATCGCAATACTGGCCTACGCTCAGTATTCAGGGCGGCAAAACGCGCTACCAGACCAGCGACCGCTCGTATTGGGATGATCAGTTACAACTGAACGTCAACGCGCCGCTGTATCAGGGCGGCGCGGTTTCAGCCCAGGTGCAACAGGCCGAAGGGCAACAAAAAATCTCTGCTTCGCAGGTTGAGCAGGCAAAACTGGACGTGCTTCAACGAGCGTCGGTGGCGTATGCCAACTGGACTGGCGCACGGGGTCGTGAAGAGGCTGGGTTAGCGCAATCTGAAAGTGCGCACAAAACGAGAGATGTGTACCAAAATGAATATAAATTGGGTAAACGCAGCCTGAATGATCTATTAACCGTCGAGCAAGATGTCTTTCAGGCGCAATCGGCTGAAATAAATGCCAATTATGATGGCTGGGTCGCCGCAGTGAATTATGCCGCTGCGGTTAATAACCTTATTCCATTAGCGGGAATTAAACAGGGCTTATACAACGACTTACCCGACTTGAAATAATCCTGCCATTATTAATATCAGGTATGCATCGTTGTTGAGTGATTACCTTTGTCTTATTTAGATAAATGGACTCGCTAAGGATGTGCGCCATTTATCAGGAATGCCATTATGAGCCTGATTATTGATGTTATTTCGCGAAAAACATCCGTCAAACAAACGCTGATCAATCCTGGCGACGTTACGGTTGTCATTTATGAGCCCTCTGTGGTGCAGGTTCATGCTCAGGCATCTGCCGTTGCGCGTTATGTTCGTGACGGAAATGACTTGTTGATCTATATGCAGGACGGCACGGTGATCCGCTGCAACGGTTATTTCCTGCAAGCGGCAAATACCAGCGAACAATCCGAACTGGTGTTTGCCGATGGTCAACAGCTGACTCATGTCACCTTTGCCGATACCGCGGCAGGTGGATTAGCGCCTGTGGAGCTGACCGCTCAGACCACCGCAATTGAAAGCATTGCGCCGTACCTTGATATCGTCGGCCAGACGACGGCTTTCCCGTGGGGATGGCTGGCGGGGGCGGCGGTAGGTGGCGGCGCGCTTGGCGCTTTACTGGCAAGCGGTGGCGGTGATGGCTCAAAAACTGAAGTGGTTAACAACCCACCGCCAGCCGAGCCCGGCAACGCCACGCCATCGTTTTTGGTAACCGATAATCAGGGCGATCAACGCGGTATTCTTTCCGCCAACGATACCACCGATGACACTACGCCAACCTTTAGCGGCAGCGGGCAGGCGGGGGCGACCATCCAGATTAAAGACAGCAATGGTGACACCATCGCCAGTACTCAGGTCGGTAGCGATGGACGCTGGAGCGTCGATTTGCCCACGCAAAGCGCGGGCGAACATACCTGGTCAGTGGTGCAGATCGTCGGTAGCACCATTACCAACGCCGGGTCGATAACGTTAACCATCGACAATAGTCAGGCCGCCATACAGCTCGCCACCACCGCAGGCGATAACATTATTAACGCCAGCGAACAGGCCGCTGGATTTACGCTTTCTGGCACCGGTAGCCATCTGGCACAGGGAACAGAACTCACCGTTACGCTAAACGGCAAAACCTACACCACCACCGTTGGGGCTAACGGTGTCTGGAGCGTACAAGTACCGACCGCCGATGCACAGGCGTTAGGCGAAGGGAATCAGGCGGTGCTGGTCAGTGGGAAAGATGCCACGGGCAATACGGTCACTGGCGCGCAACTGTTAACGGTCGATACCCAACCGCCGACACTTGCTATCAACACCATCGCCCAGGACAACATTGTCAGTGCCGCGGAACATAACGCCGCGCTGGTGTTAAGCGGTACATCGAATGCGGAAGCGGGGCAAACCGTAACCCTGAACCTGAACGGCGTCACCCACACAGCAACCGTCGGTAGCGACGGAACCTGGCAAGTGACGCTGCCTGCCGCTGAAGTGCAGGCGCTGGCCGATGGCAACTACGCCGTAAATGCCAGCGTCAGTGACCGGGCAGGAAATACCACCAGTAACAATGCGAATTTCACGGTAGACACCACTGCGCCAGTGGTCAGCGTTAACATCATCGCTGGCGACGATATTCTTAACACCGCTGAACAGATTGTGGCGCAGATTATTTCCGGTCAGGTCAGTGGGGCTTCTCCGGGGGATATCGTCACCGTGAAGTTAGGTGCCACAGTTCTGACAGGCGTGGTACAGGCAGACGGCAGCTGGAACGTAGCGCTTGATCCGGCGGTAACCCGTACTCTGGCGCGTGGCCCTAACGACATCATCGTCACGGTTACTGATGCCGCTGGAAATACCGGTACAGCGACCCATAACATCACGCTGGCAGGCGTCGCGCCGCAGGTGGCAATAGATACTATCAGCGGTGATAACGTACTGAATGCGCTGGAATCTCAGCAGCCGCTCACGTTAAGCGGCACTAGCAATTTACCTGACGGCGGCACGGTTAACGTGACGCTGAATAATGTCACGTATAGCGCTCAGGTCAGCGGCGGCGTCTGGTCGCTGAATGTTCCGGTGAGCGATGTCCTGAATCTGGCAAACACCAATTACACCGTTACCGCCAGCGCCACCGATGTGACCGGCAACACCGGCACCGCGCAGAGCAATTTGCTGGTCGATACGGTGCTGCCGCAGGTGATCATCAACATCTTTGCAGGCGACAACATTGTTAACAACGCCGAAGCAGCGGCAGATCAAACCCTCAGTGGGCGCGTCGTGGGTGCGGTGCAGGGCGATACCGTCACTATTGAACTGGGCGGTCATACCTACACGGCGACGGTGGGCAGCAACCTTACCTGGAGTGTGAACGTACCGACGGCGGATTTACAGGCGCTGGGCGATGGGGCGTTAACGATAAATGCTTCTGTGACGAACGGGCATGGCAACACTGGTAATGGTGAGCGTGATATCACCATCAGCGCCACGCTGCCGGGACTGCGTATCAATACTGTCTCCGGCGATGACGTTATTAACGCTCTCGAACAGCAGCAGGATTTGGTCATTTCTGGCAGCAGTAGCCATTTACCTGCGGGCACTACCGTGACGGTAACACTCGGCAACGAAAGCTATCAGGGCGTGACCGACAGCAACGGCAACTGGCAGGTGGGTGTTCCAGCTGCGGACTTGCAGGCGCTCACTGCGGGCACGGTTATTGTTACCGCCAGTGCGGAAGATCCGGCAGGTAACCCAGTTTCTATCAACCATAATGTGCGGGTTGATGCGGGTAGCGTGGCGATTGTTATCAATACCGTCTCCGGCGATGACATTATCAATGCCGCAGAAAAAGGTGCGCCGCTGACGCTGACCGGCACCACTCAAGGAGTAGAGGCCGGGCAAACGGTAGTCGTGAAATTTGCCGGGCAAACCCTGACGACCACTGTTCAGAATGACGGTTCCTGGAGCCTGACCGTTCCCGCCAGTGCGGTAAGCAGCCTGCCCGATGGCGCAGCAGAAATCACCGCGACCGTCACTAATATCAGCGGTAACACTGGCGACACCTCCCGCACCATTACCGTCGACAGTCAGGCGCCAGCCTTAAGTATCGATTCGCTGACCGCCGATAACGTCATCAACGCCGCCGAAAGTGGTCAGGATCTGCAAATCACTGGCACCACTGACGCCCAGCCGGGGCAGACGGTGACCGTCACGCTGAATGGGCAGACGTATCAGGGCGTCGTGCAGGCAGACGGCACCTGGAGTGTGACCGTACCTGCCGCCAACGTTGGCGCACTGGCTGACGGCAACGCCACGGTCACCGCCAGCGTGAACGATGTCGCAGGTAACCCGACCAGCGTCTCACGTGTGGCGCTGGTGGATGCCACGCCGCCCGTGGTGACCATTAATCCGGTGGCGAGCGATAACGTCATCAACACGCCGGAACACACCCAGGCGCAAATCATCAGCGGCACGGTCGCTGGCGCGCAGGCTGGCGATATCGTCACTGTGACGTTGAATAATGTGAATTACACCACCGTGGTGGATGCTTCCGGCAACTGGAGTCTGGGCGTTCCGGCCTCGGTGGTCAGTGGGCTGGCGGACGGCAGTTATCCTGTCAATGTTTCAGTGACTGACCGTGCCGGAAACACGGGCAGCCAGTCACTGACCGTCACGGTCGATACCGCCGCGCCAGTAATTGGTATTAACACCATTGCTGGCGATGATGTGATAAACGCCAGCGAAAAAGGGGCCGATGTCCAGATTACCGGTACCAGCGATCAGCCAGCCAATACCGCTATCACCGTGACGCTGAACGGGCAAAATTACACCACCACGACCGACGCCTCCGGCAACTGGAGCGTCACGGTTCCGGCATCGGCGGTAACCGCACTGGGCCAGGCCAACTACACAGTAACGGCGGCGGTGACCAGCGGTATCGGCAACAGCGCCACCGCCAGCCATAACGTGCTGGTCGACAGCGCGCTGCCCGGTGTGACCATTAACCCAGTGGCAACCGACGATGTTATTAACGCCGCCGAAGCGGGCGTTGCGCAAACCATCAGCGGGCAGGTTACTGGAGCCGCCGTTGGCGACACAGTAACGATTACGTTGGGCGGTAATACTTACACCACCACCGTGCAGGCCAATTTAAGCTGGAGCGTGAGCGTTCCGGCGGCAGATATTCAGGCGCTGGGTAATGGCGATTTAACGGTGAGCGCCTCGGTCACCAATCAAAACGGCAACACCGGCAGCGGCACGCGGGATATCACCATCGACGCTAATCTGCCCGGTCTGCGGGTCGATACGGTGGCGGGCGATGATGTGGTCAATATCATCGAACACGGGCAGGCGCTGGTTGTCACCGGCAGCAGCTCGGGGCTGGCAGAAGGCACGCCGCTTACCGTTACGATTAATAATGTGGACTACACCACTGCGGTGCAGGCCGATGGTAGCTGGAGCGTGGGCGTCACGGCGGCGCAGGTTAGCGCCTGGCCTGCGGGGACGGTTAATATTGCCGTTTCCGGGGAAAGTAGCGCCGGAAATCCGATAAGCATTACGCATCCGGTAACGGTGGATCTCACTCCGGCGGCTATCACCATCAACACTATCGCCACGGACGATGTGATTAACGCCGCAGAAAAAGGCGCTGATTTAACGCTTTCCGGCACCACCACGAATGTAGAAGCCGGGCAAACGGTCACCGTGACCTTTGGCGGTAAAAACTACACCGCTACCGTGGCGAGCGATGGTAGCTGGACCGCCACCGTTCCCGCCGCCGATCTGGCGTCATTAACCGATGGCAGCGCCTCCGCGCAGGCCAGCGTCAGCAATATCAATGGCAATAGCGCCTCGGCGGTGCATAACTACAGCGTCGACAGCAGCGCGCCGACCATCATTATCAATACCGTTGCCAGCGACAATATCGTTAACGCCAGCGAAGCTGACGCGGGCGTGACGGTGAGCGGCACCACCACTGCCGAGGCAGGGCAGATCGTTACGATAACGCTCAATAGCCCGACCGTGCAGACGTATCAGGCAACGGTACAGGCCGACGGCAGCTGGAGTATTAATATTCCAGCGGCAGATCTTGAGGCATTGACGGATGGCAGCCACACCCTGACGGCGACGGTCAATGACAAAGCGGGCAACCCGGCGAGCACCACGCATAATCTGGCGGTGGATCTCACCGTTCCGGTGCTGACCATCAACACCATTGCGGGCGACGATATTATTAACGCCACCGAGCACGGGCAGGCGCTGGTGATTTCCGGTTCCAGCACAGGCGGAGAAGCGGGAGATGTCGTCAGCGTCACGTTAAACAATAAAACCTACACCACCACGCTGGATGCCTCCGGCAACTGGAGCGTCGGCGTTCCGGCAGCGGACGTCACGGCGCTGGGCAGCGGCCCGCAAACCGTGACGGCGACCGTTACCGATACGGCAGGTAACAGCGACAGCGAGACGCACACGGTTACCGTTAACCTTACCGCACCGACCATTGGCATCAACACCATCGCCACCGATGACGTGATTAACGCCAGCGAAAAAGGCGCGGACCTGCAAATTTCCGGCACCAGCAATCAGCCCGCAGGCACCACAATTACGCTGACGCTTAACGGGCAAAATTACTCCGCCACGACGGACGCCGCAGGCAACTGGAGCACCACGGTGCCAGCCTCTGCCGTCGGTGCGCTGGGCGAAGCCAGTTACACGGTGACTGCGAACGTCACCGACAGCGCGGGCAACAGCAATTCCGCCAGCCATAACGTGCAGGTCAATACCGCGCTGCCTGGCGTCACCATTAATCCGGTAGCGAGCGACGATATTATTAACGCCGCCGAATCGGGTGTGGCGCAGACTATCAGCGGCCAGGTGACGGGTGCGGTGGCGGGCGATACCGTTACCGTAACGCTTGGCGGTAAAACCTACACCGCTACCGTGCAGGGGAATTTAAGCTGGAGCGTGGACGTTCCGGCAGCGGATATTCAGGCCATCGGTAATGGCGACCTCACGGTTAACGCCTCGGTGACCAACGGAGTTGGCAATACCGGCAGCGGTTCGCGCGATATAACTATCGATGCCAACCTGCCTGGTCTGCGCGTTGATACCGTGGCGGGCGATGATGTGGTCAACAGCATCGAGCACGCTCAGGCGCTGGTGATAACCGGTAGCAGCAGCGGGCTGGCGGCGGGCGCGGCGCTGACGGTGGTGATTAACACGGTCACTTACGCTGCGACGGTATTAGCCGATGGCACATGGAGCGTTGGCGTTCCGGCGGCAGATGTGGGCAACTGGCCTGCGGGGACGGTGAATATCACGGTTTCAGGCGCCAGTAGCGCCGGAAACCCGGTCACTATCACCCATCCGGTCACCGTCGATCTGGCGGCGGTGGCTATTTCCATTAACGCCGTTTCCGGCGACGATGTGATTAACGCCGCCGAAAAAGGGGCCGATTTAACCCTTTCCGGCAGCACTTCCGGCGTGGAAGCGGGGCAAACCGTCACCGTCACCTTTGGCGGTAAAACCTACACCGCCACCGTAGCGGGCGATGGTAGCTGGACAACCACCGTACCCGCCGCCGATCTCAGCGCGTTACGCGACGGCGACGCCACCGTGCAGGCCAGCGTCAGCACTATTAACGGCAACACGGCTTCGGCAACCCACGCCTACAGCGTCGACGCCACGGCACCGACGCTTGCCATTAACACCATCGCCACCGACGATATTCTTAACGCCGCCGAGGCGGGCAATCCGTTAACCATCAGCGGCAGCAGTAGCGCCGAAGCGGGGCAGACGGTAACAGTCACGCTTAATGGCGTGACTTACAGCGGCACCGTCCAGGCGGACGGCAGCTGGAGCGTCAGCGTACCGACGGCGGATCTCGGCAATCTGACCGCCAGCCAGTACACGGTCAGCGCCTCGGTAAGCGATAAAGCAGGTAATTCGGCGACCGCCACCCACGGCCTGGCGGTGGATCTCACCGTGCCAGTGCTGACCATTAACACCGTCTCCGGCGATGACATTATTAATGCCGCCGAACACGGACAGGCGCTGGTGATCTCCGGTTCCAGCACTGGCGGCGAAGCGGGCGATATCATCACCGTCACGTTAAACAGTAAAACCTACACCACCACGCTGGATGCCTCCGGTAACTGGAGCGTCGGCGTTCCGGCGGCAGATGTCACCGAGCTGGGCAGCGGCCCGCAAACCGTCACTGCCACCATTACCGACGCGGCAGGCAACAGCGATGACGCCAGCCGCACGGTCACCGTGAATCTGACCTCGCCAACCATTGGTATCAATACTATTGCCACGGATAACGTGATTAACGCCACGGAAAAAGGCGCGGATCTGCAAATCACCGGCACCAGTAATCAGCCCGTAGGCACCACCATTACGGTGACGCTAAACGGGCAAAATTACACCGCCACTACCGATAGCAACGGCAACTGGAGCGCCACGGTGCCAGCGTCAGCGGTCAGTACATTGGGTGAGGCCAACTACACGGTAACCGCAAACATCACTGACACGGCAGGCAACAGTAATTCCGCCAGCCATAATGTGCTGGTCAACAGCGCGCTGCCTGCCATCACCATTAACGCGGTGGCGACCGATGACATTATCAACGCTGCCGAAGCGGGCAATGCGCAAACCATCAGCGGCCAGGTCACGGGCGCGGCGCAGGGAAATACGGTCACCGTTACGCTGGGTGGCAACACCTACACCGCCACGGTGCAGGCTAATTTAAGCTGGAGCGTTAGCGTGCCAGCGGCTGATATTCAGGCGCTGGGCAACGGCTCCCTGACGGTTAACGCCTCGGTCACCAACGTCGTTGGTAATACCGGTAGCGGCTCGCGGGATATCACAATCGACGCCAATTTGCCTGGCCTGCGGGTCGATACCGTGGCGGGCGATGATGTTATTAACAGCATTGAGCACAATCAGGCGCTGGTGATTACCGGGAGCAGCACTGGACTGACGGCAGGAACGGCGTTAACGGTTGTGATCAACAACGTCACTTACGCTGCCACGGTTTTAGCCGATGGCACATGGAATCTCGGCGTTCCGGCGGCCGACGTCAGCAACTGGCCTGCGGGTACGGTGGATATTACTGTAAGCGGCACTAACAGCGCCGGAACAACCTCCACCATTACCCATTCGGTTACCGTCGATCTGGCGGCAGTCGCCATCACCATTAACACCCTTTCGGGCGATGATGTGATCAACGCCGTCGAAAAAGGCGAAACGCTGGTCGTAAGCGGCAGCACCAGCGGCGTGGAAGCCGGACAGACGGTGACCGTCACCTTTGGCGGCAAAAATTACACCACCACCGTGGAAGCCAACGGTAGCTGGACGGTGAATGTACCGCCTGCCGATCTCGCTGCGTTGCCGGACGGCGCGGGCAACGTGCAGGCGAACGTCAGCAATATTAACGGCAACAGCGCCCAGGCGACTCATGCTTTCAGCGTCGATGGCACCGCGCCGATCATTACCATCAACACCATCGCCAGCGACGATATTCTTAATGTGAGCGAAGCGGGCGCGGGGATCACCATCAGCGGCACCACCACGGCGCAGGCCGGGCAGACGCTGACCGTCACGCTCAATAACAACACGTACCAGACCACCGTTCAGGCGGATGGCACCTGGAGCGTGAATGTTCCGGCAACGGATTTAAGCGGACTGACCGCCAGCAGTTATACCGTGACCGCCACGGTAAGCGATAAAGCGGGTAACCTGGCAAGCGCCGACCACGCGCTGGCGGTGGATGTCACCGCGCCGGATCTCACCATTAACACCGTTTCGGGCGATGACATTATCAACGCTATCGAACACGGGCAGGCGCTGGTGGTGAGCGGCACTAGCACGGGCGCGGCACCCGGCGATGTGGTCACCGTCACGCTCAACGGCAAAAACTACACCACCACGCTGGACGCTTCCGGTAACTGGAGCGTCGGTATTCCGGCGGCGGATGTCACGGCGCTGGCGACCGGTAGCCAGACCATTACCGCCAGCCTGAGCGATCGCGCGGGCAACAGCGACAGCACGACTCACGATGTGACCGTTGATCTCAGCGGCCCGACGCTGACCATCAACACTGTCTCCGGTGATGACATTATTAATAATGCAGAGAAAACCCAGGATCTAATCATCAGCGGCGGCTCCAGCGGCCTGGCGACGGGCTCCACGGTCACCGTGATGTTGAACGGCCTGGCTTACAGCGCCACCACCGACGGTTCCGGCAACTGGAGCGTTACCGTGCCAGCTTCGGCAGTCGGTGCCTTGGGCGAGGCAGTGTATCAAATTAGCGCCAGCGCCACCGACAGCGCAGGCAACAGCGGCAGTACCACCCATACGGTGAATGTCGAATCACTCCTGCCTGGGGTAATCATTAACACCGTAGCAGGTGATGACATTATCAACGCCGCTGAAATTGCCGTTAACCAGACCATCAGCGGTCAGGTTACAGGGACGGCAGCAGCAGGGGACACGGTCACTATCACGCTCGGCGGTAATCAATACACAGCCACCGTGCAGCCAGATTTAAGCTGGAGCGTCAGCGTACCGACGGCAGATTTGCAGGCGTTAGGTAACGGTGAGCTGACCATCACCGCCTCGGTCACCAACACCACAGGCAATACCGGCACCGCCACACACGACATCGTGATAGACGCCAACCTGCCAGGTCTGCGCGTCGATACCGTAGCAGGCGATGATGTGGTCAATATTATCGAGCACGGTCAGGCGCTGGTGGTAACCGGCAGCAGTACCGGACTGGCGGTGGGAACGCCACTGACAGTGGAAATCAACAACGTCACCTACGGCGCAACGGTACTCGCCGATGGCAGCTGGAGCGTCGGCGTTCCGGCGGGAGATGTCGCAAACTGGCCTGCGGGGACGGTCAATATTGCCGTCTCTGGCACTAATACCGCCGGAACCACAACCAGCATTACTCATCCGGTGACTGTCGATCTCGCTACCGTGGCGATCACCATCAACACCCTTTCCACTGACGATGTCATTAACGCCACCGAGAAAGGCAGCGATTTGCAGCTCTCCGGCACCACCTCCGGCGTGGAAGCGGGGCAGACCATCACCGTTATTTTCGGCGGCAAAAGCTACACCACTACGGTTGCCGCGGATAATACCTGGGGGCTGACGATCCCAGCCGCCGATCTCGCAACCTTGCCGGACGGCGCAGCAAACGTACAAGCCAGCGTCAGCAACGTAGCTGGCAACATCGCCCAGGCAACACATGCTTACAGCGTTGATGCCACCGCGCCCTCCGTTACCATCAACACCATCGCCTCGGACGATATTCTTAATGCCGCTGAAGCCGGAACGGCGCTGACCATCAGCGGCACCAGTACGGCAGAAGCCGGGCAGACGGTGACCGTGACGCTAAACGGCGTCAGTTACAGCGGGAACGTACAGGCTGACGGTAGCTGGAGCGTCAGCGTACCAACTGGCGATTTAGCCAACCTCACCGCAAGCCCCTATACGGTGAGCGCGGCGGTCAGCGACAAAGCCGGAAATCCGGCCTCGGCAACGCATAATCTGACGGTAGATCTCGTTGCCCCAGTCGTCACCATTAACACGGTGGCGGGCGATGACATCATCAACGCCACGGAACATGCTCAGGCGCAGATTATCAGCGGCTCGGCAACGGGCGCGACGACGGGTAACACGGTTTCCGTGACGATTGGCGCCAACACGTATACCACCGTGCTGGACGCCAACGGCAACTGGAGCATCGGCGTGCCTGCCAGCGTGATTTCCGCGCTGGCGCAGGGCGATGTGACCATTACCGCCACGGTCACCGACTCCGCAGGTAACAGCGGCACGGCCTCGCACACTGTCAGCGTGGCGCTCGGCGCACCCGTGCTCGGCATCAACACCATTGCCGTCGATGACATTATCAACGCCACGGAGAAAGGCGCGGATCTGGCGATTTCCGGCAGCAGCAACCAGCCTGCGGGTACGCAGGTAACCGTTACGCTCAACGGGCAAAATTACACCACTACTGCCGATGCCTCAGGTAACTGGAGCGTGACCGTTCCGGCATCCGCCGTGAGCGCGCTCGGTGAAGCGACTTACACGGTAACCGCCGCCGCTACTGACGTTGATGGCAACAGTGGTTCCGCTAGCCATAACGTGCAGGTCAATACTGCGCTGCCGGGCGTCACCATTAACGTTGTGGCGAGCGACGATATCATTAACGCCGCCGAAGCAGGCGCGGGCCAGACCATCAGCGGTCAGGTGATGGGTGCTGCGGCAGGCGACACGGTAACCGTCACGCTCGGCGGGGCGACTTACACCGCCACGGTGCAGGCGAATTTAAGCTGGAGCGTCAATGTTCCGGCCTCCGCGTTACAGGCGCTGGGCAACGGCGAGCTGACCATTTCGGCTTCGGTGACGAACAGCGTAGGCAATACTGGAAATGGCACGCGGGAAATCACCATCGACGCGAATCTTCCCGGTCTGCGGGTCGATACTGTCGCTGGCGATGACGTGGTCAACATTATCGAGCACGGGCAGGCGCTGGTGATTTCTGGCAGCAGCTCCGGTCTGGCGGCGGGCAGCAACGTTACGCTGACCATCAACGGGCAAACCTATGTTGCGGCGGTGCTGGCGGATGGCTCATGGAGCGTCGGCGTTCCGGCGGTGGATGTCAGCGCCTGGCCTGCGGGGACGGTCACAATTACGGCGAGCGGCAACACCACCGCCGGAAACCCGGTCAGCGTTACGCATCCGGTGACTGTCGATCTCTCGGCGATTGCCGTCAGCATCAACGCCATTACCGCCGATGATGTGATTAACGCCGCTGAAAAAGGCGCGGCGTTAACGCTCTCCGGCAGCACCTCTGGCGTGGAAACCGGGCAAACGGTTACCGTCACCTTTGGTGGCAAAACCTACACTGCAAGCGTCGCGGCGAATGGTTCGTGGAGCACCTCGGTTCCGGCGGCAGATATGGCAGCCCTGCGTGATGGTGATGCCAGCGCGCAGGCCAGCGTCAGCAATGTTAACGGCAACAGCGCCACCACGACCCACGCTTACAGCGTCGATGCCAGCGCGCCAACGGTGACCATCAACACTATCGCGGGCGACGACATTCTTAATGCCGCCGAAGCCGGTGCGGCGCTGACCATTACTGGCAGCAGCACGGCGGAAGCGGGGCAGACGGTGACCGTTACGCTCAATGGCGCAAACTATACCGGCACGGTACAGACGGACGGCAGCTGGAGCGTCAGCGTGCCGTCAGCCGACTTAAGCGCCCTGACCGCCAGCAACTACACCGTCAGCGCGGCAGTGAGCGACAAGGCCGGAAACCCGGCCTCGGTTAATCACAACCTGACGGTGGATACTTCCGTTCCGGTCGTCACCATCAACACGGTGGCGGGCGATGATGTGATCAACGCGACGGAACACGCCCAGGCGCAGATTATCAGCGGCTCCGCTACTGGCGCGGCAACCGGTAGCACCGTGACGGTGACTATCGGCACAAACACCTTTACCACCGTGCTGGATGCCAGCGGTAACTGGAGCGTCGGTGTCCCGGCAAGCGTCGTCTCGGCACTGGCGAACGGCACGGTGACCATTAACGCCAGCGTCACCGATGCCGCCGGAAACAGCGGCAGCGCCACGCATCAGGTGACGGTCAATACTGGCCTGCCATCAATTACCTTTAACGCCATCAGCGGCGATAACGTCCTGAACGCCGATGAAAAAGGCCAGCCGTTGACCATTAGCGGTAGCAGTACGGGGCTGGCGACAGGCGCACAGGTTACCGTCACGCTCAACGGTCATAACTACAGCGCCACCACCGACGCAGCAGGCAACTGGACCTTAACGGTTCCGGTGAGCGATCTGGCGGCTTTAGGCCAGGCAAACTATACGGTCAGCGCCAGCGCCACCAGTCCGGCAGGCAACACCGCCAGTAGCCAGGCGAATTTACTGGTCGACAGCGGCCTGCCGGGCGTCACCATCAACACTGTGGCAGGCGACGATATTATCAACGCCGCCGAAGCGGGCGCTGATCAAACCATCAGCGGGGTGGTTACCCGCGCCGCCGCTGGCGATACGGTCACCGTGACGCTGGGCGGCAACACTTACACCGCTACGGTACAGGGCAACTTAAGCTGGAGCGTCAGCGTTCCGGCAGCCGATTTACAGGCGTTGGGCAATGGTGATTTGACCATTACCGCCTCGGTCACCAACGCGAATGGCAATACGGGTAGCGGCACGCGGGATATCACCATTGACGCCAACCTGCCGGGGCTGCGCGTGGATACGGTGGCGGGCGATGATATCGTCAACAGTATCGAACACGGGCAGGCGCTGGTGATCACCGGCGGTAGTAGCGGCCTGAATGCAGGCGCAGCGCTGACGGTCACCATCAACGGTGTGGCCTATGCCGCCACGGTACAGGCGGATGGGAGCTGGAGTGTCGGCATTCCGGCGGCAAACGTCAGCGCCTGGCCTGCGGGGCCGTTAACCGTTGACGTGGCAGGACAAAGCAGCGCCGGAAATCCGGTCAGCGTCAGCCATCCGTTCACCGTCGATTTAACGACGGTGGCGATCAGCATCAATACGGTTGCCAGCGATGACGTGATTAACGCCGCCGAAAAAGGTGCCGGGCTGACCCTTTCCGGCAGCACCAGCGGGATTGAAAGCGGGCAAACCGTTACCGTCACCTTTGGCGGCAAAACCTACACCGCAAGCGTCGCCGCTAACGGGAGCTGGAGTGTAACGGTTCCGGCGGCGGATCTGGCAACTCTGCCAGACGGCGCGGCGAACGTGCAGGCCAGCGTCAGCAGCGCGAGCGGCAACAGTGCCTCGGCGACCCATGCGTATAGCGTTGACGCCAGCGCACCGACGCTCACCATAAACACCATCGCCAGCGATGACATCCTTAACGCCACAGAGGCCGGAAGCCCGCTCACCATCAGCGGCACCAGCACCGCCGAAACCGGCCAGACGGTCACCGTCACCCTTAATGGCGCAACCTACAGCGGCAATGTACAGGCGGACGGTAGCTGGAGCGTCAGTGTTCCCACTTCAGCCTTAGGTGCGCTGACCGCAAGCAATTACACCGTCAGCGCCACAGTCAATGACAAAGCGGGTAACCCCGGCAGCGCCAGCCATAATCTGGCGGTAGACACCACCGCGCCCGTTCTCACCATTAACACCGTGGCGGGCGATGACATCATCAACGACGCCGAACACGGGCAGG
Source organism: Escherichia sp. E14S1 (assembly GCF_004211995.1). NCBI lineage: Bacteria > Pseudomonadati > Pseudomonadota > Gammaproteobacteria > Enterobacterales > Enterobacteriaceae > Escherichia > Escherichia sp. E14S1. Next base: position 189,061 of record NZ_RHJQ01000005.1, read on the forward strand.
CGCTGGTGATTTCCGGCACCAGCACGGGCGGGGAAGCGGGCGATGTGGTGAGCGTTGTGCTCAACGGCAAAACCTACACCACCACCCTGGATGCCTCCGGCAACTGGAGCGTCGGCGTCCCGGCGGCGGATGTTACGGCACTCGGTAGCGGTGCGCAGACGATCACCGCCAGCGTCAGCGATCGGGCGGGCAACAGCGATGATGCCAGCCGCACCGTGACCGTCAGTCTCACCGCGCCAGTGATTAGCATCAATACCATCGCGGGTGATGACGTGATCAACGCCACTGAAAAAGGATCGAATCTGGCGCTTTCCGGCACCAGCGATCAACCTGCGGGCACGGCGATCACCGTGACGCTGAACGGACAAAACTACAGCACTACCACCGACGCTTCCGGCAACTGGAGCGTTACCGTACCCGCCTCGGCAGTCAGTGCGCTGGGCGAAGCGACCTACAGCGTGACGGCGAGCGTCACCAACGCCCAGGGCAACAGCAGCACCGCCAGCCATAACGTGCAGGTCAATACCGCGCTGCCGGGTGTGACCATTAATCCGGTGGCGACGGACGATATTATCAATGCCGCTGAAGCAGGCAGCGCACAAACCATCAGCGGTCAGGTAACCGGTGCGGCGGCGGGCAGCACTGTCACCGTTGCGCTGGGCGGCAAAACCTACAGCGCCACCGTCCAGCCAGATTTAAGCTGGAGCGTGAGTGTCCCCTCAGCCGACTGGCAGGCGCTGGGTAACGGTGAGTTAACCGTTAACGCCTCGGTGACCAACGCCGTTGGCAACACCGGCAGCGGCACGCGCGATATCACCATCGATGCCAGTCTGCCAGGTCTGCGAGTCGATACCGTTGCAGGCGATGATGTGGTCAATATTATTGAACACGGTCAGGCGCAGGTGATTACTGGCAGCAGTTCCGGTTTTGCCGCAGGGACGGCATTGACGGTGGTGATTAATAACCAAACTTACGCCGCCACGGTGCTGGCAAACGGCACCTGGAGCGTCGGCGTTCCGGCGGCGGATGTCAGCAACTGGCCTGCGGGAACGCTGAACATTAGCGTTAGCGGTGCGAACAGTGCCGGAACACAAACCAGCATTACCCATCCGGTCACGGTTGATCTCACTACCGTCGCCATCAGCATGAACAGCATCACCAGCGATGATGTGATTAACGCCGCCGAAAAAGGCGCGGCGCTAACGCTCTCCGGCAGTACGTCCGGCGTCGAAGTGGGGCAAACCGTTACTGTGACCTTTGGTGGCAAAACCTACACCACCACGGTGGCAGCAAACGGTAGCTGGAGCACCACCGTTCCGGCTGCGGATATGGCGACGTTGCGTGACGGTGATGCCAGCGCTCAGGTGCGGGTGACCAACGTTAATGGCAACAGCGCCACGGCAACACATGAATACAGCGTCGATAGCGTCGCGCCGATCGTCACCATCAACACGATAGCCAGCGATAACATCATCAACGCCAGCGAAGCCGCGGCGGGCGTAACGGTGTCTGGCACCAGTACGGCGGAAACGGGGCAAACGCTCACCGTCACGCTTAACGGCAGTAACTACCAGACCACGGTGCAGGCGGACGGTAGCTGGAGCTTAACGCTGCCTGCCAGCGCCTTAACCATGCTTGCTAATAACGGCTACACCCTGACCGCCACGGTCAGCGATCTGGCGGGTAACCCCGGCAGCGCAAGCAAAGGCGTGACCGTCGATACCACCGCGCCCGTCATCAGCTTTAACACCGTGGCGGGCGATGATGTGATTAACAACGTCGAACATACTCAGGCGCAGATTATCAGCGGCACCGCCACGGGCGCGGTCGCGGGCGACCGCCTGGTGGTGACCATCGCCGGGCAGCAGTATGTCACCAGCACCGATGCCAGCGGCAACTGGAGCGTCGGCGTGCCTGCCAGCGTGATTTCCGGCCTTGCGGACGGCACGGTGACCATCAGCGCCACCATCACCGATAGCGCAGGTAACAGCAGCACTCAGACGCACAACGTGCAGGTCAATACGGCGGCAGTGTCACTTTCGGTCAGCACCATCAGCGGCGATAACCTTATTAATGCCGCCGAAGCAGGCAGTGCGCTGACCCTGAGCGGCACTGGCACTAATTTTGCGACAGGCACAGTGGTGACCGTGTTGCTTAACGGCAAAGGCTATAGCGCCACTATTCAAAGCAACGGGAGCTGGAGCGTGAACGTGCCAGCGGCAGACGTCGCGGCGCTGGCGGATGGTACCAGCTACACGGTCAGCGCTTCCGCTCAGGACAGCGCCGGAAACAGCGCCACGGCCTCGCGCAGCGTAGCGGTGGATCTCACCGCACCGATTATCAGTATTAACACCGTTTCGACGGACGATCGACTCAACGCCGCAGAACAACAGCAGCCGTTAACCCTTAACGGCTCGACCAGCGCGGAAGTGGGGCAGACGGTCACCGTCACCTTTGGCGGCAAAACCTACACCGCCACGGTTGCTGCCAATGGCACCTGGGCGCTGAACGTGCCTGCGGCGGATCTGGCAGCGCTCGGGCAGGGCGCGCAGACCATTACCGCCAGCGTGAACGATCGCGCGGGCAACCCCGGACAGGCCACGCACGCTCTGACCGTTGACACCGTTGCGCCAACGGTGACCATCGCCACCGTGGCGGGTGACGATATTATCAACAACGCCGAGCAGCTTGCCGGGCAGACCATCAGCGGCACCACCACCGCCGAAGTGGGTCAGACGGTGACCGTCACCTTTAACGGTCAGAGCTGGACCGCCACGGTCGGCAGCGGCGGAAGCTGGTCGGTCTTTATTCCGGCGCAGCAGTTTACCGGATTAAGCGACGGCAGCTACACCATTAGCGCGACGGTCAGCGATCAGGCGGGAAACCCCGGTAGCGCCAGCCGTGGCGTGACGTTGAACGGCGATGTGCCTACCGTCACCATCAACACTTTTGCGGGCGACGATGTAGTGAACGCGGCGGAACATGGCTCGTCGCTGGTGATCAGCGGCACCACCACCGCCCCAGTTGGGCAGACGCTGACCCTGACCTTAAACGGCAAAACCTACACCACCACCGTGCAGACGGGCGGTAGCTGGAGCTACACGCTCGGCAGCGCCGATGTCACTGCGCTGGCGGACGGCAACGCCTACGTGATTAACGCCTCGGTGAGCAACGCCATTGGCAACACCGGCATCAGTAATCACACTATTACCGTCGATCTCAGCGCCCCGGCGATGGGCATTAATATTGATTCCCTGCAAGCAGACACCGGGCTTAGCGCCAGCGACTTTATCACCAGCGTCAGTCCGGTGGTGGTCAACGGCTCGCTCACCGCCGCGCTTGCCAGTAACGAGACGGCGCAAATCAGTATCGACGGCGGCGCAACCTGGACCACGCTTACCGTCACTGGCACGACCTGGCGCTATAACGACAGCCGCACGCTGACCGATGGCAACTATCTCTATCAGGTGCGGGTGATTGACGCAGCGGGCAACGTTGGCGCGACCGACAGCCAGAACGTGGTGATCGACACCATCGCGCCAGATCCAGCGGTGAAAACCATCGCCATCAGCGCGATCACTACCGATACCGGCTTGATCACTAACGATTTTGTCACCAGCGACACGACGCTTGCGGTAAGCGGCACGCTGGGGGCGACGCTGGCTGCCGGTGAGTTCGCGCAAATCAGCATCGACGGCGGCACCACCTGGCAGAATCTGTCGGTAAGCGGATTAACCTGGACGTACCTTGACGGACGCACGCTGGCTGACGGTAACTACAACTATCAGGTGCGGGTGATCGACACCGCCGGAAATATCGGTGCGACCGCCAGCCAGATTGTCACCGTTGACACCACCGCGCCGCTGGCGAGCAAAACCATCGCCATTGCGGGCATCAGCGATGACACCGGGTTAAGCAGCAGCGATTTTGTTACCCGCGATACCACGCTGACCGTGCGCGGGACGCTCGGTGCGGCGCTGGCCGCTGATGAACGGGCGCAAATCAGCCTCGACGGCGGTGTCACCTGGACAACCTTAACCGTTATCGGCACCAGCTGGAGCTATGCCGATGGTCGCACACTGACCGACGGCACCTGGAACTACACGGTGCGGGTGGTGGATCTGGCGGGGAATGTTGGGCAGACCGCAACGCAAAACGTGGTGGTCGACACCACCAGCCCGGAAGCGGCGAAAAGCATCACCATTACCGGCATCAGCGATGACACCGGAGCCAGCAGCAGCGATTTTATTACCAGCGATACCTCGCTTACCGTGCGCGGCGTACTGGGCGCGGCGCTCGGCACTAATGAATTCGCGCAAATCAGCACCGACAACGGTGCAACCTGGGTGAACGTAACGCTGGCGGCAGACGGCTTGAACTGGAGTTACGTTGACGGACGCACGCTAACGAATGGCACGACGACCTGGCAGGTACGAGTGGTCGATCTGGCGGGCAACGTTGGCGCAACCGGCAGCCAGTCGGCGCAGATTGACACCGTTAACCCGGCGCAGGTGTTGACCATCGCCAGCATTAGCACCGACACGGGGAGTTCGTCCACCGACTTTATCACCAGTGATACAACGCTCACGTTGACCGGTTCGCTGGGGGCGGGGCTTGCCAGCGGCGAAGTGGCGCAGATTAGCCTTGATGGCGGTGCGACCTGGACCACGCTCACTACCAACGGCACGCAGTGGACTTACACCGACAGCCGCACGCTGACCGATGGCAGCTATGTTTATCAGGTGCGGGTGCTGGATCTGGCGGGGAACACCGGCCCGGTGGTGTCGAAAACGGTGGTGGTCGATACGATTAACCCCACCGCCACGCCAACTATTGTGTCGTACACCGATGATGTCGGGCAGCGGCAGGGGACGTTAAGCAGTTCGCAGGCCACTGACGATACCACTCCGTTGCTGAACGGTGTGCTCTCCGGCCCGTTGGCCAGCGGTGAAGTGGTTTACCTCTACCGTAACGGTCTGCTGTTAGGCGCGGTGACGATGGTAGGTGCGCTGAACTGGACCTACAGCGACAGCGGTCTGGTCAGCGGCGCCTATACCTACAGTGCGCGGGTGGTGGATCTGGCAGGGAATATCACCTCCTCCAGTGATTTTATCCTGACGGTCGATACTTCTATTCCGACCACGCTGGCGCAAATCACCAGCCAGACCACGCGCGATACCACGCCGATTATCAGCGGGGTGATCACTGCCGCGCTCGCCAGTGGGCAGTATGTCGAAGTGGTCATCAATGGCAAAACCTACACCTCGCAACCGGGCGGTGCGGTAGTGGTCGATCCGGCGCACAACACCTGGTATGTGCAACTGCCGGATACCGATGTGCTGGCGGTGTCCGCGACCGCCTATAACGTCACCGCGCAGGTAAAAAGCTCGGCGGGCAACGGCAACACCGCCAACGTCAGCAACGGCACGGTGACGGTCAACGCGGCGATTGATTACACGCCCGCCTGGACAACTGCCAATAAAACGACCGCCTGGGGGCTGACCTACGGCCTCGACAACCACGGGATGTGGACGGTGCTGGCTAACCAGCAAATTATGCAATCAACCGATCCGCTCACCTGGTCGAAGACCGCACTGACGCTGGTGCAAAGCGGCAACAACTACGCCACCAGTTCAATTGCCGATTATGACCGTAACGGCACGGGCGATCTGTTTATCACCCGTGATGACTACGGTACGGGCTATATCAACGGCTTTACCAATAACGGCGACGGCACCTTTTCCAGCGCGATTCAGGTGAACGTCGGCACGCTGACGTGGTATGGCTCGATTGTGGCGTTTGATAAAGAGGGCGACGGCTATCTCGATTTCTGGATTGGCGACGCGGGCGGGCCGGACTCTAATACCTTCCTGTGGAATAACGCAGGCACTCTGGTAGGCAACTCCACCACCGCCAACAACGGAGGGAGCGCCACGGTCGGTGGGGTGGTGAACGGCTATCTTTCCCTTAACGAAGGTTCCGGCGTCGATCTCAACAATGACGGCAGGGTAGACCTGGTTCAGCACACCTTCAACCTGAATAACTACTACACCCTTTCATCGCTCATCAGCCAGGGCAACGGCACGTTTGTCTGGGGGCAGAACACCATCAACACCTTCCTCAGCGTTGCAGGCAGCGGCGGCAACTCGACGTCTGTGTCCATGACCTGGGCAGATTTCGATGGTGACGGCGATATGGACCTCTTCCTGCCCGCCAGCCAGGGAAGAGCTAACTACGGCTCGCTGTTATTCAATACCAACGGCGTGTTGGGGAATCCGGTGGCGGTGGGGGCAACGGGTACAACCTATGCCAGCCAGTTCAGCGTGGCAGTGGACTGGGATCATGACGGGTTAATGGATATCGCGCGTATTGCTCAGACCGGGCAGTCGTACCTCTATACTAACGTCAGTAATGCCAGTAACTGGACACAATCTACCCTCGGCGGCAGCCAGAGCGGTATCACCAGCGGCGTGGCGGCAATGGATTACGACTGGGACGGCGCGGTGGATGTGCTGGTGACCAAACAGTCGGGCAGCGTGTTCCTGATCCGCAATACTAACACGGTGAGCTACGGTACCTCGCTGCACCTGCGCATCACCGATCCCAACGGCATTAACGTCTATTACGGTAATACCGTAAAACTCTACAACTCGGCGGGAGTGCTGGTCGCTACGCAAATCATCAACCCGCAGTCGGGGATGGGCGTCAACGACACCTCGGCGCTGGTCAATTTCTACGGACTGAATGCCGGGGAAACTTACAACGCGGTGCTGATCAAATCCACCGGCACCACTGCCAGCAATATCGACCAGACGGTGAATACCAGCTGGGGCGGTTTACATGCCACTGATGCTACCCACGCTTACGATCTCAGCGCCGAAGCAGGCACGGCGAGCAACAACGGTAAGTTCGTTGGTACCGGCTATAACGATACCTTCTTCGCTACCGCAGGTACCGACACCTATGACGGTTCCGGCGGCTGGGTGTACAGCTCCGGCACCGGAACCTGGCTGGCGAACGGCGGGATGGACGTGGTCGATTTCCGCCTCTCCACAGTGGGGATCACCGCCAACTTAAGCATCACCACTGCCCAGGCGACCGGCTTTAACACCTCGACATTTACCAATATCGAAGGCATTTCCGGCTCCAACTTTAACGACACCCTGACGGGCAGCAGCGGCGATAACCAACTGGAAGGGCGCGGCGGTAACGACACCATCAACATCGGCAACGGGGGCCATGACACCTTGCTCTATAAACTGCTCAACGCCAGCGACGCCACTGGTGGCAATGGCTCGGACGTGGTGAATGGCTTTACGGTAGGGACATGGGAAGGCACCGCCGACACCGATCGCATTGATATCCGCGAGCTGTTACAGGGCAGCGGCTATACCGGCAACGGCAAAGCCAGCTACGTCAACGGCGTGGCAACGCTGGATGCGCAGGCCGGAAACATCAGTGATTTTGTCAAAGTTACCCAGAGCGGCAGCGACACCATCGTGCAGATCGACCGCGACGGCACGGGCGGCACTTTTGCGGCAACTAACGTGGTCACGCTGACGGGCGTGCATACCGACCTCGCCACTTTGCTGGCGAATCATCAGTTGATGGTGGTGTAGATAATGAAAAAAAATGCCCAGTCCGTGGAAGCCTGGCTGGAGGCGATGATCGTCGTGGCGCGTTATTACCGCCTCGATTTTTCTCAGGAGAACGTGCGCGCAACCGTCAACTGGGAGCGCGACAGTAAGCGGGAAGAGTTGCTCACCGACATGGCGCGGCAACTGGGGATGGGGTTACGGCTGGTGGAGTTTTCCGCCGATTCGCTTAACCCGTGGCGGCTGCCGTTGATTGCGGTGTTTGATAATCAACAGATTGGCGTAATCACCCGCCGCGACAATCACGACAATATCAGCGTTCAGTTCAGCGGTGACGAAGGGCTGGAAACCACGCTGAACGTCGCGGATATTGAAGATAAAATCGTCGAACTGGCGCTACTGCGCCCGCTTAGCGCCATCCCTGATGCGCGGGTGGATGACTACATTCGCCCGTATCAGGCGAACTGGTTCTGGAGTTTGTCGCTGAAAGACTGGCGGCGCTACGGCGATATTATGCTGGCCTCACTGGTGGCGAACGTGCTGGCGCTGGCGGCGATGATTTTCTCGATGCAGGTTTACGACCGCGTCGTTCCGGCGCAATCGTACCCGACGCTGTGGGTGCTGTTCGCCGGGGTGATGATGGCGATTCTGTTTGAGTTCTGTATGCGCATGGTGCGCACGCACCTCTCAGATATGATTGGCAAGCGGGCGGATTTGCGCATTTCGGATCGCGTTTTTGGTCACGCATTACGGCTGAAAAACAACGTGCGATCGAAATCCACCGGATCGTTTATCTCGCAGATCCGCGAACTGGAATCAGTGCGGGAGCTGATCACTTCCACCACCATTGGCGCGGTGGCGGATCTGCCGTTCTTCCTGTTGTTTGTCTTTATTCTGTGGATGATCGGCGGCTGGCTGGTGCTGGTGGTTTTGCTGGCGCTGCCGTTGCTGGTGATCCCCGGTCTGCTGATTCAACGCCCGCTGGCGCGGCTGGCGAACGAAGGGATGCGCGAGTCAGCGGTACGCAACGCTACGCTTGTGGAAGCCGTGCAGTCGATTGAAGACATTAAACTGCTGCGCGCCGAACAGCGTTTTCAGAATCAGTGGAACCACACCAACGACGTGGCCTCGTCCATCAGCATGAGGCAACGTTTTCTCACCGGGCTACTGCTTACCTGGACGCAGGAAGTGCAATCCATCGTCTACGTGGTGGTGCTGTTGGTGGGCTGCTTTATGGTGATGAACGGCGACATGACCACCGGTGCGCTGGTCGGGACGACGATTCTGGCTTCGCGCACCATCGCGCCGCTGTCGCAGATATCCGGCGTGCTCTCGCGCTGGCAGCAGGCGAAAGTAGCGCGTAACGGGCTTGATGAACTGATGAAGCGCCCGGTGGATCAGCCGGAACACGGCAAACTGGTGCATAAAGCGGTGCTGCACGGTAATTATCAGTTCAGCAACGCGGTGTTTTATTACGACGAAGAAGAGAAAATTGCCGATGTGGCGATTGGCAAACTCAACATTCAGGCCGGAGAGAAAATCGCCATTCTTGGCCGCAACGGCGCGGGTAAATCAACGCTGCTGCAAATGCTCGCCGGAATGCGTATCGCCCAGCAGGGGCAGGTGTTGCTGGATAACATCAGCATCGGGCAGCTTGATCCGGCGGATCTGCGCCGCGACATGGGGCTGCTCAGCCAGACCGGACGACTGTTCTTCGGCTCGCTGCGGGAAAACCTCACCATGGGGATGCCGGAAGCCAGCGATGAAGATATCGAACGCGCGTTAACCCTCAGCGGGGCGCTGCCGTTTGTGCAGAAGCAGAAAAACGGCCTCAACTACATGATTCAGGAAGGGGGATTTGGTCTTTCTGGCGGCCAGCGGCAAACGCTGCTGCTGGCGCGGCTCCTCATCTCTCAACCGAATATCGTCCTGCTCGACGAACCCAGCGCTTCGCTGGACGAAATGGCGGAAGCGCACTTAATCGAACAACTGAAACAGTGGATTGGACATCGCACGCTGGTCATCGCCACTCACCGCACGGCGATGCTGCAACTGGTGGACAGGATAATCGTGATGGATCAGGGGCGGATTGTGATGGATGGCGCGAAAGAGGCCATTTTGCGTGAACAGGGCGAACCCACGGCGCGACGGGTGGTGTTGCAGGAGAAGAATAAGGGGTCTGCCGCATGAACGGACAACTGCAATATAACCGTGGCCTGACTGAACCCCGTCTGCCGCGTTCGGCGCTGGCGGTACGTGTGACCGTCGTCATGCTGCTCTGTTTTCTCGGCTGGGCGTGGTATTTCCAGCTTGATGAAGTCACTACCGGTAGCGGCACCGTAGAACCTTCCGGGCGTGAACAGGTGGTGCAGTCGCTGGAAGGCGGGATTTTGTATCATCTCGACGTGAAGGTGGGCGATATTGTTGAGCAAGGCCAGCCGCTGGCGCAGCTTAACCGCACCAAAACCGAATCCGACGTGCAGGAAGCAATGTCGCGGCTGTACGCGGCGCTGGCAACCTCGGCACGGCTGCGGGCGGAAGTCAGCAATAAACCGCTGGTGTTCCCCGACGAACTGAATAAATTCCCCGAGCTTATCGAGTCGGAAACGGCGTTGTACAACACTCGCCGCGACGGGCTGAACAAAGCCACCACCGGGCTGACACAAGGAATTAGCCTGGTCAATCGCGAACTGGCGATGACCCAGCCGCTGGTGAAACAGGGGGCGGCGAGCAGCGTCGAAGTGCTGCGTTTGCAACGACAGGCCAATGAACTGGAAAACAAACTCAGCGACGTGCGCACGCAATATTACGTTCAGGCACGGGAAGAGTTAGCAAAAGCCAACGAAGAGGTCGAAACCCAGCGTTCGGTGATCCGCGGGCGGGAAGACTCTCTCACCAGGCTGGACTTTACCGCGCCGGTGCGTGGCATTGTCAAAGACATTGACGTCACTACGGTTGGCGGCGTCATCGCCCCAGGTGGTAAACTCATGACCATCGTGCCGCTGGATGAGCAACTGCTGATTGAGGCGAAAATCTCCCCGCGCGATGTGGCGTTTATCCATCCGGGGCAAAAATCACTGGTGAAAATAACCGCTTACGATTACTCCATCTATGGCGGCTTACCAGGAGAAGTTGCGGTGATTTCACCGGACACCATTCAGGATGAAGTACGGCGCGATGTTTATTACTATCGAGTGTACATTCGCACCTTCAGCAACCATCTGGAAAATAAACATAAACAGCAGTTTCCGATATTCCCCGGTATGGTGGCGACGGTCGATATCCGCACGGGTAAAAAAAGCGTGCTGGATTATCTGTTGAAACCCTTTAACAAAGCACAGGAGGCGTTGCGCGAACGATGAACATTAGCGATGTGGCAAAAATTACCGGCCTGACCAGCAAAGCCATTCGCTTCTATGAAGAGAAGGGACTGGTGACACCGCCGATGCGCAGCGAAAACGGTTATCGCACCTACACGCAGCAGCATCTCAACGAACTGACCTTACTGCGCCAGGCACGCCAGGTGGGCTTTAACCTGGAAGAGAGCGGCGAACTGGTGAATCTGTTTAACGACCCGCAGCGTCATAGCGCCGATGTAAAACGGCGCACGCTGGAGAAAGTCGCGGAGATCGAGCGACATATCGAAGAACTGCAAGCCATGCGCAACCAGCTACTGGCATTGGCGAATGCCTGCCCCGGCGATGACAGCGCCGACTGCCCGATTATCGAAAATCTCTCCGGCTGCTGTCACCATCGGGCGGGGTGAAAATCAGTTAATCCCCGTTTGCACTGAAAGAATATGCTGCAAACTTTCTACCATAATGCGCCCCGACTGAAATAAGCCTTCCTGGATTTCGTTGTTAACATTTACAGCGTGAACCAGGGAGGCTAATAACACCACTTGCAGGAAGGCAAAAATAAATGCACCGATAATCATAATATGCGTCATGGCTATTTTCTTTTGCTCCTTCATTTTAAATAGCCCACAAACTGGCCTTCTTTCATTAAGGCGACTTTTCCTGTGTGATGATAAACAATGACGTTATACAGACCCGACTGATATACGGTGGCATCTTTATTATCTTCATCTATGGCACATAATGAATCATTGAGATAAGCGAAGTTCTTACTGCTCATTCTGAAGGTAAGGCCAAATCCTTTATAAATGGATTTTTTAGCGGCCTGGGCATGTTGTGCGGCTTCTGCATTTTTAAATGCCTGCGCCTCGGATGCATTTAAAATAGCCGCCTGACGCTGTTGTTCTGCGAGATAACAGGTGTCATGACTGACGCCCTGCGCCTGGCAATCTGCGATGCGGGAAGTGGGGGAGCTACAGCCAGCCAGTAATATAACCGCCAGCAGGGAAAACGATTTAATGGTGCTATTCATCATTGTTAACCTTAAATAATGTGCGGATAATTGCGAATAAGAAATTGCTATTAAAATTAGAACGAATATCCCACGCCGACACCTGCGCCAAAATCAGATTGTGTATCCGCTGAGACTCCCGCTTTAATTACCGTATGAATTCCGGCATTAAAAGATGTTCCGACAGACACCGCAGATTCACCGTTGAACGTTCCTGCTCCCGCTGACACCATCATTAAATCACCGGTTTTCACCTGCGGCTGTGAGGCAATGGCAATGGCTGACGCGATCCCCGCATTAGCATCTTTACGGTTATCTTCAACTTCGTTTTTCAGCGAACTGAAATTGTTATTGAGCGTTGTAATCTGCTGGCTGTTATCAGCGACCCGGTTTTGGGTGTTGGTTAACTGTTGCTGCGTTTGTGCGGAATCTTGTCTCAGACTTTCAATTTGCTCATGTGCCTGGGCTGACTTCTGCGCCAGACTTTGCATTTGTTTATCGTATTGAGTCCTTTCATTTTGCTGTTGTGCTGCCACATCGGTTGTCAGCGCATTCATTTTCTGCCCTTGTTCAGTGGTAGTGCGCTGATTAGCCTCATTTTGAGCCGCCAGTCTGGCATTAATCATCTCCTGATAATGCGCGGTATTTTGCGTATCTCCAGTCGCAGCGAGCGTTTTTTGTGTGGCTACGATCTGCGCCTGTTGCTCTGTAATTTGCGTTTGCTGGGCATCAGTTACCGCAGACTGTCGGGCGTTGATCATGCTCTGATAACGGGCAGTTGTCTGTACATCACCTGTAGCGGCAACGGTTTTTTGTCCTGCGTCAGGATCTGTCTGGACAGGGGGAGTCTGAGTGGTATCAGATGTTTCAGAAGGGATGTAGTGATGTTCAGTCAAATAGGTATACGCAGCGGGGCTGTTGTCTGTGCGTTCTAAAAAGCGGGTAATCTTCTGCTCAATCTCCGATTGCGACATGCCAGAGTTAATGGCTGAAAGCTCTGTTGCCGCCGCTTCAATGGTATCACCAGCTAAAACAACAGGGCTGGATGTTGCTGAAATTATGAGTGCCAGTAAAGCTACGTTTACAGTTTTCATTCATTTTCTCTCGTGAAAAATAAGTCGCATTAGTGTTTCTATAAGAAACAAATAATATTATTTTAAGAAATAAACTACGTTGCAATTTAATCGAAATCTACGTCGCCATTTGTGTGATGTAAAGCGCATTTTTGGTTGGTGTAAGCGTAAACACCACCAATAAGAAACAAAAAATGTTTCTTATATAAATAAAATAGAAAATCATTTTGTGCTCTTTCAATGTAAAAAAGAGTAAAGACTTGTTTTGATAAGCGAAATAAATGTTGTTTCTTGGCTAAACGTGAAGCTGTTTCTGATGTGTGCTAGAATGCGTTTCTTTGATAAATCTCAATTTTTAAGAGGTTTACGCCAGGCAGGAAAATTAAATGAATGAATTTGAGAAGATTTTTAATGAAATGAATCTGGACAGGGCGCTGCTCCCCATCCTTTTTCGTTCGAATCGCTCTACGGTGTGGAAGTATTTAAGCGGCGATAGTACGGCTCCTGCCTCTGCCATGTCGCTGATCATGCTGTTGCAGTTGATCCAGAAGAGAAACCCCGATCTGTTAGCCGAATGGTTAACGCTTTCTGATTTCACCATTCCGCCAGAAGTTTACCTGGACCAGCCTGATTACTGGAAAGGGTGGGTGTATACCCAACACAAGGTCAATAAAAACGTCCTGGAATATCTAAAAAAACACTATCCGGATGAGGACCAAAAAAACATGAATAAAGGCAGTGACGAGTAATTTGCCAATGCCAGTTAATATGGCGGAGGCGGCCGACGCGCCCGCGTTGCATCAGGCGTCGGTGCGCGACTGCCGGATGCGGCGTAAACGCCTTATCCGGCCTACGTTCAGGCACAGATTTGTAGGCATGATAAGACGCGTCAGCGTCGCATCAGGCGATGACCGCACGGATGATCAGCGTTATCCCTTCAATCGCAATAACCTCAACATGCGTACCTGCACCGAGATCCTCGCTGGCGCTGACGGGCCATGAACTGTCGCCGACGCGCATATGACCGCGCCCGTTGACTAACGGTGATTCCAGCACAAATCGTCTGCCGATCAATTGCTGTCCGCGCTGGTTTAAATGACTGTCACTGTGCTTTTGTTCGCGCACGCCTCGTGCCAGCCATTTCCACCACAGCCAGGCGGCAAGTAGCGTCAGGACGGCAAACATCACCCCTTGCCACTCCCAACCCAGCGGCAGCAACCAGACCACCAGGCCAGTAATCACCGCCGCGACACCGCTCCACAACAGATAACCATTGCCGCCCAACATCTCGGCTGCCAGCAGCAGACCGCCGAGACTCAGCCAAAAAATATGCGGATGGATAGCTATCATCTCGATCATGATTTATTTCGCTCGTTCGCGCTGTCTTTCACCAGTTCAGCAATCCCGGCAATCGATCCCATCAGGCTACTGGCGTCTAATGGCATCATCACCACTTTGCTGTTGCTGGAGGAACCAATCTGCTGTAACGCTTCGGTGTATTTCTGCGCCACGAAGTAATTCACCGCCTGAATGTCACCAGAAGCAATGGCTTCAGACACCATTTGGGTCGCGCGGGCTTCCGCTTCGGCAGAACGTTCACGTGCTTCGGCCTGTAAGAATGCCGACTGACGTTCACCTTCCGCTTTCAGGATTTGTGACTGTTTTTCACCTTCGGCTTTGAGGATTTCCGCCTGACGAATCCCTTCTGCTTCAAGGATGTAAGCGCGTTTGGTACGTTCCGCTTTCATCTGCGCGTTCATTGAAGAGATAAGTTCAGCCGGCGGGCGCACATCGCGAATTTCAATACGGGTGACTTTTATCCCCCACGGATTAGTGGCTTCATCGACAATATGCAGCAGACGCGAGTTAATGCTGTCGCGCTGAGAGAGCATTTCATCAAGTTCCATCGAACCCAGAACGGTACGGATGTTGGTCATGGTCAGGTTGATGATTGCCAGTTCCAGATTGCTGACTTCATAAGCCGCGCGCGGGGCATCAATCACCTGAATAAAGCAAACGGCATCGATAGTGACGTTGGCGTTATCTTTCGAGATAACTTCCTGGGATGGGATGTCGAGTACTTGCTCCATCATATTGATCTTACGACCAATGCGGTCCATAAACGGCACCACCAGACTTAGCCCCGGCTGTAATGTTTTGGTATAACGACCAAATCGTTCTACCGTCCACTGATAGCCCTGCGGCACGATTTTGACGCCCGCGCCAACAATCACCAGCGCGACAAAAATGAGAATCGGGATAAAAATTAGCATCGGAAAAACCTCCTGTTGTACCGTCCATAAAGAGCAAAATTGCTGCTTGATTAAACAAATTATACCTGATTACTGAAAGAGAGTTCCCCCTTATTCTTGCGGAGGATAAACTGTTTTTAGTAAAAATCAGAAAAAGGGATGGGTAATGCAGGAAAATAGTCTTTTGCTCCAACTGCAAAATGTTGGATATCAGGCGGGCGATACGAAGATTCTCAATAACATCAATTTTTCGCTGCGTGCTGGCGAATTTAAGTTAATTACCGGCCCTTCTGGCTGCGGTAAAAGTACGCTACTAAAAATAGTTGCTTCATTAATCAGCCCGACCTGCGGAACGTTACTGTTTGAAGGTGAGGATGTCAGCACACTAAAGCCAGAAACCTATCGCCAACAAGTTTCTTACTGCGCCCAAACGCCGGCTCTGTTTGGCGACACGGTCTACGATAACCTGATCTTTCCCTGGCAGATCCGTAACCAGCAGCCTGAACCGGCCATTTTTCTCGATTTTCTCGAACGTTTTTCCTTGCCGGACACCATTTTGACGAAAAATATCGCCGAGCTATCTGGTGGTGAAAAACAACGCATCTCATTGATTCGTAACCTACAATTTATGCCGAAGGTTTTATTGCTCGACGAAATCACCAGTGCGCTGGATGAAAGCAACAAACGCAACGTCAATGAGATGATCCACCGCTATGTACGTGAGCAAAATATTGCTGTGTTGTGGGTGACGCACGATAAAGACGAAATTAATCATGCGGATAAAGTGATTACACTGCAACCGCATGCCGGAGAAATGCAGGAAGCACGCTATGAACACGCATAATATTACCAACGAGTCACTGGCACTGGCATTAATGCTGGTGGTTGTCGCAATCTTAATTAGCCATAAAGAAAAACTGGCGCTGGAGAAAGATATTCTCTGGAGTGTGGGGCGCGCGATAATTCAGCTGATTATTGTCGGCTATGTATTGAAATATATTTTCAGCGTTGATGATGCCAGCCTGACATTATTGATGGTGTTATTTATCTGCTTTAATGCGGCGTGGAATGCGCAAAAACGCAGTAAATATATTGCTAAAGCGTTTATCTCATCGTTTATTGCCATTACGGTCGGGGCGGGAATTACCCTGGCGGTGCTGATTCTCTCAGGGTCGATTGAATTTATCCCGATGCAGGTGATCCCTATTGCCGGGATGATAGCCGGTAACGCGATGGTGGCAGTCGGGCTGTGTTATAACAATCTCGGGCAGCGGTTTATCAGCGAACAGCAACAGATTCAGGAGAAACTGAGTCTTGGGGCGACGCCGAAACAGGCTTCAGCGATATTGATTCGCGACAGTATTCGCGCGGCTTTAATTCCGACGGTCGATTCAGCAAAAACGGTTGGCTTAGTGAGTTTACCGGGAATGATGTCCGGACTGATATTTGCCGGGATTGATCCAGTGAAGGCGATTAAATATCAGATTATGGTGACCTTTATGTTGCTCTCAACCGCCAGCCTGTCGACCATTATTGCCTGTTATTTAACCTATCGTAAATTTTACAATTCGCGCCACCAGTTGGTGGTGACGCAATTGAAGAAGAAATAATGTGATGCCGGATGCGCAGCATCGCATCCGGCGTTGTGGTTCATGCGCCGATCAACGGAAAATCAATACAACAACGCATACAGCTGGCGGCGATACTTCGACGCCAGTGCATCCCCCGTACCCAGCGCAGCGAGGATCTCCTGGAACGTTTTACGCGTCTGACCGTCTGCGGCGGTGAGATCTTTACGCAGATGCCCAAACAGTAACTCCAGCGCCTCTTCATTGCGCCCAACTTGATGCAGTTGCAGTGCCAGTTGCGTCGCCAGTGCGGCATCTTCTGGGTTCTCCGCCACCTGCTGTTGCAGCTGTTGAATTTCCGGCGTATCTGCCGCCTGCTTCAGCAGTTCGATTTGCGCCACCAGCCCCTGATAGCGGGTGTCCTGATCCTGCAACGGAATGGTTTTCAGCACGGCTTCTGCATCTTCAGAACGGTTCAGCGCAATCAGCGTTTCTGCCAGCAGCAGACCGATTTCCCCGTTCTGATTCGACAACTGCCAGGCGTCTTTCAGCAATGGCAGGGCGTCGGTGTAATTGCCTTCCTGCATCAGTTGCATCGCCTGCTGGGCTTTCAGCTCTTCTTCACGCGGCAGCACTTTATCCAGCAGGGCGCGGATCGCTTCTTCCGGTTGCGGTCCCTGGAAGCCGTCTACCGGTTGCCCGTTCTGGAACAGATACACGGTCGGAATCGCGCGCAGACCAAACTGGGCGGCAATCATCTGCTCCGCGTCGCAGTCCAGCTTCGCCAGAATAAATTGCCCGTTGTACTGCGCCGCGAGGCTTTCCAGAATTGGGGTTAACTGCAAACAGTGCTGGCTACGTTCAGACCAAAAATAGAACAGCACAGGTGTGGTCATTGACTGTTCAAGAACCTGTTGCAGGTTAGATTCGTTAATGTTGACAATATTTTCTACGGACATGGAGTCGCTCTCTGTTGTCGATATTTTCTTTGACATGGGGGCTTAAGCGCGCGCTTCAACTCACCCCTGCAATATTTTATCCATCGCGCACCCCGGCAGCAGGCGCTTAAGCACCATGACTGCCCAGGTCACCAGCGTCACCGGATAGCGCATCTTCGGCTTCTCGCTGATAAAAGCATGGCGCACTTTGGCAACCACCGCTTCCGGCCCCAACGTAAAGCGGGCGGCGATGCCGGGGTTTTCGACCGGTTTATCGCTTTGCGTCTGGTTGACGTTGTCGGTGAAACGAGTACGAATGGGACCTGGCTCAACCAGGCTGACCTTGATTCCGCTGTGGCGCAGTTCCATGCGCAGTGCGTCTGACCACGCCTCCAGCGCATATTTACTGGCCGCGTAAGCGCCGCGGCCCGGCGTGGAGATTAATCCCATCACCGATGAGGTCATCACAATACGCCCTTCACCGTGCGGCAACATAGCCGGTAACAGGCGCATGGTGAGCTGGTGTGCGCCGAAAAAGTTGGCGGAAAACTGCTGTTCCATCTGCGCACGGCTGATGGTGGAAAGGGGGCCATACATGCCGAATCCGGCATTGTTAAAGATCCCATACAGACAATTATCGGTCAGGGCGATCACTTCGTCGGCTGCGCGATCAACACTTTCTGGCGAATCCAGATCGATCAACACGCCGGTGAATCCCATATTGTTCATGCGCTCAACATCATCCGGTTTCCGGCAACCTGCCAGCACATGAAAACCCTGGCGTTTTAATTCGAGCGCGCTTTCCAGGCCAATTCCACTGGAACATCCGGTAATTAAGACCGATTTTTGCATAACTTTACCTGTCAGGATCTCCGTTGCTTTATGAGTCATGATTTACTAAAGGCTGCAACTGCTTCGCCATCCAGTCGGCAATAAACGGCTGGGCGTCGCGGTTGGGATGAATACCGTCATCCTGCATCCATTGTGGCTTGAGATAGACCTCTTCCATAAAAAAGGGCAGCAGCGGAACATCAAACTCTTTGGCGAGTTTGGGGTAAATGGCGCTAAAGGCTTCATTATAACGGCGACCATAGTTTGCAGGCAGACGTATTTGCATTAACAATGGTTCAGCGTTGGCGGCTTTGACATCCTGCAAAATCTGGCGCAGCGTTTGCTCGGTTTGTTGTGGCTGAAAACCACGCAAACCGTCATTGCCGCCCAGTTCAACCAGCACCCAGCGCGGCTGATGCTGTTTCAGCAGAGCCGGAAGGCGCGCCAGCCCTTGTTGCGAGGTGTCGCCGCTGATGCTGGCATTGACTACCGACGTTTTGCTCTGCCACTTATCATTCAACAAGGCAGGCCAGGCCGCGCTGGCAGACATTCGATACCCGGCGCTCAGGCTATCACCCAGAATTAATAACGTGTCCGCTGCGGCGGCACGGAAAGTTAACAGGACCAGGAACAGGAAGGGCAAATGCCAGCGGAAAACATTGTTGAAGTTCATCATCTTAAGAAGTCCGTCGGTCAGGGGGAGCATGAACTCTCCATCCTCACCGGAGTTGAGCTGGTTGTCAAACGTGGCGAAACCATCGCGCTGGTGGGCGAGTCGGGATCGGGTAAGTCAACCTTGCTGGCGATCCTCGCCGGGCTGGATGACGGTAGCAGTGGCGAAGTGAATCTGGTAGGACAACCGCTACATAATATGGACGAAGAAGCGCGGGCAAAGTTGCGCGCGAAGCATGTAGGCTTTGTTTTTCAGTCATTTATGTTAATTCCGACCCTTAACGCGCTGGAAAACGTCGAGCTTCCGGCGCTGCTGCGCGGTGAGAGTAGCGCGGAAAGTCGTAACGGGGCGAAAGCATTGCTCGAACAGTTAGGGCTGGGCAAACGTCTTGATCATCTTCCGGCACAGCTTTCCGGCGGCGAACAGCAACGTGTCGCGCTGGCGCGTGCCTTTAACGGTCGGCCAGATGTGCTATTTGCTGATGAACCTACCGGCAATCTTGACCGCCAGACGGGCGATAAAATTGCCGACCTGCTGTTTTCCCTTAACCGTGAGCATGGCACCACGTTGATTATGGTGACCCACGACCTGCAACTGGCGGCACGCTGCGACCGCTGCTTACGGCTGGTGAACGGGCAGTTGCAGGAGGAAGCATGATTGCACGTTGGTTCTGGCGCGAATGGCGCTCGCCGTCGCTATTAATTGTCTGGCTGGCGCTAAGCCTGGCGGTGGCCTGCGTGCTGGCGCTGGGCAATATCAGCGATCGCATGGAGAAAGGTTTAAGCCAGCAAAGCCGGGAGTTTATGGCGGGCGATCGGGCGTTGCGCAGTTCGCGCGAAGTGCCGCAAGCGTGGCTGGAGGAAGCGCAAAAGCGCGGCCTGAAAGTCGGCAAGCAGCTGACTTTCGCCACGATGACATTTGCAGGCGACACACCGCAGCTGGCGAACGTCAAAGCGGTGGATGAGATCTACCCGATGTATGGCGATCTGCAAACTAATCCCCCTGGCCTGAAACCGCAGGCGGGCAGCGTGTTGCTGGCCCCACGCCTGATGGCACTGCTTAACCTGAAAATCGGCGATACCATCGACGTGGGCGATGCCACGCTGCGGATCGCCGGAGAAGTGATTCAGGAACCGGACTCCGGTTTTAACCCCTTCCAGATAGCCCCACGCCTGATGATGAATCTGGCGGATGTCGATAAAACCGGAGCCGTGCAGCCGGGGAGTCGGGTCACCTGGCGCTATAAATTTGGTGGCAGCGAGAATCAGCTCGACGGCTATGAGAAATGGCTGTTACCCCAGCTTAAACCCGAACAACGCTGGTACGGTCTGGAACAGGACGAAGGCGCGCTGGGGCGCTCGATGGAACGCTCGCAACAGTTCCTGCTGCTTTCGGCGCTTCTGACCTTGCTGCTGGCAGTGGCTGCGGTGGCGGTGGCGATGAATCATTACTGTCGCAGTCGCTACGATCTGGTGGCGATCCTCAAAACGCTGGGGGCAGGGCGAGCGCAACTGCGTAAGTTAATCGTCGGTCAGTGGTTGATGATTCTGGTGCTTTCAGCCGTTACCGGCGGGGCGATTGGCCTGTTGTTCGAAAGCGTATTGATGGTACTGCTCAAGCCCGTTCTGCCTGCCGCACTACCGCCTGCCAGCCTCTGGCCGTGGCTGTGGGCGCTCGGCACCATGACAGTCATCTCGCTGCTGGTGGGGCTACGACCGTACCGCCTGTTGCTGGCAACGCAGCCTTTACGCGTACTACGTAATGATGTGGTAGCGAACGTCTGGCCGCTGAAGTTTTATCTGCCGGTTGTCACTGTGGTGGTTGTGCTGCTGCTCGTCGGGCTGATGGGCGGCAGTATGCTGCTGTGGGCGGTGCTGGCGGGCGCGGTGGTGCTGGCTTTGCTGTGCGGTGTGCTGGGCTGGATGCTGCTGTATGTACTTCGCCGCATGACGCTGAAATCGCTGCCTCTGCGCCTGGCGGTCAGCCGCCTGTTACGTCAGCCGTGGTCAACGTTAAGCCAGCTTTCGGCATTTTCGCTCTCCTTTATGCTGCTGGCGCTGCTGCTGGTGTTGCGTGGCGATCTGCTTGACCGCTGGCAGCAGCAGCTACCGCCAGAAAGCCCGAACTACTTTTTAATCAACATCGCCACAGAACAGGTTACGCCGCTAAAAGCGTTCCTCGCGGAACATCAGATAGTCCCGGAATCATTTTATCCAGTGGTGCGTGCGCGGCTGACGGCGATTAACGACAAGCCGACAGAAGGTAATGACGATGAGGCGCTTAACCGCGAACTCAATCTTACCTGGCAAAATACGCGGCCCGATCATAATCCGATTGTCGCCGGTAACTGGCCGCCAAAAGCCGATGAAGTGTCGATGGAAGAGGGGCTGGCGAAACGCTTAAACGTTGCCCTCGGCGATACCGTGACTTTTATGGGCGATACCCAGGAGTTCCGCGCTAAAGTGACCAGCCTGCGCAAAGTGGACTGGGAAAGTCTGCGGCCTAATTTCTATTTTATTTTCCCGGAAGGGGCGCTGGATGGGCAGCCGCAAAGCTGGCTCACCAGTTTCCGCTGGGAGAATGACAACGGCATGTTGACGCAACTCAACCGTCAGTTCCCGACCATTAGCCTGTTAGACATTGGCGCGATTTTAAAACAGGTCGGTCAGGTGCTGGAGCAGGTAAGTCGGGCGCTGGAAGTGATGGTAGTGCTGGTCACCGCCTGCGGTATGTTGCTGTTGCTGGCACAGGTGCAGGTGGGAATGCGTCAGCGTCATCAGGAGCTGGTGGTGTGGCGCACACTCGGTGCGGGGAAAAAACTGCTGCGCACAACATTGTGGAGTGAGTTCGCCATGCTCGGGTTTGTTTCTGGTCTGGTGGCCGCAACTGGTGCGGAAACGGCGCTGGCAGTGTTGCAGGCGAAAGTGTTCGACTTCCCGTGGGAACCGGACTGGCGGTTGTGGATTGTGCTGCCGTGCAGCGGTGCACTGCTGCTGTCACTTTGCGGCGGCTGGCTCGGCGCGCGACTGGTTAAGGGTAAGGCGCTGTTCAGGCAGTTTGCGGGGTGATGACAAGCGTTAGATTGCCTGATACGCTACGCTTATCAGGCCTACGAGGATCGTGCAATATATTGATTTTGCAAGATTGTGTAGGCCGGATAAGGCGTTTACGCCGCATCCGGCAGTCTTGCTACTAGCGTCGGGATTGTATCGCCAACATAGCTGTTTGAATATGTAGGCATCCTGACTTATAATTCACTTGCTAGATGAGGACTGTTTCATTTCTGCCCGGAACCACCAAGTCTTGGGCGGAAAAAATAAAAAAACCGACTGTCATGTCGGTTTTTTTATTTCTGTATTCTGGTGCAACCATTCTGTTCTCACGACAATCGCCGTTTCAGAATACCGCCCATTACCGTGTCTTAACCCATTCAGCCACTTCCGCCCACTCACCGCGAAAGACAACTTTTTCCGCTTTTTTCTCAAGCTGATAGCGATACATCGGGTCGTAATACTCTTCAAGCAGCGGCACCAGCCAGGCCAGATGACCGTCGGTTGTGCCGGTTGAGAGTTGCGTTGTCAGCGCTGCATCCAGCCTTGCAGCCAGTTCGTTATAGCGCTGTAACCCCAGCCGACGCTTAATCGCTGAAAGCCCATGATGCAGGTATTCGCAATACTCTTGCCAGCCCTGTTCGTCGCCGTACGCATGGGTAAAATCATGATGCATACGCAAGAAATACTCTTCGTTCAGGCGTTCAAGACGGATCTCAAACGGATCTTCTACCACCGCAATCGCCGCCTGAGTCATTCGCTCGCGCAGGCATTCCGGCAGGTGATTCGAACCGATCATCCGGCTTTCATCTTCCAGCACCCACAGGCGCAGATCCTGACGGGCGTCGGTTTTTAGCATTTCGGCAGCCAGCAGGTTTTCAAAACTCGCCTGACTAAGTTGCGGCTGCAATGTGCGACCAAAAGCAGAACCGCGATGGCGCGCCAGCCCTTCCAGATCAACACCGTTCGGCTGTTGTTGCACTAACAGCGTTTTACCGCTGCCAGTACAACCGCCAATCAGCACTATCTGTTTTTGTGCCAGTTCAATGGTCGCCTGAATCGCAGTCTGGCGCAGTACCTTATAACCGCCTTCCACCAGCGGATAATCAATCCCCGCTTCATGCAGCCAGCGTTGCACAATATGTGAACGTTGACCGCCACGGGCGCAGCAGAGAATACCTTGCGGATTTTGCAGACACGCTGCCCGCCAGGCGTCCATGCGCTGCTGACGAATTTCACCCGCCACCAGTTTATGCCCCAGCGCCAGCGCCGCGTCAGACCCTTGCTGTTTATAGCAGGTGCCAACGGCGGCGCGTTCATCATTATTCATTAACGGCAGATTGATAGCGGCGGGCATTGCGCCTTGCTCAAACTCGATGGGGGCGCGAACATCAATAATGGGCGTATCAGCAATCAGCAGGGCACGATAGTCCTGTTCCGTGTGTCTCTCTTGCATAGTAAAAAGTGAACCTCAAATCAGCTTGCGCGCTATTTTACGCGCCAACGCGCAAGGAAACTTGATTTTTAACTGTGTGAGTTGCCGAAAATTTCTAAAAATCCACTGATTTCCGGCCTGCGCTGGGTAAACAAGGCCACAATATCTTCCACCGCTTTGCCGCTGCCAAATTTACGCCATGCCAGACTCAATGGCGAAGGCGGGCGCATTGTTGGGATTACCCGGCTGACCAGTTGTTGATTATCAATCATCGACTGGCAAAGTGATTTTGGCAAAAAACCAATGCCAACGCCCGCCAGATGGGCGGCGATTTTCGTTTCCATATCAGGAACAATAATCTCTTTTTGTCCCGGCAAACGCCAGGCGACGCGTTTGGTTAAGGTGCGGGCGCTGTCTTCAATATTGACCGCCGGAAAGGGCCGCAATTGCGCTTCTGTTAGCGGCTCTTCAACCTTTGCCAGTGGATGATCTGCCGCCATGACAAAGCGCCATTGCACCGAACCTAAGGGATCAAGGCTAAAAGTATTTGCCAGTGCTTCTGTTCCCGTGACGCCGATAGCCAGTGAAAAACCTTCGTACAATAGCGAGTCCCAGACGCCCATATAGATTTGTCGGGAGATGTGAAACTGGGTAAAGGGGTAACGTTCATTCAACCACGCCAGCAACTGGGCGACGGCCTGGGAATTATAGAGCAGGTTGTTGATGACAATATTCACCTGGCGTTCCACGCCATCATTCACCTGTTGTAGCTCGCTCGGCATGCTTTCCAGCCAGCTCAGCCAGTCTCTGGCCTGACAAAGCAGATGTTCGCCAGCCGCTGTCAACGTTACGCTGCGAGTCGTGCGGAAAAACAGCGCCACTCCGGTATTCTCTTCCAGAAGCTTAATGCGATAACTGATGGTCGCCGTGGTTTTACATAATCGTTCTGCCGCTTTTGAAAAACTTCCCGTTTCGGCAACAGCAATGAAAGTCCGCAAAGTTTCTGGATCAAACATCTTCAGGTATCCCCTTTTAAATCCGCAGGTTGCGTGATTTTCCTGTTCGTTGATTTACCTGTATTTTCACATGATAACCCTGCGTGATTTGTGGGCTAAATCTAGTTTTGGAAAAATATTCCAACTTTTGTATTGATGTTGTTCTCTTAAGGTTTTAGATTGCCTGTTATTGAAACCTGGCTGACCGGTCGGCGGTGGTTGAACGGAATTATGTTACAAGGACAAAAAGATGAAACTTCAGGTATTACCGTTAAGTCAGGAAGCCTTCTGTGCTTATGGCGACGTTATCGAAACGCAGCAACGGGATTTTTTCCATATTAACAATGGCCTGGTGGAGCGCTATCACGATTTGGCGCTGGTTGAGATTCTTGAGCAAGACCGTACGCTTATCAGCATTAACCGCGCGCAACCGGCGAATCTGCCGCTGACCATCCACGAACTCGAACGTCACCCGCTGGGTACTCAGGCATTTATCCCGATGAAAGGTGAAGTGTTTGTAGTGGTCGTGGCGTCAGGTGACGATAAACCAGACCTGTCAACGCTGCGGGCGTTTATCACCAACGGTGAGCAGGGGGTGAATTATCATCGTAACGTCTGGCATCACCCGCTTTTCGCCTGGCAGCGCGTCACCGATTTTCTGACTATCGATCGCGGCGGCAGTGACAACTGTGATGTTGAAAGTATTCCTGAACAGGAACTCTGTTTTGCGTGACGCCTGCAACCGACTTGCATAAGATAAACTAATTGTTCATTGTTTATGCTCACTTGTAGGTCGGAGTTAACGTAGGTATGACGGAAGTTAGACGGCGCGGCAGGCCAGGACAGGCGGAGCCTGTGGCACAGAAGGGCGCACAGGCGTTAGAGCGGGGAATTGCGATTCTGCAATATCTGGAAAAAAGTGGGGGAAGTTCGTCGGTTAGCGATATTTCTCTCAATCTGGATTTGCCGCTCTCGACGACCTTTCGCCTGTTAAAGGTTTTACAGGCAGCGGATTTTGTCTATCAGGACAGTCAGTTAGGCTGGTGGCATATAGGATTAGGTGTCTTTAACGTCGGCGCGGCGTACATCCATAACCGTGATGTCCTCTCCGTTGCCGGGCCGTTTATGCGCCGCCTGATGCTGCTTTCCGGCGAGACGGTCAATGTCGCGATTCGTAACGGCAATGAAGCGGTATTAATTGGTCAGTTAGAGTGTAAATCGATGGTCAGGATGTGTGCGCCGCTGGGCAGTCGTCTACCGCTGCATGCTTCCGGTGCGGGCAAGGCGCTGCTTTATCCGCTGGCGGAAGAGGAGTTGATGAGCATCATTCTGCAAACCGGTTTGCAGCAGTTTACGCCAACGACGCTTGTGGATATGCCTACCTTGCTGAAGGACCTGGAACAAGCGCGTGAACTGGGCTATACCGTAGATAAAGAAGAGCATGTTGTAGGCCTGAATTGCATAGCTTCAGCAATTTACGATGATGTAGGTAGTGTTGTTGCCGCTATCTCCATCTCCGGGCCTTCATCAAGACTGACAGAAGATCGTTTTGTCAGTCAGGGTGAGCTGGTCAGAGACACCGCCCGCGATATCAGCACGGCGTTGGGACTGAAAGCACATCCATAGTGTCTGTCGCATCCCGCTCTGCGGAGCGGGTTTTTTTGACAAAATTTGAAAGTTGGAAAATTTTTCCAATTAATAGAGGTAGGAATAAAATGGCAAAAATGAGAGCCGTTGACGCGGCAATGTATGTGCTGGAGAAAGAAGGTATCACCACCGCCTTCGGCGTTCCGGGAGCTGCAATCAATCCGTTCTACTCAGCGATGCGTAAGCACGGCGGTATTCGTCACATTCTGGCGCGTCACGTGGAAGGTGCGTCGCACATGGCGGAAGGCTATACCCGCGCAACGGCTGGGAATATCGGCGTTTGTCTGGGGACTTCTGGTCCTGCGGGCACGGACATGATCACCGCGCTCTATTCCGCTTCTGCTGATTCCGTTCCTATTTTGTGCATCACCGGCCAGGCACCGAGAGCCCGTCTGCATAAAGAAGATTTTCAGGCCGTAGATATTGAAGCAATTGCTAAACCGGTCAGCAAAATGGCGGTTACAGTTCGTGAAGCGGCGCTGGTGCCTCGTGTGCTGCAACAGGCATTTCACCTGATGCGTTCTGGGCGTCCGGGTCCGGTACTGGTGGATTTACCGTTCGACGTTCAGGTTGCGGAAATCGAGTTTGATCCTGACATGTACGAACCGCTGCCAGTCTACAAACCTGCAGCCAGCCGTATGCAGATCGAAAAAGCGGTAGAAATGTTAATTCAGGCCGAACGTCCGGTGATTGTTGCCGGGGGCGGGGTGATCAACGCCGATGCCGCGGCGCTGTTACAACAGTTTGCCGAACTGACCAGCGTTCCGGTGATCCCAACGCTGATGGGCTGGGGCTGTATTCCGGACGATCACGAACTGATGGCCGGGATGGTGGGTCTGCAAACCGCGCATCGCTACGGTAACGCAACGCTGCTAGCGTCGGACATGGTGTTTGGTATCGGTAACCGTTTTGCTAACCGTCATACCGGTTCGGTAGAGAAATACACCGAAGGGCGCAAAATCGTTCATATCGATATTGAACCGACGCAAATTGGCCGCGTGCTGTGTCCGGATCTCGGCATTGTCTCCGACGCCAAAGCGGCGCTGACGCTGCTGGTTGAAGTGGCGCAGGAGATGCAAAAAGCAGGACGTCTGCCATGCCGTAAAGAGTGGGTTGCTGAGTGCCAGCAGCGCAAACGCACTTTGCTGCGCAAAACCCACTTCGACAACGTGCCAGTGAAACCGCAGCGCGTGTATGAAGAGATGAACAAAGCCTTTGGACGTGATGTTTGCTATGTCACCACCATCGGCCTGTCACAAATCGCTGCGGCGCAAATGCTGCATGTCTTTAAAGACCGTCACTGGATCAACTGTGGTCAGGCAGGCCCGCTGGGCTGGACCATTCCGGCTGCGCTGGGCGTGTGTGCTGCTGATCCAGAACGTAATGTGGTGGCGATTTCCGGTGACTTCGACTTCCAGTTCCTGATTGAAGAATTAGCCGTTGGCGCACAGTTCAACATTCCGTACATCCATGTGCTGGTGAATAACGCCTATCTCGGCCTGATTCGTCAGTCACAACGCGCATTTGATATGGATTACTGCGTACAGCTCGCGTTCGAAAATATTAACTCCAGTGATGTGAACGGTTATGGCGTTGACCACGTGAAAGTAGCGGAAGGTTTAGGTTGTAAAGCGATTCGCGTTTTCAAACCGGAAGATATTGCTCCTGCCTTTGAACAGGCGAAAGCCTTAATGGCGCAGTACCGTGTCCCGGTGGTGGTGGAAATTATGCTGGAACGTGTAACCAATATTTCGATGGGCAGTGAACTGGATAACGTCATGGAATTTGAAGATATCGCCGATAACGCAGCGGATGCACCGACTGAAACCTGCTTCATGCACTATGAATAAGGGAGATAAATAATGTTACGTTTCTCTGCTAATTTATCGATGTTATTTGGTGAATATGATTTTCTCGCCCGTTTTGAGAAAGCTGCACAGTGTGGTTTTCGTGGCGTTGAATTTATGTTCCCTTATGACTACGACATTGAAGAATTAAAACAGGTGCTGGCGAGTAATAAACTCGAACATACGCTGCACAATTTACCGGCAGGTGACTGGGCGGCGGGCGAGCGGGGTATTGCCTGTATTCCTGGCCGTGAAGAAGAGTTTCGGGATGGCGTAGCAGCAGCGATTCGTTATGCTCGTGCGCTGGGTAATAAAAAAATTAACTGTCTGGTCGGTAAAACGCCGGCAGGTTTTAGCAGTGAACAGATTCACGCAACGCTTGTAGCAAACCTGCGTTATGCCGCGAATATGCTGATGAAAGAAGATATTTTATTACTGATTGAACCTATTAACCATTTTGATATTCCTGGTTTCCATCTCACCGGTACTCGGCAGGCGCTGAAATTGATTGATGGTGTTGGTTGCTGCAATTTGAAAATTCAGTATGACATTTATCACATGCAGCGGATGGAAGGTGAATTAACCAATACCATGACTCAGTGGGCCGATAAAATTGGTCACCTGCAAATTGCTGATAATCCGCATCGCGGCGAACCGGGAACCGGAGAAATTAATTACGAATATCTCTTTACGGTAATTGCACAATCAAACTACGATGGGTGGGTAGGATGTGAATATAAACCGAAGACCACTACGGAAGAGGGATTAGCGTGGATTACCCCTTACTGCTAAATTAAAATATGCTGCAGACAAGGTTTTTAATACCTGGCTGGTGGGGAATGAAGTTATCTGTATTCGATAAATGATAGCAGTTGGCGCGATTTTAACAGGTGTTCCTATGTTTAATATTTCATTTAACCGCGAAAATATGTTGTCTGGTTTTCAGTGGTTTTTCTTCATTTTTTGTAACACCGTAGTGGTTCCGCCAACGTTGCTTTCGGCATTTCAGCTACCGCAAAGCTGTTTGCTGACACTGACGCAATATGCATTTCTGGCAACCGCATTAGCCTGTATCGCTCAGGCATTTTTCGGTCATCGCCGCGCTATTATGGAAGGGCCTGGAGGTTTATGGTGGGGAACGATCCTCACCATCACGTTGGGTGAATCATCGCGAGGTACACCGCTCAATGATATTGCCAATAGTCTGGTAGCAGGAATTGCGATTTCCGGCGTACTGACTATTTTAATTGGTATTAGTGGGTTAGGTCACCGTCTGGCACGCTTGTTCACCCCAACCGTGATGGTCGTTTTTATGTTGATGCTGGGCGCGCAGCTTACCACTATCTTCTTTAAGGGAATGTTAGGTTTGCCGTTTGGTATTGCCGACCCAAATTTTAAAATTCAGTTTCCAGCGTTTGCTCTGTCGGTAGCGGTAATGTGTCTGGTGCTGGCGATGATTATTTTTCTTCCCCAGCGTTTGGCACGTTATGGGGTATTGGTGGGGACAATACTAGGTTGGCTACTTTGGCGTTTCTGCTTTCCTTCATCGCCAATCATTCATTCTGAACTGCACTGGCAATGGTTTCCCTTGGGGAGCGGAGGCAAGTTATCCCCAGGGATTATTGTGACGGCGGTAATTACCGGTCTGGTTAATATCAGCAATACTTATGGCGCAGTCCGGGGTACTGATATTTTTTACCCACAACAAGGGGCGGGAAACAGACGTTATCGTCGAAGTTTCGTTGTCACAGGGGTGATGACGCTGGTGACGGTGCCGATGGCTATTATTCCCTTTTCGCCGTTCGTTTCGTCTATTGGTTTATTAACGCAAACTGGCGATGCGACACGTCGTTCATTTCTCTACGGTAGTGCGATTTGTTTGTTGGTAGCGATGACTCCGCCACTGACGCGCTTATTCAGCAGTATTCCGCTGCCGGTAACGAGTGCGGTAATGTTAGTGTCTTATTTGCCATTACTCTTTTCTGCGCTACTTTTTAGCCAACAAATTAACTTTACGGCGCGTAATGTTTATCGACTCGCACTACCGTTATTTGTTGGGATCTTTTTAATGGGATTACCGCCTGTCTATTTACAGGATCTGCCATTAACGCTTCGCCCATTATTAAGTAACGGATTGCTGGTTAGTATTTTGTTGGCGGTGTTAATGGATAATCTGATTCCGTGGCATCGGCTGAAATGAGGTGACGGGTGACGAGAATTAGCCACCCGATATGGCTCAACTGAACTTACTCTGCCCCCACATCACGCCGCTGGCATACTCCGGCGGCAGTAATGGGATCAGCGCTTCCAGCGTCGCGGTCAGACGCGATGTGTCGCTGTCGGTCAAATTCAGATGCCCCACTTTACGGCCCGGACGGACTTCTTTGTCGTACCAGTGCAGATGCACCAGCGGCAGTTTCAGCCAGTCATAATTCACATCGCTACCAATCAGGTTGATCATCACCGACGGACTATTCACTACCGGTTGCGGTAACGGCAGATTGGTAATCGCCCGCAGATGCAGCTCAAACTGGCTGATGCTGGCACCGTTTTGCGTCCAGTGACCGCTGTTATGTACACGCGGTGCCAGTTCGTTGATCAACAGACCTTGCGGGGTGACAAAACACTCCATCGCCATCACGCCCACATAGCCCAGCTCCTGCATAATCGCCGACAACATCTCTTCAGCTTGCGCCTGCTGCTGTGCGTTGGCCTGCGGGAAAGCGACGCTGGTGCGCAAAATACCGTCCTGATGCAGGTTATGCGTTAGCGGATAAAACACCGTGCTGCCGTCAAAGCCGCGTGCGCCAACCAGCGACACTTCACCAGAGAAGTTAATGCCCTGCTCGACAATACATTCGCCGTAACACTCTGCCGGTAACTGTTCGGTTTCATCGGCGCGTAAACGCCATTGACCGCGTCCGTCATAGCCACCAGTGCGACGCTTAACAATCGCCAGCTCGCCTAAACGATCAAACACCGCAGGCCACTCGCTACGATCGGCAAGTAACTGCCACGGCGCGGTCGGCAGGTGAAGCTTGTCGAAAAGCTGCTTCTGAGTCAGACGGTCGGCAATAATCGGGAACACATCGCGGTTCACAAATGCCGGATGGCGCGCCAGCTCGCGGGTTAATGCGGTTTCCGGCCAGCGTTCGATCTCAGCGGTAATCACGCTTTGTTGAAAAGGCACCGCCGCCGGTTCAGCGTCCAGCCCGACCGGCCAGACAGCAATGCCTAACGGTTCGCCAGCCTGGCGCAGCATACGGCCTAACTGCCCGTTCCCGAGGACGCAAACCTGTTTCATGCCGCACCTCGCGGGTCCGGGTTTTCCAGCACTTCGTCAGTCTGGGCTTTGCGCCAGTCATTCAGACGCTGGTGCAGTTCTTTATCATGAGTCGCAAGAATTTGTGCTGCCAGTAACGCCGCGTTTGCCGCGCCCGCTTTACCAATCGCCAGTGTACCCACCGGAATGCCGCGCGGCATTTGTACGATGGAGTAGAGGCTATCGACACCGCTCAGTGCGGCGCTCTGTACGGGCACGCCCAGCACTGGCACCAGCGTTTTGGCGGCAATCATGCCCGGCAGGTGTGCAGCGCCGCCTGCGCCCGCAATAATCACCTGATAACCGTTCTCTTCGGCGCTTTCGGCGAAGCTGAACAGTTTATCGGGGGTACGGTGAGCAGAAACCACTTCAACGTGGTGCGGGACATTCAGGATTTCGAAGATTTCGGCGGCGAACTGCATGGTAGCCCAGTCGCTTTTGGACCCCATCACGATGGCGACACGCGCCGGATTATTGCGGGAAGACATGCGTCTTAAAACTCCTGTGGTGCACAACTCTCGGCTTTAGAGGGCACAGAGAATAGCACGGAAAGAGAGCAAGGAAAACGGTTGCGTAGGCGGAATTAACCGTCAGTTGTTGAGTTTTTAGTCTGCTCTGCGTGTTGATTATGCGCTCTGGCTGAACTGGCAAAGAATGCCCATATCAGCACAATGCTCCACGGAAAAAAGCAAATACCAACAATCAATATAAATCTTTCTACAAAGCGTTGGTTGTGAGGGCGGGTGAGTACTAAATAAATGAGCCAGAAATAGACTATCCACGAAATGACCGCCGCAGCTACCAGTGACAATGCGCCAAAATAGAAGCCGACAAGACCGAACCAGCTAATACACAGAGGTGCACCTGCCGTAAGGGCGATGCCAGAAATAAAAAATCCGTTGCAGCGTTGCATAATAATATTCTCTGTTGTTATTTCACTCAGGGATTTATTACCTTGCTGGCTCAGAAAAAGATATACAGGTTGCGTTAGTCCGGCGCTTTTTCAGAATCTATTCATTCGTGTTCAGAAGGGAAAATGAATTAATTCAACGTCATCTGCCGTGACTTTCACCATTGAACCTTTCGTATGCCAGGCACCGAGTACCACGCGAAAAGCCGGTTGCGCATTGGCGATGAGCTCATGCACTGCCGGGCGATGGGTATGCCCGTGAATCAGCCATTGCACCTGATGTTTTTCCATCGCACTGACCACCGCGTTTTGGTTAACGTCCATGATCGCCAGCGATTTACTGCTGTTGGCTTCTTTACTGTTTGCTCGCATTCGCGCGGCAATACGTTTGCGCACAAACAACGGCAGGGCGAGGAATAGCGTTTGCAACCAGGGTTTGTGGACTTTAGCGCGAAAAGCCTGATAACCCACATCGTCAGTGCACAGCGTGTCACCATGCATAATCAATACCCGACGACCATAAAGTTCGAGCACCTTCTCTTCCGGCAATAACGTCATGCCGCTTTCACGGGCAAAGCGTTTGCCGAGCAGAAAATCACGGTTGCCATGAATGAAATAACAGGGAACGCCGGAATCGGATACCGCTTTGATCGCTGCCGCCATCTGGCGATGAAACGGGCTGGGATCGTCGTCGCCAATCCAGGCTTCAAACAGATCGCCAAGAATATACAGCGCGTCGGCCTTGCGGGCTTCTCCCGCTAAAAAACGCAGAAAACCGGCGGTGATCGCCGGTTCTTCCACGCAGAGATGAAGATCTGCAATAAAGAGTGTCGCCACGATTACTCGCTAACGGTCACGCTTTCAATGATAACGTCTTCTTTTGGCACGTCCTGGTGCATACCGCTACGACCGGTAGCGACACCTTTGATTTTGTCGACTACGTCCATGCCTTCAACCACTTCAGCAAACACGCAGTAACCCCAACCTTGCAGGCTCTCGCCGGAGAAGTTCAGGAAGTCGTTATCAACCACGTTGATGAAGAACTGGGCAGTTGCAGAGTGCGGTGCCTGAGTACGGGCCATTGCCAGCGTACCACGGGTGTTTTTCAGACCGTTGTTGGCTTCGTTTTTGATCGGCTCTTTGGTGGCTTTTTGTTTCATGCCCGGCTCAAAACCGCCGCCCTGAATCATAAAACCGTTGATAACACGGTGGAAAATGGTGTTGTTGTAAAAACCTTCGCGGCAGTAGTCCAGGAAGTTTTTAACTGTTTCAGGTGCTTTATCGTCAAAAGTTTTGATGACAATATCGCCGTGATTGGTGTGGAAAGTAACCATTTTTGCATCCTGTTCCGTTTGATTGGTGCTTCAACCCGGTTCGGGTCATATATAGGGTGGTGTTATAGCATAACCGCACGATCGGATCATCTCGCAATGTATGCTGATTCGCGCGGGAAATATGGGTATTATACGCAACTCAATTACCCACACATGTCTAAACGGAATCTTCGATGCTAAAAATCTTCAATACTCTGACACGCCAAAAAGAGGAATTTAAGCCTATTCACGCCGGGGAAGTCGGCATGTACGTGTGTGGAATCACCGTTTACGATCTCTGTCATATCGGTCACGGGCGTACCTTTGTTGCCTTTGACGTGGTTGCGCGTTACCTGCGTTTCCTCGGCTATAAGTTGAAGTATGTGCGTAACATTACCGATATCGACGACAAAATCATCAAGCGCGCCAATGAAAATGGCGAAAGCTTTGTGGCGCTGGTGGATCGCATGATCGCCGAAATGCACAAAGATTTTGATGCTTTGAACATTCTGCGCCCGGATATGGAGCCGCGCGCGACGCACCATATCGCAGAAATTATTGAACTCACTGAACAACTGATCGCCAAAGGTCACGCTTATGTGGCTGACAACGGCGACGTGATGTTCGACGTCCCGACCGATCCGACTTATGGCGTGCTGTCACGTCAGGATCTCGACCAGCTGCAGGCAGGCGCGCGCGTTGACGTGGTCGACGACAAACGCAACCCGATGGACTTCGTTCTGTGGAAGATGTCGAAAGAGGGCGAACCGAGCTGGCCGTCTCCGTGGGGCGCGGGCCGTCCTGGCTGGCACATTGAATGTTCGGCAATGAACTGCAAGCAGCTGGGTAACCACTTTGATATCCACGGCGGCGGTTCAGATCTGATGTTCCCGCACCACGAGAACGAAATCGCTCAGTCCACCTGTGCCCATGATGGTCAGTATGTGAATTACTGGATGCACTCCGGGATGGTGATGGTTGACCGCGAGAAGATGTCCAAATCGCTGGGTAACTTCTTTACCGTGCGCGATGTGCTGAAATACTACGACGCGGAAACCGTGCGTTACTTCCTGATGTCGGGCCACTATCGCAGCCAGCTGAACTACAGCGAAGAGAACCTGAAGCAGGCGCGTGCGGCGCTGGAGCGTCTCTACACTGCGCTGCGCGGTACAGACAAAACCGTTGCTCCTGCTGGTGGCGAAGCGTTTGAAGCGCGCTTTATTGAAGCGATGGACGATGATTTCAACACCCCGGAAGCCTATTCCGTGCTGTTTGATATGGCGCGTGAAGTGAACCGTCTGAAAGCAGAAGATATGGCAGCGGCGAACGCAATGGCATCTCACCTGCGTAAACTTTCCGCTGTATTGGGCCTGCTGGAGCAAGAACCGGAAGCGTTCCTGCAAAGCGGTGCGCAGGCAGACGACAGCGAAGTGGCTGAGATTGAAGCGTTAATTCAACAGCGTCTGGATGCCCGTAAAGCGAAAGACTGGGCGGCGGCAGATGCGGCGCGTGACCGTCTTAACGAGATGGGGATCGTGCTGGAAGATGGCCCGCAAGGGACCACCTGGCGTCGTAAGTAATTGCGCTATTGCCGGATGCGAGTTCTCGCATCCGGTTATCGCCTGCGCCACCACAACATTCCCATCAGCACCATCCCCGGCAACCACACCCACATCAATTCAGAAATTATCACCTGATGTCCGTACGGCGTGGTGTAACGAGACAACGCAAACGGCGCGACTTTAATCACCTGCCAGGGAGCGAAAAAGCGTTCATCTGACCACGGCCACAGCCAGCCAACGCCTTTGCCGCCAGTTGTTACCGAATCCAGCAAACTGTGCGATAACAACGAGACGGTTAAAAACAGCCAGCAGCGAATCAGCCCAGCCCTGAACCATCGACGCCCAATCAGTACGCATAACAGCGGGACAACAAACGCAAACACCAGCGAATGGGTAAACCCGCGATGACCAAAAACATTGCCGTAAGCAACGCCAAATTTAAACGACAATACATCGGCATCGGGCAGCATCGCCAGGACGATTCCGGCAAATAACAGACGCGGAGGGATGACTTTCGAACCCAACCCTAAACCAATGCATAGGGGAACGGCTGCGTGCGTAATAACGGTTGGCATGATGGTCGCTTCGGCAAAATGTCGATGCTATCAGCATGGATGAACGGGGCGTAGAGGGCAAAAGTCTGAAAAGAGAACCGGCCTGTTGATACAGGCCGGGAAAGGGATCAGGCAACAACCTGTACGCTGTGACCCGCAAAACTCACAGTCTGACCGGCGACGATTTTGCAACGTTTACGCGTCTCAACTTCGCCGTCGACTTTTACCTGGCCTTCTGCAATCGCGATTTTCGCCTGCGCGCCGCTTTCGCTCCAGCCTTCCAGTTTCAGCAAGTCGCACAGCTCAACGTGCGGATGTTTACCTAAAGAAAATGTCGCCATGTTACTCACCCTGTGGATCATGATATTCAACGCACGCCTGTAGCGTGTTTTCAATCAGCGTGGCAACCGTCATCGGGCCAACGCCGCCGGGGACAGGCGTAATCCAGGAGGCGCGTTTAGCCGCGTCTTCAAACACTACGTCGCCCACAACTTTGCCATTTTCCAGACGGTTGATGCCGACATCAATCACAATTGCGCCTTCTTTGATCCAGTCACCTGGAATAAAGCCCGGCTTACCGACGGCAACGATCAACAGATCGGCGTTTTCTACATGATGACGCAGATTTTTAGTGAAGCGGTGAGTCACGGTGGTGGTGCAACCTGCCAGCAGCAGTTCCATGCTCATCGGGCGACCAACGATATTCGATGCGCCAATCACCACGGCGTTGAGGCCGAAAGTATCAATGTTGTAACGCTCAAGCAGCGTGACGATACCGCGCGGAGTGCAGGGACGTAGACGCGGCGCGCGCTGGCACAGACGACCGACGTTGTAAGGATGGAAACCGTCCACGTCTTTGTCCGGGTGAATACGTTCCAGCACTTTGACGTTATCAATACCCGCCGGTAATGGCAGTTGTACCAGAATGCCATCGATGGTGTTGTCGGCATTCAGTACATCGATAAGCTCCAGCAGCTCTGCTTCGCTGGTGGTTTCCGGAAGGTCGTATGAGCGGGAGATGAATCCCACCTCTTCGCAAGCTTTGCGTTTGCTTGCGACATAAATTTGCGATGCAGGATTGCTACCCACCAGCACAACGGCCAGTCCCGGCGCCCGCAGTCCGGCAGCAATACGCGCCTGAACTTTTTGAGCAACCTCAGAGCGCACCTGCTGCGCAATCGTTTTACCATCTATAATCTTTGCTGCCATCAGAGAGAGGATTCCATCTGTTACGTAGGTCGAAGGGGATGTGCCTATTTTGTCAGAAGCGGGGCGCGCTGTCAGGTTTCGTTTTCTGGACTATCTGTAATCCGCTGTTTTTTTGGCAACAGAGAGTTGCTGGTTTGATAGTTACCCGGCTCATATAAACGCACAATTTTTCGTAACGTAAGAAAATTGTACTCTTTATCAATGAAAACAGGTTTACCTGTCCCAGACTGAGGGCGGATATGTGTTTCCTTGCTCTCATGGTGAGATAAATAGACACCGCCGTACACTTGTTCAGCAACCGGTTCAAAAGCCATTGACTCAGCAAGGGTTGACCGTATAATTCACGCGATTACAGCATCTCGCGGTGTAATGCGCCCTTAGCTCAGTTGGATAGAGCAACGACCTTCTAAGTCGTGGGCCGCAGGTTCGAATCCTGCAGGGCGCGCCATTACAATTCAATCAGTTACGCCTTCTTTATTTCCCCATAATTTCAGACATGGAACATCTTTGGGACATCATCACCAAAAATGTCGTCAGTTTTCCTCGCGTGCTCTGTCAAATGATTAGGCGCAAGGTGAGCATATCTACGCACCATTTCTATGGATTCCCATCCGCCCATTTCCTGAAGCACTGATGAAGAACGTCAATGAATGCACCAGCAGAAACCAGTGAGTTAAGTTCAAACTGTAGTACAATTCTCTTCGGTATTAACAGGAAAGAATAGGCTATGAACCCTTATATTTATCTTGGTGGTGCAATACTTGCAGAGGTCATTGGTACAACCTTAATGAAGTTTTCAGAGGGGTTTACACGGTTATGGCCCTCTGTTGGTACAATTATTTGTTACTGTGCATCATTCTGGTTATTAGCTCAGACGCTGGCTTATATTCCTACAGGGATTGCTTATGCTATCTGGTCAGGAGTCGGTATCGTCCTGATTAGTTTACTGTCCTGGGGATTTTTTGGCCAACGGCTGGACCTGCCAGCCATTATAGGCATGATGTTGATTTGTGCCGGAGTGTTGGTAATTAACTTATTGTCACGAAGCGCACCACATTAAAAATAGTTTCGTTCAAATTTAATAAAATGCATCAGCCCGTATGTTTATACGGGCTGCTTTTTTACGCTGCAATAATTCAAGTGATAGTGGACAAAAAGCACAATCAGTCGATGGGTTCACTGTAGGATGCAACTGCCTGAGCAGTGAACCCCCCGCTCAATTCCTGTCTGAACCCATCATTTTTCAGCCAATAATAAGTATTGTTTTCTTTATTAAAAGCGTAAATTCTACAAATACCTGCACACTCACTATTTGTGTTCCATCCACTATTAGCTACATTGCCCCATTCCTGGAAAAGTCCTGCGTTAACTTCTCGCTTGATAATATGTCCTGAATTATGATCATTATAATCGTAACTGTCGATATCCTGCGCTTCAGGAAATTCTCCGTTCATGTTTTCAATCCACGGTAAAATATTTTTAACTGATTTATAATTTTCAATGCTGTATTTGAAAAAACGCTTCACGAGAAAAGTATAAGCGCCGGCGGATTTATTCGTTATTTTATCAGTGGCAAAAATAGCAAAAATCTTCCAAACGCACCTTTCATCTACATTCGGAAAAGTCACTGTGCCATCCTGACTAACCGCCAGAGCATTATTGCCTGCATCAGTGCTACAGCTCCATATTACCTTGTCATTATTAACGGGGTCATTATCAATGACCATCTTGAAGGTGGCGCCTGGGAACAGGCTATTAGGAAAATTGTAACCACCCTTCATATCATTTTTAATATCATAGATATGGTTATCAACTAAAACACCTGTAATTTTACTCATCATTGACTCTCTTTGTGTATTAGATAAAAGTATATTTCCGTGTAAAGAAATATACTAATGCAACTGATGAGTAATTGTTCTTATTTAAAGATTATATGGTGGCATGAATATGATTATATAATGCCTCTGAGTAGTGGCTACACCGATTATTTGTGTCCAATTAATATTTACAGGATTCTGACCAGGAAAGTGAAAAGGAAAGGAGCAAGCAAAGTTGCTCCCTTAAATCATTAATACTCAAGAATGCCGTGAGCGACAGGCAAATAGCGCAGGGAAAAATAGAGCGTGTCTTTGCCGCAGGAGGAACGTTTCGCTAACAGCGAAGCAATTTCTGCATCCGGTTTTGGTTTTGCTTCAAAGGTTTTACCTTTACCGGCGACAAACAGTTCATAAACAACGCCGCTGGCGGGGGAGAAAGTTTGGCAATCGACACTGGCCTGCAGATAACGCTCACGCTGTTCGGCAGTAAGTTTATCGACGCCGCTACCATCCTGAACCCAGACGTGGATGCCAGTAGATTTCACTTGTTCCAGCAGTTGCCGATAGCCATCGGGCGACATGTTTCCGGCGAAAAAGCTACTGATATAAACCGGTTTCGCCGAAACATCACTGATCAGCCGTTGTGAGTTGTTTAACCACTTCAGCAATGGCTGGCGAGCGGCTTCGCTGCGCCAGTTCAGGTCGTCAATTTCTGCGCTGATATACCAGCCATCCGGCGTAACGCCGGGTGCGGCGCTCCATAATCTGGCCTGCTGGAGATCGGCGACCAGCAAGCGATTAAGATAGCTCTCCAGCGCCGCGGACGACTGCTTCTGATGCAGAAAAAATTCCGGATCGGCATGCAAACCAACAATCAGCTTCAGGCCAGCTTGTTGCGCAGCTGCGGCACGCTTAAACAATAATGCCCGCTGTTCTGGCTGGGTGAACGCATCGCCGTAACGGGTCCATTGCAGAATCAGGGTGTCGAATCCTTGCAAATGCAACTGACTCATCAACCCACGCCACTGGGCGTCGGTGACCTGACTATCGCGATTTTGTGGCTGCCAGATAATACCTTTCATCGCAAAGGAAAAAGGACTGACCAACAAAAGTGTCAGCAATACGAAAATTAACTTACGCATTTACCAGTGCACTCCAATGGTGAGAAACGCGTTGTTGCGCTCCCCTGTACGTTGATTAATCGCCTTAAAGGTATGTTGATATTCGACGCCGAGACTGACTTTGTGCGGCCAGGCGTCGTAGTGCGTCTCGCCGGTCCAGATGTTCCAGCGAACGCCGACGCCGCCCACCTGCGCGCCCTGAGTACCTTTATCCCGATAGCCGTTACCTTGTACGTGAGCGTAAGGTTCAATAGTCTGCCCGTTCGCTACCTTCTGGTGCCAGCTAACTCGATAATCTGCCGTCCACGCCTGAATATCCTGACGAAAATATTGCGCCGCATCGAGATACAGGTTTTGCGCAAACCAGCCAGAACCGTTCGGGTGCCACTCATCGCTGTATTTTCCGCCGTTAAAGAACGAGGCGCTGGCACGCAGCATGGTGTCGGAGGCGCCATTTTGCCCGTTTAGTGGGAACTGCTGTTCAACGGCGAGGAAAAAGATCTGATCGCGCAGCGGCTTCCAGCGCAATCCGGTGCCGGACATCGGATTTTTCACCGGCATCATCACTCCGTTTTCTCCGGTATCGGCAAAGACGCGGCTATAAACCGAGAGCAGGTCGCCTTCCAGCAGCATATTGCGCCCGATGCGGTACTCCGCTTCCAGCTGCCCGTAACTGCGATAGCTTTTACCTGGCGCCGAACCGCCGACATTATTGCTTGCCGAGCTTATTGCCCCTGAGCGTAACCCGATAGAGGAATCAAAATTAAAACTCCAGCGGCGACCGGTATCCTCATGCAAACGACGGAAATTAAAGCGTTGTTGATTTTGTTCCGGCGTTAGCGGTGTAATCAGCGCCTGATTATCAATGTCATCAATCACCTGCCGTGCGTAGTGCTGCGTCGCAGGCATATCATCCAGACGTTGATTCACGTAGGCCAGTTGTCGGATCAGTGCCGGATCGTCCGGTAGTCCTTTATGCGCCTGTTCCAGCATCTCCCGCGACTGCGCGATATCACCACTATCCCACAGGGCGTAGCCGAGCGCCGCCTGGGTGTTGCTGTTATTGGGCTCCAGTTCAAGCGCGGCGCGCAGATCGCTCACTGCCGCTGAGACATTATGACGTTGCCGATAAATCGTTGCCCGCGCGACGTAAGCATTGGCAGAAGGCGCAATGTTAATTGAGCGAGTGAGGTCGTTCAGTGCAAGTTCTGGCTGAGCTGGGATATAACGTTGCGCATGCAGCCACCAGTATTGGGCATTGTTTCCCAGCCCGCGTTGTTCTGCCTGTTGAAGCCAGCGATCGCGAGCCGCGCCATTTCCCGCCGCCTGAGCGGTATTGGCGGCGGCGAGCAGATCCTCATTGCTCATTTCGTGAAGGCTGATTTTCTCCCAGGCTGCCAGGGCGGTGTTGTAGTCTTCCACCTGGTATGCCTGATAAGCCACTGCGCGGTGTTGCCAGGCGTTCGGTTGCCTTTTTTCCGCCTGAAGCCATGCATATAACGCCACGCCGGGAAGTGTTTCCCGATAACACTTCGCCAGGCGGTTCCAGGCGGCAGCATCGTAAGAAGGTGACATATCCCCAAGCAAACTAACGATTGCCGGGCAATTATCCGCAATACCCGGTAACTGGCTTTGCCACTGACGTTGCGCCGCCAGCGGCAAGGGTTTCGATAAAATCGCCACTTTTGCAGGCGTCGCCAGGTAAGGATGACTTTCCAGCAGAGAAGCCAGCCGTGTCATTAAAGTCTGGCTGACACGCGCATCGCCCTGGAAGGGATAGCGTTGCAATAATAAATCGGCAGCTTCGCGTGACTGCCCGGCCTGCATCAGTTGCCAGGTGAGTTGATCCAGTCGCGTAAGATTTGCCGGTTCTCGCTGATACAACAATCGTGCCAGACGCAGCGCTTCTGCTTTATTACGGGTCGCCACGCTGATGGTATAACGCTCTTCAAGCATTTCATCGGCGGGGAGGGTAGCGAGCAGTCTTTGCGCCGCGTCGTACTGACCTTCTTTTAACAGCACCGGTAGCGTTGCGCCAACAACATACTGGCGGTTATCGACAAACTGTACCTGATGATTCGCCAATGCCTGCACGGGATTGGCGCTGTATTTCGATAACAGATAGAGCCAGCTTTTCTCTTGAGCATCAGTGGTAAATAGCGGTGTATTTTCAGCGAGATAACGCTGGAGACGTGTTTTTTCGCCACGATAAGCCAGCGCGGTCGCGTAAGTAATGTATGACTGTGGATCGGTGAAGATCCCCACTGATTGCAGAGCAAGGATCCGATCGTCCAGTTCTCCGGCAAGAAGAACGTCAAACCACTGACGGCGCTCTGCCGCGTTTAATGTATTCTGCTGGCGTGCTTCATTGTATAGCGTATCTGCCTGCGACCATTGTTTCAGGTAGATTGCCCGTTGCAGCAGATCGGTTCGCAGCGTTTTCCCTTCCGGCGATGCGGCAAACGTTGCATCGTTCAGTTGCGCTCTGGCGACAGGCAACTGCGCCAGCCGCAGCGCATTCTGCCCGACTTCACTGCGACAACGCAGGGTCGGTGCAGCATCGCACGCTTTTTG
Source organism: Escherichia sp. E14S1 (assembly GCF_004211995.1). Taxonomy (NCBI): domain Bacteria; kingdom Pseudomonadati; phylum Pseudomonadota; class Gammaproteobacteria; order Enterobacterales; family Enterobacteriaceae; genus Escherichia; species Escherichia sp. E14S1. Next base: position 231,715 of record NZ_RHJQ01000005.1, read on the forward strand.
CTGGGCGAGCAACTCTTCAACAGTAGTGACGCTTTTCACTTCCACTGGAATTGCCGCCAGATTTCGCTCAAGCCGGGCATCCCCTGGGTGACGTTTCAGTTGATCCTCAAGCAATAATCGCGCGCGGTCATCATGACCAAAATGGCGATAAGCTTCCGCCAGATATAACGTCAACGGAATATTATCCGGCACCTGCTGGTGTATATATTCAAATTCGCGGATGGCGGTTGCTTCGTCGTTATTTTTCTGTGCCTTCAGCGCCTTATCGAGACGGGGATAAATAACAAAATGGCGATAGTCGCTCAGCCCCAGCTCTTTTGCGCTGGTGCCGATATTGTCTGCGAGTGCGCTGGTACTCAATAAAGACGTCAGCAGTAAACCAGACCATCCGATGACGCGATTAAGGTTATTCTCCTTCATTTTCGGACTCCAGTTGCGCAACCTGTTCTGTGTTTAAACCTGCTTTGAGTAATAATGATTGCATCGAAACTTGTAATTCGCGTTGAATTGACAGTACGCGATCCAACGTTTCCTGGCTGATAACGCCTTCGGTGACCAAAAACTTGCCGAGCGGCAGAGAACTGCGTTCATGGCGCAATAACAACACGTTAATGGCTGAACGATTAATATGACCGAGCGTGGTCAGTATTTCGGCGAACAGGAACTGATGCGGCACATATTGCCGCCAGATTTCACCGGCCTGCTGTTCCGTGAGCCACTGATGCTGAACCGCATTGTACAACATTGCCCGTGGATCGTGGCCGCGCCGACGTGCATACCAGTGACGTAATCCAGTGACAATTTGTCCACGCAGAACAATGACGTAACGTACTTTCCGTCCGACCTTACGCGCCAGCGCTGCCAGAGAAACCGGGTCAATACCGTCTTCACTACCGACAATTAACTCATCATTTTCCAGACGCAGCGGCAGCACCGCATAATGTAGCGCCACGGAGGCCGGCATTTCGGCAATCAGCGAAGAAGGGATCTGCCAGGCATCGATGGATTCCCACGCCACGCCGTTTTGTTCAGCCAGCGCTTGCGCCAGTTGTTCGGCGCTGATCAATCCTTGCATTAGCATCGAACCGCCGAGACGTAAACCTTCGACACGATTACGCAGTGCTGTATCGAGTTGCTCTTCGGTGATGACCTGATTTTCCAGCAGAATTTGACCTAATGGGCGCAACGAACGGGTATCGCCAGTCACGCTGGGGAAATCGTGCGTCGTTTTATCCCACGCCACGCGACGCGGATCGCCGTGCTGAAGAACCTGTTTCAGCGCGCGCCAGTTAGCCATAAAGTTAATCAGGTTGCCCCAGAACAGACGCAGGATGGAAAGCAGGCCCTGTGTCAAACCGTAGTAGCCGGTGACAAAAATCACCCGCTGCACAATGCGGTTAACCATCAAGCCAAAGTTTAGCCACAGCAGGGTCATAAACCATGCACTGCCGCTGAAGATAGAAAGGAAATGCCAGGCATCAGGCCACAAGCTTTCATACGCCAGCAACAGCAAAAGCTGGATCATTACCAGCATCGCGAGGAAGCTGACAAAGTTACTGATTGCCCCTTTGCGGTCGCGCCAGAGAAAGTAGTTCAGCGTCAGGCTGGAGGTCCATTTGTGAGTTTTAAAACCCTGGAAAACAATGCCGATGATCCAGCGAGACTTTTGCCGAACCGCAGTCGAAAAGGTATCGGGGAAATATTCGCGCACGCAGATCATGTTTGATGTCCGCGCGTGCTGTAAAAATTTACGCTGCTCGCGTTCTTTGGCTTCGTCCACCACCGGAAAACGGACAAAAATTTCCGTCATACCTTTCTCTTTCAGGCGGAAACCAATGTCGTAATCTTCAGTAAGACTCTGCACGTCGAAAGCGATACCGTCACCGTCGGCTAACAGCGCGGTCACGGCGCGGCGGCTGAAGCAGGTACCGACGCCTGCGCTAGGCACCTGTCCGGCGAGAGCTTCACGCACCGGAACATCTTTGCCATGCAGTTCTGAAAACTCATCGATATAGGTCATGCTGGTGAAGTGCGTCCATTCGCGTTCGAACGGATACACAGGGATCTGAATCAGATCTTTACGCTCGACCAGATAGTTGAACAGACGCAACTCCATTGGCGAAATCACGTCTTCAGCATCATGCAGGATAAAACCAGCAAAGGCGAAATTGGCGCTACGTTCAAACTGGGTAATGGCATCCAGCACATTGTTCAGACAGTCTGCTTTACTGGTGGGGCCAGGACGCGCGCAGACCACCTTGTGCACGTTCGGGAAGCGAGCGCACACTTCGTCAACATCACGCTGAGTGTCAGGGTCGTTGGGGTAAGTGCCAACAAAGATATGATAGTTTTCGTAGTCGAGCGTGGTCGCTGCCAGCTCGGCCATATTGCCGATGACGCCTGTTTCGTTCCACGCCGGAACCATAATCGCTAATGGTTTTTCATCCGGCTTATACAGTTCGCGGTAACTCATTCGCGGGTAGCGGCGATAAACACTCAACTTGCGCTTAATGCGGCGTACCCAGTAGACGACATCAATGAAAAAATCGTCCAGCCCGCTGATGAACATTATGACCGCTAACGTTATCGCGATTACTTTTAAGCCGTAGAGCCAGGTAGCAAAAACATCAAGAAGCCAGTCCACACAAAAACCTTACATTAACGCTGGTTATGTTTAGGGTGGCGTATATTAAGGTTTTTTATGAATTGTGACAGCTTTTTACCGTTAATAGGTATGACTATTGCGGCACGTTATTTTTACACTGGTTATAAAAGCTGCCGATTGCGTAGAATGTAGACAAAAGCGTGGTGTCAAGGAGGGGAGGTTAACGTCATAGTGAAGAGGAGCGGTGGCACCGATCAGGTCATCATGTAGTGGAAGTGCCTGGAGGAGGTGAGCAGGGGAGATCATTTTCCCCGTGCTGAACAAAAAGACGGCGTTGCTGTGGGTACAGGAAGGTTAACTTCATTTCTCTTTCGACTATTAAAGTTTAATATTCAACCAGGAAATAAAGAACATTAAAATAACAAAGGAAAAAATAATCAAAGAGACATTCCTGAAAAATTCGTGCTCATAAAAAAGATAAAAAACGTACAAAATTGCGCACGCAACTTTCAGGACGTTTTTATGTTTAGAATTTTCTTTATCTTTAAAATTACATAAAAATATAAAGAAATATGAAAGCATGGCTGAAAACATCATTGATAAAGCGCGATATGGCAATCCTGAATTAAAGGTTTCGACTCCTAATAATATTATCGATAGCGTTGCAATTATAATTGCCACTTTTTTACTAGATGTGAAGGTGACGACAAAAAATATCAATGATATAAATAAGAAAGAAAAAATATATAAATATTCGTTGATATATGTACTTTATGAGGAACAGTAAAATAGGTATAAATGATTGTAATTATGATGGAAATTATTCTGTATAGCATGCATGCTAACAGGCCAATCAGTAGTTTGTTTGCAAATTTATAAGGGGATTCGCTATTGGTAGATTGCATGGTTATTATGCTCTTAAGTTGTGTATTTTATTGGAACATTTCCTGGTTGACTAAAACAATGCTTTAATAGGTGGTGGTGTAAATATCAATGTCATGCTCATTATCACAGACTACTATTACTCTACGAGTTATGTCAAAAAATAACGTTAAATCATAGGTTCCCTGTTCTCTGAAAATACTCTGCACAAATGAGGTGAAATTATTCCCATTTATAACTATTTTTACTTTACCTTCATAGATAAGCCAGCAACGGAAGCATTCAGCTGTACCAGATAATGTCACTATCTGACTGATTAGAAGATTTATATTGACCGGATGAGGTAAAAAAAGTCTGTCGTTGAGGCAATCAATATTATGTGTTTGATGAAACTCTTTTCTCATTAATGACGAGTTATCATATAGCAGGGTTATACTAAACGAGTCAATTCCATCAAGCTTTTGCATAAATTTGTTTGCTTTATAAATAAGCAACTTTGCTTGTGTTTTTGTCATGATGGTGATCTTTTATGCAAGGGGGAATTATTGGAATTCAAATGTTTTATATTCCTCTGTAATCATCTTTAAACTTAACATAGCCATGTCTCGGGTATCTTCATCATCAGATTGTAGAGAAATATTTAATCCTTTAATTAAGGTGTTATCGGGAAAAGCCATTGCTAATAATGTACACCAATATCGGACACTTTTTATTGTCAGAGGATTTTCCAGTATGTTGGCTATATTTGAAGCTACAATGTTTTTATCACACTTGTACAAAAAATCTTCGACCAACTGATATACACCGAAGCCAATACCTTCCCCAAACGATTGTAAAAATAATGGTATGGCTTCTTCAGCAGGATTTGCACAAAAATAAAGCCTTACGTCGTCATATTTATCGATAAGTTCCTGTGTGATGTCATAATCATTTGGCATAGGTTGATTTAGAGCGAGGAATGCTAATGCTTCTTTTTTAGTCATATCCATAGTGATTAATATTGTTTGCTGAAAGAGTTAAGGAATAAATGGCTCATATACAGAATTGAATAGGAAGTCTTGTTTCCAGATAACTTTATCATAAAAAAGAGATTTGGCTTGATGCGTATAAAGAATATGAGGATAAATAGTTTCTCCACCATAAATGATGTTCTTTCCAGTTACACCTGAGAATTCATTAGCTTTAATCTGTCGTTTAAGCCAGTTAATGGCTTTACATAAACATATTGATTTATCCTCAGAATCAGTTGTGTTAATTTCAGTAAGTTGTAAAATCTTTGCTCCATTATACTCAACTAAATACCCCGGCTTTATTTCAATCCAACCGCAACAACGATCAATGCTACTAAACTTTATTCTTCTATTGTTAGGTCTAATGCTGGGCATAAGATAAATTCGATGTGCTACAGCAGGGATTTTTTCTGTTAAGATATCTAATTGCTTAGAGTATTCATCTTGTAGTGCAAACCAAATTGTATGTAATTGATATTTTGAGGCTATAATAGCGAGCCAATCAGACAACTCTTCATTCGTGCAAAAAACATTTATCCTGGCAGTTGCCATTCGTAATCCTTTTTATATAAAGATTTTTATCCGCATCTTATAAACTTGCTTACATCATTGGTTGAAATGATTTTTAATTGTGATTGTATGAACATCACCGAAATAACTTGATATGAATAAAATAGCTAAAGCGAAATGGATGACGTGTTACTAAAAAACCATCCTGAAAAGGAAGCCTGAAAAAACGAGATGACGAAACTTCCACTCTCCATATTTCATCAGAAAAATAACTAAATTCGACATGGTTCTCATATAGTCTCATTTCACGTAAGGTTCCGGTACCATAGGGGAGTGCAATGGTAACGTGTTCCTGAATATCCTGTTTTATATCTATCAATAGCAATTCAAGAGATTCTTCAAAAGGCACATCCTCAGTCACAAAAAGTAAATAACGCCCGTCATCTAATAAAGTTGCAGTTTCAAGATAATCTGCAGGAATTGTAATTCCTGTATTTTCACCATGTATACAGAGTTCAGATTTAGAACCAAAATGAGAATGATCATCTATTTTTTGAATGAGTGATAGCGATATATAATTAACTTTTTCCATATTTTTTTACTCAAGATAAATGGATGAGATTACGAAAGCATTAAATCAGGGAAAGTCATTATTTTGATTTTTTTCGCATGTTATTTTAATTAATTTTGTAATCATGGGGATAGTTATACCTTTACTCTAAAGAACCACTGGTTATATATTTTTACCTACGGCTCATGTCTAAATATTTCTCGAATTTCAAAAGTTGAATATCCTTCGGTTTCCAATAAATCAATAAGCTCTTCCTTTGTTAGTTGATAAACACTAATAGGAAATGATATGCCAAGTCCTGAAATTGAACTTAGTAGTTCTTTATCTAAAATTTCAAAATTGCATTGATGTGAATAATATACATTGTAAAATAAATCTACACGGTCGACACCGTTCGTGGTAAATGCTATATGATTTTTTAAAATAAAATCGATATACCATTTTTGGTACTCGGTTAATTTATATTCAATGCCAATACAATCTGGATGTTGAAGTGATAGTGCGCCAAAGTCGTATTGGCGGTGCCGTATTTTATCAACATCGGTCTTTTTGTTTGAATCAATAAATTTGAATGATTCTTTAAGTTGTGATAATAATTTATGCGGAGATAAATTATCACCATATAAATCGAGTGTAATACGAATTATTAACAAGAATTTATCCATTAAAAATAATATAAGTTGTTTTTATAAAAACAATATATTTGGCTGGTGAAGTTATCCGGGTAATACATTCATGTTATATATATTATCCAAAGGCAGTTACGCTACCGCCATACCCTGATAAAACTCACCATCTGCACGAAACGGATTTTACGCTTTTTATCCCGGCGAAATATCAAATTCTCAATTCAAATAATATCCATTGCACTATGTGAACAATCACTCCCTCTCCGGCAGCACAATCACAAACCTTGTCCCCCGCGCATCTGACGTTACCGCAACCGTGCCTTTATGCGCGACAACAATTGATTTCACTATCGCCAGGCCGATACCGCTACCGTCGCCTTTTCGCTGGCGGGAAGGGTCAACGCGATAGAAACGGTCAAACAATCGTGGTAAGTGCTCGGGCGCAATGGGCGTTCCGGGGTTTTCGACGGAAACTTGCACCTGGTGATCGACCGTCTGGCAGCGCACTACAATTGCCTTTCCGGTTGGCGTATAACGCAGGGCGTTAGAAAGCAGGTTGCTTAACGCCCGACGCAGCATCAGCGGATCGCCCGCAACCTGACACTTGTCGCCAACAAACCGCAACTCCACGCCGCGATCTTCTGCTAACGCCTCAAAAAAATCGAACACTTTGCCGACTTCATCCGCCAGGTTGAGCATTTTCTTTTCGGGGATTAACTGGTTGTTATCGGCCTGGGCGAGAAACAGCATATCGCTGACCATTTTCGCCATTCGGGTCAGCTCTTCGAGATTAGAGTAGAGCACATCTTCCAGCTCCTTCTGGCTGCGCGACTGGCTGAGGGCGATTTCCGTTTGCGTAATGAGATTCGTAATTGGTGTGCGAATTTCGTGGGCGATATCCGCTGAGAAATTGGACTGGCGGGTAAAGACATCCTCAATACGCTCGATCATATGGTTGAACGACAGTACCAACTGTTCCAGCTCAATCGGCACGGTCTGCGGGTCAAGGCGAACGTCGAGATCTTTCGAGGTGATATTCTGGATTTGACGGCTGACGCTGCGGATCGGCGCGTGACCTTTATGTACCGCCAACAGCACGATAAAGACGATCAGGATGCTGATGATCGATGCGGTCATAATAAGTTTATTCATCAAATCATTTATGTAATGAAGATGAAAATCGATCGAAAGCGCGATGTAGAGCGTATAAATCGGTTTGCCGTCCGCCTGCGGGCCAACCGGCAAGCTAATCATCCGCCAGTTGCTGTGTTCCATATGCCCGTGACCGTGGCCCGGCATCATCATCGTCGGGCCGGAAAGGAGATACACCTCACCGCCCTGCGCGTCTTTATCGGGTATTGCGTCACGCGTAAACTCGCGGATATCTGGCGCACCGGGGGAGTGATACACCGTTTTACCGTGGCTATCTGCCAGGGAAATCAACACGTTGGAATAACCACTGACGATATCTTCCAGCGTCATTAAGCGTCGGGCTTGCGTTTCGTCAGGGTGATTAAGTACCCGTTCAAGGGTAGCGCTAATCTCTTTTAAATCATTAATATCCTGCTCGGCAAAATGCACTTTTACCGAGTGGATCATGATCCAGGCAAAGGCGAAAAACGCCGCGATGGTGGCAAGGCTGATAAAAAAGGTCAGGCGGGTTGCCAGCGAAAACGGGCGTTGAAATGGCTTACTGGCCATCCGGCACCTCAAGCATATAGCCTACGCCGCGCACGGTTTGAATCAGCTTTGGCTCAAAGTCGTTGTCGATTTTGCCGCGTAGCCGCTTCACCGCCACATCAATGGCGTTGGTGTCGCTGTCGAAATTCATGTCCCACACCTGCGAGGCGATAAGCGAGCGGGGCAGCACTTCGCCCTGATGACGAAGGAAAAACTCCAGCAGAGTAAATTCTTTACTGGTCAAAGTGATGCGCGTGCCGCTGCGGGTGACTTTGCGGCTGACGAGATCGACCATCAAATCGGCAACCTGAAACTGACTTTCGATAATCACCGCCGCCCCGCGCCGCAGTAGAGTGCGCACCCGCGCCAGCAGTTCAGCAAAAGCGAACGGCTTCACCAGATAGTCATCCGCTCCCAGCTCCAGCCCTTTGACGCGATGTTCAATGGTGCCAAGCGCGGTAAGCAACAGAATCGGCATCCCTTTATTGGCGGAACGCAACATGCGCACGATATCCCAGCCGTTCACGTCCGGCAGCATAATATCGAGGATTATCAGGTCATAATCACCGGTCATCGCCAGATGGTAGCCATTCAGCCCGTTGTCGGCCAAATCGACCACAAAACCGGCTTCGGTTAACCCTTTGGTCAAGTATTCTCCGGTTTTCTTTTCATCTTCGACAATCAACAGTTTCATATTTCCTCCGCATGTTGCTCGGGCAATTCTAGAGTAGCGGGATCAGATGGCAATCGCTTATTGGCAAAATGACAATTTTGTCATTTTCCTGTCACCGGAAAATCAGAGCCTGGCGAGTAAAGTTGGCGGCATAAAATCACCAGAAATTATGCGCCTATGTCTCATTGTAAATTCCTGACACTTTGTGTGGCCCTTGCGCTAAGCGGTTGCTCACTGGCACCGGATTATCAGCGTCCGGCAATGCCCGTGCCGCAGCAGTTCTCACTCAGCCAGAACGGCCTGGTTAACGCAGCGGATAACTACCAGAACGCGGGCTGGTGCACCTTTTTTGTTGATAATCAGGTGAAGACGCTGATTAGCGAGGCGCTGGTGAATAACCGGGATTTGCGCATGGCGACGCTGAAAGTTCAGGAGGCGCGGGCGCAATATCGTCTGACCGATGCCGACCGCTACCCACAGCTCAATGGCGAGGGCAGCGGCAGCTGGAGCGGCAATCTTAAAGGCGATTCCGCCACGACGCGGGAGTTCTCGACTGGCCTTAACGCCAGCTTTGACCTCGATTTTTTCGGTCGTTTAAAGAACATGAGTGAAGCCGAGCGACAGAATTATTTAGCCACTGAGGAAGCCCGACGCGCGGTGCATATTCTGCTGGTTTCTAATGTCGCGCAAAGCTATTTCAATCAGCAGCTGGCGTATGCGCAATTGCAAATAGCCGAAGAAACGCTGCGTAATTATCAGCAGTCATATGCGTTTGTCGAAAAACAATTGTTGACCGGTAGCAGCAATGTTCTGGCGCTGGAACAGGCTCGCGGAGTGATAGAAAGTACCCGCAGCGACATCGCTAAACGTCAGGGTGAACTGGCGCAGGCGAATAATGCATTGCAACTGTTACTGGGTAGCTACGGCAAGCTGCCGCAAGCGCAGACAGTAAACAGCGGCAGCCTGCAAAGCGTTAAATTACCGGCGGGCTTGTCGTCGCAAATTTTATTGCAGCGCCCGGATATTATGGAAGCTGAACACGCGTTAATGGCGGCTAATGCCAATATTGGCGCAGCACGTGCGGCATTTTTCCCGTCTATAAACCTGACCAGCGGAATATCGACCGCCAGCAGCGATCTGTCGTCATTATTTAACGCCAGCAGCGGGATGTGGAATTTTATTCCCAAAATTGAGATCCCCATTTTTAATGCCGGACGCAACCAGGCAAATCTGGATATCGCCGAAATTCGCCAGCAGCAGTCGGTGGTGAATTATGAACAGAAAATCCAGAATGCTTTTAAAGAAGTGGCAGATGCGCTGGCATTACGTCAAAGCCTGAACGATCAAATCAGCGCCCAGCAGCGTTATCTGGCATCGCTGCAAATTACTTTGCAACGGGCGCGGGCATTATATCAGCACGGCGCGGTAAGTTATCTGGAAGTGCTGGATGCCGAACGTTCTTTATTTGCAACCCGACAAACTTTACTTGACCTGAATTATGCCCGTCAGGTTAACGAAATTTCTTTATATACCGCACTTGGTGGCGGTTGACACCAATATACTCGTCATACTTCAAGTTGCATGTGCTGCGTCTGCGTTCGCTCACCCCAGTCACTTACTTATGTAAGCTCCTGGGGATTCACTCGCTTGTCGCCTTCCTGCAACTCGAATTATTTAGAGTATGACTTTTAACTCCAGGAGAGAATAAATGAAAAAAGCACTGCAAGTCGCAATGTTCAGTCTGTTTACCGTTATTGGCTTTAATGCCCAGGCTAACGAACATCATCATGAAACCATGAGCGAAGCACAACCACAGGTTATTAGCGCCACTGGCGTGGTAAAAGGTGTTGATCTGGAAAGCAAAAAAATCACCATCCATCACGATCCGATTGCTGCCGTGAACTGGCCGGAGATGACCATGCGCTTTACTATCACCCCGCAGACGAAAATGAGTGAAATTAAAACCGGCGACAAAGTGGCGTTTAATTTTGTCCAGCAGGGCAACCTTTCTTTATTACAGGATATTAAAGTCAGCCAGTAACCCAGGTTTAATGAGATGAAAAAAATCGCGCTTATTATCGGCAGCATGATCGCGGGCGGTATTATTTCTGCGGCAGGTTTTACCTGGTTTGCCCAAGCTGAACCGCCCGCAGAAAAAACGTCGACCGCAGAACGTAAAGTCTTATTCTGGTACGACCCGATGTATCCCAATACGCGGTTCGATAAACCAGGTAAATCGCCGTTTATGGATATGGATCTGGTGCCGAAATATGCCGATGAAGAGAGTTCTGCGTCTGGTGTACGCATTGACCCGACCCAGACGCAAAATCTGGGGGTGAAAACGGCTACCGTCACGCGCGGGCCGCTGACTTTTGCCCAGAGTTTCCCTGCCAATGTCAGTTACAACGAGTATCAGTATGCCATTGTGCAGGCTCGCGCTGCCGGGTTTATCGATAAGGTTTATCCGCTTACCGTGGGCGATAAAGTGCAAAAGGGGACACCGCTTCTCGATCTGACCATTCCCGACTGGGTGGAAGCGCAGAGTGAGTATTTACTGCTGCGCGAAACCGGCGGTACGGCGACCCAGACTGAAGGCATTCTTGAGCGGCTGCGACTGGCGGGAATGCCGGAGGCGGATATTCGCCGCCTGATTGCCACGCAAAAAATCCAGACTCGCTTTACGCTCAAAGCGCCCATTGATGGCGTGATCACCGCGTTTGATCTGCGCGCGGGTATGAATATTGCCAAAGATAACGTGGTCGCGAAAATTCAGGGTATGGACCCGGTGTGGGTCACTGCCGCAATCCCGGAGTCCATTGCCTGGCTGGTGAAAGATGCCTCGCAGTTTACGCTCACCGTTCCGGCGCGACCGGATAAAACACTCACCATCCGCAAATGGACGCTGTTACCCGGCGTGGATGCCGCGACCCGCACGCTGCAGCTGCGTCTGGAAGTCGACAACGCCGACGAGGCGCTAAAACCGGGCATGAACGCCTGGTTGCAACTCAACACTGTCAGCGAACCGATGCTGCTCATTCCGTCACAGGCGCTGATAGATACCGGCAGCGAACAGCGGGTGATTACTGTTGATGCCGACGGGCGCTTTGTACCGAAACGCGTTGCCGTTTTCCAGGCATCGCAAGGCGTCACCGCGTTACGCTCTGGTCTGGCAGAAGGTGAAAAGGTGGTTTCCAGCGGCCTGTTCCTGATTGATTCCGAAGCCAATATTTCTGGCGCTCTGGAGCGGATGCGCTCTGAAAGTGCTACCCATGCGCATTGAGGGAATAACCAATGATTGAATGGATTATTCGTCGCTCGGTGGCAAACCGTTTTCTGGTACTGATGGGCGCGTTGTTTCTAAGTATCTGGGGTACCTGGACCATCATTAACACGCCAGTGGATGCGCTGCCGGATCTCTCCGATGTGCAGGTGATTATTAAAACCAGCTATCCCGGTCAGGCGCCGCAAATCGTTGAAAATCAGGTGACTTATCCGCTGACCACCACCATGTTGTCGGTGCCTGGCGCGAAGACGGTGCGCGGTTTCTCGCAGTTTGGCGACTCTTATGTGTATGTCATTTTCGAAGATGGCACCGATCCGTACTGGGCGCGCTCGCGGGTGCTGGAGTACCTCAACCAGGTACAGGGTAAGCTGCCTGCGGGAGTCAGCGCCGAGCTGGGGCCAGATGCCACGGGCGTTGGCTGGATCTATGAATATGCACTGGTGGATCGCAGCGGTAAGCACGATCTGGCCGATTTACGCTCATTGCAGGACTGGTTTCTCAAATATGAGCTAAAAACCATCCCTGACGTTGCGGAAGTGGCGTCGGTGGGCGGTGTGGTGAAAGAGTATCAGGTGGTTATCGATCCCCAGCGCCTGGCGCAGTATGGCATCAGTCTCGCCGAAGTGAAAAGCGCGCTGAATGCTTCAAACCAGGAAGCGGGCGGTTCGTCGATCGAACTGGCGGAAGCGGAATATATGGTGCGCGCCAGCGGCTATCTGCAAACGCTCGACGACTTTAATCATATCGTTTTAAAAGCCAGTGAAAATGGCGTGCCTGTTTATCTGCGTGATGTTGCCAAGGTCCAGATTGGACCGGAAATGCGCCGGGGCATTGCCGAACTGAACGGCGAAGGCGAAGTGGCTGGCGGGGTGGTGATCCTGCGCTCCGGCAAAAACGCCCGTGAAGTGATCGCTGCCGTGAAGGACAAACTGGAAACGCTGAAAAGTAGTCTGCCGGAAGGCGTGGAGATAGTTACAACATACGATCGCAGCCAGCTCATTGACCGGGCCATCGACAACCTCAGCGGCAAGCTGTTGGAAGAGTTTATTGTGGTGGCGGTAGTCTGTGCGCTGTTTCTCTGGCATGTGCGCTCGGCGCTGGTGGCGATTATTTCGTTGCCGCTGGGGTTGTGTATTGCTTTTATTGTCATGCACTTCCAGGGACTGAACGCCAATATTATGTCGCTGGGCGGTATTGCGATTGCCGTCGGGGCGATGGTCGATGCCGCCATCGTCATGATCGAGAATGCGCATAAACGGCTCGAAGAGTGGCAGCACCAGCATCCTGACGCCACGCTGGATAATAAAACGCGCTGGCAGGTGATCACCGATGCATCTGTTGAAGTAGGTCCGGCGCTGTTTATCAGTCTGCTGATTATCACGCTGTCGTTTATCCCGATCTTCACCCTGGAAGGGCAGGAAGGGCGTCTATTTGGCCCGCTGGCGTTCACCAAAACTTATGCGATGGCGGGGGCGGCGCTGCTGGCGATCGTAGTGATCCCTATCCTGATGGGGTACTGGATCCGTGGCAAAATTCCGCCAGAAAGCAGTAACCCGCTCAATCGCTTTTTGATTCGTATTTATCATCCGCTGTTGCTGAAAGTATTGCACTGGCCAAAAACCACGCTGCTGGTGGCGGCACTTTCGGTGCTGACGGTTATCTGGCCGCTCAATAAAGTTGGCGGGGAATTTTTACCGCAGATCAATGAAGGCGACTTGTTGTATATGCCATCGACGCTGCCAGGGATTTCCGCAGCGGAGGCGGCGAGCATGCTGCAAAAAACCGACAAGCTGATTATGAGCGTACCTGAAGTGGCGCGGGTATTTGGCAAAACTGGGAAAGCGGAAACCGCCACCGATTCTGCTCCGCTGGAGATGGTCGAAACGACCATCCAGCTTAAGCCGCAGGATCAGTGGCGGCCAGGCATGACGATGGACAAAATCATTGAGGAACTGGATAACACCGTGCGTCTGCCGGGGCTGGCGAATCTGTGGGTGCCGCCAATTCGTAACCGTATCGATATGCTCTCAACCGGCATTAAAAGCCCCATCGGCATTAAAGTTTCCGGCACTGTGCTGGCGGATATCGATGCGATGGCGGAGCAAATTGAAGAAGTGGCGCGAACGGTACCAAGCGTGGCTTCTGCTCTTGCCGAGCGTCTGGAAGGTGGGCGCTATATCAACGTCGAGATTAACCGTGAAAAAGCCGCGCGTTACGGTATGACGGTGGCGGATGTGCAGTTGTTTGTGACTTCTGCAGTGGGCGGGGCGATGGTTGGCGAAACGGTGGAAGGGATTGCCCGTTATCCAATTAATCTGCGTTATCCGCAAAGCTGGCGCGATAGTCCGCAGGCGCTGCGTCAGCTGCCGATCCTGACGCCGATGAAGCAGCAAATTACCCTCGCAGACGTGGCCGACGTTAAAGTCTCTACCGGACCGTCGATGCTGAAAACCGAGAATGCGCGCCCGACGAGCTGGATTTATATCGATGCCCGCGATCGTGACATAGTGTCGGTGGTTCACGATCTGCAAAAAGCGATTGCCGAGAAAGTGCAGTTAAAACCGGGCACCAGCGTGGCGTTTTCTGGGCAGTTTGAGTTGCTGGAGCGTGCCAACCATAAGCTGAAACTCATGGTGCCGATGACGCTGATGATCATCTTCGTGCTGTTGTATCTGGCGTTCCGTCGGGTGGGCGAAGCGTTGCTGATTATCAGCAGCGTACCGTTTGCGCTGGTGGGCGGCATCTGGTTGCTGTGGTGGATGGGCTTTCATCTTTCTGTGGCAACGGGCACTGGCTTTATCGCCCTTGCCGGGGTCGCCGCCGAATTTGGCGTGGTGATGCTGATGTATTTACGTCACGCCATAGAGGCCGAGCCGTCGTTGAATAATCCGCAAACATTCAGCGAGCAGAAGCTGGATGAGGCGTTGTATCACGGCGCGGTACTGCGCGTGCGCCCGAAAGCGATGACGGTGGCGGTGATTATCGCTGGTCTGCTGCCGATTCTGTGGGGAACGGGAGCAGGTTCAGAGGTGATGAGCCGCATCGCCGCGCCGATGATTGGCGGCATGATCACCGCACCTTTGCTGTCGCTGTTTATTATCCCAGCGGCGTATAAGCTGATGTGGCTGCATCGGCATCGGGTTTGGAAATAAAAGTAGAGCCGGGGAAGGATACCCGGTTTAACTGTGTGGATTGTGTCTTGCGACGATGGGCACTAAATGTTAAAAGGTGCCCCTCAACAAAAAAGACACACAGGGGAAAGGCGTGAAAAACGCGTCAACCGTATCGGAAGATACTGCGTCGAATCAAGAGCCGACGCTTCATCGCGGATTACATAACCGTCATATTCAACTGATTGCGCTGGGCGGCGCTATTGGTACTGGTCTGTTTCTTGGCATTGGCCCGGCGATTCAGATGGCGGGTCCGGCTGTATTGCTGGGCTACGGCGTCGCCGGGATCATCGCTTTCCTGATTATGCGCCAGCTTGGCGAGATGGTGGTCGAAGAGCCGGTATCCGGTTCATTTGCCCACTTTGCCTATAAATACTGGGGACCGTTTGCGGGCTTCCTTTCTGGCTGGAACTACTGGGTGATGTTCGTGCTGGTGGGAATGGCAGAGCTGACCGCTGCGGGCATCTATATGCAGTACTGGTTCCCGGATGTCCCCACCTGGATCTGGGCTGCCGCCTTCTTTATTATCATCAACGCCGTTAACCTGGTGAACGTGCGCTTATATGGTGAAACTGAGTTCTGGTTTGCGCTGATTAAAGTGCTGGCGATTATCGGCATGATCGGCTTTGGCCTGTGGCTGCTGTTTTCTGGTCATGGCGGCGAGAAAGCCAGTATCGACAACCTCTGGCGCTACGGTGGTTTCTTTGCCACCGGCTGGAATGGGCTGATTTTGTCGCTGGCGGTGATTATGTTCTCCTTCGGAGGGCTGGAACTGATTGGTATTACTGCCGCTGAAGCGCGCGATCCGGAAAAAAGCATCCCTAAAGCAGTGAATCAGGTGGTGTATCGCATCTTGCTGTTTTATATCGGTTCACTGGTGGTTTTACTGGCACTCTATCCGTGGGTGGAAGTGAAATCCAACAGTAGCCCGTTTGTGATGATTTTCCATAATCTTGACAGCAACGTGGTGGCTTCTGCGCTGAACTTCGTTATTCTGGTGGCATCATTATCGGTGTACAACAGCGGGGTTTACTCTAACAGCCGGATGCTGTTTGGTCTTTCTGTGCAGGGTAATGCGCCGAAGTTTTTGACTCGCGTCAGCCGTCGCGGCGTGCCGATCAACTCACTGATGCTTTCCGGAGCGATCACTTCGCTGGTGGTGCTGATTAACTATCTGCTGCCGCAAAAAGCGTTTGGTCTGCTGATGGCGCTGGTGGTAGCAACGCTGCTGTTGAACTGGATTATGATCTGTCTGGCGCATCTGCGTTTTCGCGCGGCGATGCGACGTCAGGGGCGTGAAACACAGTTTAAGGCGCTGCTTTATCCGTTCGGCAACTATCTCTGCATTGCCTTCCTCGGCATGATTTTGCTGCTGATGTGCACGATGGATGATATGCGCTTGTCGGCAATTCTGCTGCCGGTGTGGATTGTATTCCTGTTTGTGGCGTTTAAAACGCTGCGTCGGAAAGCGAAATAATAGTGCCGATTGGATAAGGCATTCACGCTGCATCCGACAACACGATGACAACAATCTGAAGCCGCTCTCATCCATTCGATGAGAGCGGCTTTTAATTACTGCTTAAATGCGTCCGCCAGGGAGCGAATATCATTGCTGGTTGGCGACTGATGAAGTCGCAGACCAAACTCTTCGACGATCGCAAATATGTGGTCGAATATATCAGCCTGAATGCTTTCATATTCCAGCCATACCACGGTATTAGTAAACGCGTAGATCTCAAGCGGTAAACCGTTATCGCCCGGAGCTAACTGGCGCACCATTAAGGTCATATCTTTACGAATCCGCGGATGGTTACGCAGATATTCGTTCAGATAGGCACGAAAGGTTCCAATATTGGTCATTCGGCGCAGGTTTAATACCGACTCCGTAGAACCTTGCTGGCGATTCCACTCATTAATTTCCTGATGGCGGCTGGTTAAATAAGGCTTTAACAAATGCGCTTTATTCAGCCGCTGCATTTCAGTTTCATCAAGAAAACGAATACTGGTGACATCAATACTGATACTGCGCTTAATACGTCGCCCACCGGATGCTGACATCCCGCTCCAGTTTTTAAAAGAGTCAGATACCAGCGA
Organism: Escherichia sp. E14S1; assembly: GCF_004211995.1. NCBI lineage: Bacteria > Pseudomonadati > Pseudomonadota > Gammaproteobacteria > Enterobacterales > Enterobacteriaceae > Escherichia > Escherichia sp. E14S1. The sequence continues at coordinate 248,822 of NZ_RHJQ01000005.1, forward strand.
CCAGGTGGGAATAGTGGTAATAGTATTGTCCCAGTTGCGCACTTTGACGGTGGTTAAACCAATATCAATTACTGCGCCATCCGCGCCGTATTTTGGCATTTCCAGCCAGTCGCCCAGTTTCAGCATATCGTTTGCGGAAAGCTGAATGCCGGCCACCAGACCGAGGATCGGATCTTTAAACACCAACATCAGCACGGCGGCCATCGCGCCAAGACCACTGATCAGAATTGCTGGCGACTGACCAATCAGCAGTGAGATCATCAAAATGCCGACCAGAATCGCGCCGATCAGTTTAATCCCCTGAAATATCCCTTTTAATGGCAACTGCTTTGCCGCCGGGAATTTCTGCGCCAGATTCAAAATAACATCCAGCAACGAGAAGACAGAAAGCAGCGCATACATCATGATCCACAACTGCGCGCAGGTGGTCAGAATATCAGCTGCTTCAGTGCCTTTTTGCAGCCAGAATACCGCCTGAATATTGACGATAATCCCCTGGAGGGTAAAAGCTAAACGGTGGAAGAGTTTATTTTGGGTAATGATTTGCAGCCACAGCCGTGAGCTGGCGATGGCACGTTTTTCGAAGGTACGTAGTACCACCCAGTGCAAAATAATATGCACTACAACGGCGGTCAGAAAAATAATACCGAAAATCATCACCATCGAGGTGGTGTGATCAAACTCAATACCCGCTAAATCTTCAACCTGGGATATTAAATCCTGCATAACATCTCCTATATACAACAGCGGCCTATGATGACGGCTGAAAGGGGGTTATGCAAATCAGGAGAATCTGAGGGGGAATTTCCTGCGAGAGCTGATGGCAAATATAAAATTGCCTGATGCGCTACGCTTATCATGCCTACCTTGAATGAACTGGACGAACTTGTAGGCAGGATAAGGCGGTCACGCCGCATCCGGCATAAACAAAGCGCACTTTGTTAGCAATCTGAGCCGGGATGGGTTCCCGGCTGTCAGGATAATTACACTTCGGTTAAGGTGATACTTTGCGGCAGACGAGATTTCGGCAGCGTCGCGTTAAAATCTTCAACGCTATGATGACCTACCGGAACAACCACCAGACTGGTATAGCCTTTCTCTTTCAGACCAAATTCTTCATCGAGGATCGCGGCGTCAAAACCTTCGATGGGTACCGCGTCCAGACCCAGAGCCGCCACGCCGAGCAGGAAATTACCGACGTTGAGATAAACCTGCTTTGCCATCCACTCTGCATCATCATGCAGATCTTTACGATGCATATCGGCGAAGAACTTGCGACCTTTATCGTTCGCGGCTTTCGCTTCCGGCGTGGCAAAGCGGCCATCGGCATCTTCCTGGTCAACAACCAGCTTCAGCCAGGCATCGTCCATCGCAGTTTTCGCGCAGAACACCACGACGTGCGAGGCATCAAGCATTTTACGCTCGTTGAACACATAATTACCGGCGGCGGATTTGGCAACACGCGCTTTGCCTTCTTCAGTGCTGGCAACAATAAAATGCCACGGCTGGGAGTTGGTGCTGGATGGGCTGTATTGCAGTAGAGTTTTGATCTGCTCGGCCTGTTCCGGGGTAAGTTTTTTGCTGGCATCAAATGCCTTAGTGGAATGACGCTTTAAGGCGACAGAAATGATATCCATAAAGACTCCATGTGTAAGTAATTTTGCGTGCCAGCAGATTACAAGGTTCAACGAGAAATGGTAAGCGAGAAAAATGCGCTATAGATTTACGTTTTAGCCAGGGCGCAGCCTTTTTTGATCGCGTTTAGCTAAGCCATCAACCACTAAATTCCATGAATCGTTGATCAGATCGCGAAGTAACGCTTCGGAGATTTCTTCGCCGGGATAGACCGAAATCCAGTGCTTTTTATTCATGTGATACCCAGGCTTAATGCTTGGATATATCTGCTGATTTAACAGGGATTTTTGTGGATCGGACTTCAAATTGATAAAGGGAACGCCGCGCAGTTCTGACGACAACATAAAAATCTTGCCGCCAATTTTAAAGACATCAAACTCCGGGCCAAACGGCCAGCAAAGCTCGACAAAGGGTAACTCAAGGGCCAGGCGTTTCGCCGTTTCGTGCAGTGATTGCTTATCCATAAACGTTCCTTTAGGCGAAGGAGAATAAGCAAAGTATGCCGCGAAGCACGACGATAATCGACGTTTAATCCGCCAGCGAGAACCAGCGTCGCCAGATAAAGCGCAGAACAAAATACTCAATAGTGCCCAGCACTAAAAACCACAGGCAAAATAACAAAGTGTAAAGTTGACTCAGATCCATCAGACGGAACGTGGTCACCAGTTTCTGGGCCATCGTCAGCCCCAGTGCGGGGGCGGGCAGCAGCAGGCAAGAGAGAAAAGCCATCAGCAAGATGCCAGCTGCGGTGGTCAAGGTTTCTAAAGGGTGTTTCATAACATTGTTAAATGTAAGTTAAAACACCATTGTCAGGGATATTCTTCTGTAAGGCAATTCCCGGCTTAGTCACCGGCCCAGATCTCACAATGCTTTTTCACCAACCCAATCAGCGAGCCGCCATCGGCGACGAAATCGCGCATCAATTGTGCTTCATTCAGGCCGCTGGCAACCTGGCGATACAGGGCCTCAATCGCACTCGACGCACCAATTTTATGTGCGGAAGGGGCGATTTTTTCCAGTAAACGCAAGGTGTCTTCCGTTAGAGGCCGACGATCGCCGGTGTGCGGATCGGTAATGACGCCTTCCAGACCATAACGGCAGGCCTGGAAACGGTTGAATTTATACAGCAGGTAATCTTTCTCCTGATGTTTGAACGGGCGTTCCGTCAGTAACCAGTGGGCGGTAGCCTGAATCAATCCTGCCATATTTACCGCATGGCTAAGAGTTAACGGGGTATCCATCACCCGAACTTCCACCGTACCAAAATGGGGGCTGGGGCGAATATCCCAGTGCAGATCTTTAATGCTGTCGATCATCGTGGTGTAACTCAGACAGCGAAACAGGGCTTCAAATTGTTGCCAGTTACTGACCCACGGCATCGGGCCATTATCGGGAAAGGCGGAAAAAATATTGGGTCGTGAGGAGGCAAAGCGTGTATCCGTTCCTTGCATATACGGTGACGCGGCGGAAAGGGCGATAAAGTGCGGCACAAACCGTGACAAGCCGTGCAGCAAATAAATAGCGTCATCGCCACTGGCGCAGCCAACATGGACATGCTGACCAAAAACGGTCGCTTGCTGGATGAGATAGCCAAAGTTTTCCAGCGTTCGTTGATAGCGTTCGTTATCGCATACCTCCTGACGCTGCCATTTCTGAAACGGGTGTGTGCCACCGCCGCAAATTTCCAGATGATGGTCTGCGGCTGCCTGCAATACGACTTTCTGCATTGCTGAAAATTGCCCGGCAGCCTGGTTGATATCACGGCAAACATCCGTCGCCAGCTCCAGCATACTTTCGGTGATATCGTGCTTTACCTCTCCGGCAGTGATCTCATTTTTAACCGCGTCAATCAGCGTTGAAGAGTCCTGGCTTAAGTCATAGCCCGGCGGATTAACCACCTGCATTTCCAGTTCAATACCGAGGGTAAAAGGTTCAGAAACATGAAAATTGGGTAATGGCATAGGTTTCTCTTATGTTGGCGTTTTCATTTCAGTATAGAAGTGGGAGCGGCTGGGCGAGATGCGGAAGTTCTGGAATGTTTCTTTCTTGTTATGATTGCGAACTGATATAACAGTTTAAAACATCAGCAAAAGGGGAAGGTCGTGCCGGAAATTAATCAATATGGACAGACGGTCGGCGATGCGCTGCCGGACTGGCAAGGTGCAGCGGTTTTACCGCGTCATTTACTGGAAGGACAATGGTGTCGACTGGAGCCACTAGACGCGCAACGTCACGCAGGCGATCTGTTTGATGCATATGCTCAGGCGCCAGACGAACGTGACTGGACGTGGCTTGCCAGCAGTCGTCCGGCAAGTGTTGTTGCTACCGAGTCATGGATTGCTGGCAAAGTGAATGATCTTTCACTGGTACCCTTTGCCGTGGTTGATAATCGTTCTGCGCGGGCCGTTGGGCTGGTCTGTTTTATGGCAATCGAACGCGAACATGGTTCGGTTGAAATCGGCCATGTTACCTGGTCACCGCGAATGAAAAATAGCGTGCTCGGTACAGAAGCGATCTGGTTACTTTTGCAATGCGCGTTTGCTCATAATTATCGGCGCGTGGAGTGGAAATGTGATTCGCTTAATCTGGCATCACGCCGCGCTGCTGAACGTTTAGGTTTTGTTTTTGAAGGTCGTTTCCGGCAGAAAATCGTGCGCAAAGGGCGTAACCGTGACAGCGACTGGTTATCGATTATTGATAGCGAATGGCCGCAATGTGGCAAGGTGCTGCAGAGCTGGCTGGCGGAGGAGAATTTTGACGAGCTGGGAGGGCAGAAAAAAAGCCTGGCCCAGTTGCGGATCGGATAATGAATGACAGAAGTCCGAAACAGGATTTACTGTATAAATAAACAGCTATTTTGCTAAGGAAGGGTAAGATAACGGCGGGTGCCTGAAGCTTTCCGGTTTCAGGTTTACTCTGAGGTCTGGAAAGATGAAGCCCCAGGACGATATTTCTATCAACCCTGGGGCTACCTACCCAAACCTGAACAATTTGGATGGTAGTCCCTTCTTCGCATGGAGGCAATATAAACATGCTGACGAAATATGCCCTTGTGGCAGTCATAGTGCTGTGTTTAACGGTGCTGGGATTTACGCTTCTGGTCGGAGACTCGCTGTGTGAGTTCACCGTAAAGGAACGTAATATTGAGTTTAAGGCTGTTCTCGCTTACGAACCGAAGAAGTAGCCGTTGTGCGGGGAGTAATCCCCGCATATCCGGTTGTCAGGTCAGGGTGGTAAGGCACCTGCTTTACACTTTCGCCCGCGGTCAGTGATGGCTGCGGGCGATTTCGTTTTAAGGGCAATGATCAGTTTTGCCGACAGAAGTCCGAAACAGGATTTGCTGTATAAATAAACAGCTATTTTGCTAAAGAAGGGTAAGATAACTGCGGGTGCCTGAGGCTTTCCGGTTTCAGGTTTACTCTGAGGTCTGGAAAGATGAAGCCCCAGGAGATATTTCTATCAACCCTGGGGCTGCCACTCCAAACCAGACAATTTGGATGGTAGTCCCTTCTTCGCATGGAGGCAATATAAACATGCTGACGAAATATGCCCTTGCGGCAGTCATAGTACTGTGTTTGACGGTGCTGGGATTTACGCTTCTGGTCGGAGACTCGCTGTGTGAGTTTACGGTGAAGGAACGTAATATTGAGTTCAAGGCTGTTCTCGCTTACGAACCGAAGAAGTAGCCGCTGTGCGGGGAGTAATCCCCGCATATCCGGTTGTCAGGTCAGGATGGTAAGGCACCTGCTTTACACTTTCGCCCGCGGTCAGTGATGGCTGCGGGCGATTTCGTTTTAAGGGCAATGATCAGTTTTGCCGACAGAAGTCCGAAACAGGATTTGCTGTATAAATAAACAGCTATTTTGCTAAGGAAGGGTAAGATAACTGCGGGTGCCTGAAGCTTTCCGGTTTCAGGTTTACTCTGAGGTCTGGAAAGATGAAGCCCCAGGAGATATTTCTATCAACCCTGGGGCTGCCACTCCGAACCTCAACAACTCGGATGGTAGTCCCTTCTTCGCATGGAGGCAATATAAACATGCTGACGAAATATGCCCTTGTGGCAGTCATAGTGCTGTGTTTAACGGTGCTGGGATTTACGCTTCTGGTCGGAGACTCGCTGTGTGAGTTCACGGTAAAGGAACGTAATATTGAGTTTAAGGCTGTTCTCGCTTACGAACCGAAGAAGTAGCCGTTGTGCGGGGAGCAATCCCCGCATATCCGGTTGTCAGGTCAGGGTGGTAAGGCACCTGCTTTACACTTTCGCCCGCGGTTAGTGATGGCTGCGGGCGAACCGTACCAGATGTTGTCAATTAATCGTGTTGGCACAGCGTTATGACTATCTTTTGTTTAAGCTGCCAGTGCACAGCAAACTGCTCATCCTCTCGTCGAATGATGATCCGCTGTTTATTCCAGCTAATTATCTGATAATCCAGAAAGCCTGGAGCGGCCTGTATCTTGTTTGCCTTAAATGCACTCTCTTTGGCGGAAAATGCCAGTGTCAGCGCCAGAGGAAAGGCTAAACCGCAGTCTGCAAGTCGCTTGTGTTCCGCTGGTGTAATAATGTTGTCTGTCAATTCTCTTGCGGTTTGTGCAGAGAAAATCTCTTCAATATCAATGCCAATCGGTTGACGGGAAACCACGGCTAATGCCGTAGTCCCACAGTGACTAATGCTGCCGTATACCCCCGCAGGCCACACAGGTTGGCGTAGCTCGCCGATTGCAGGCACACATTTATAGCCATATTCCCGCAGCGCATAAATTGCAGCGATCCGCCCGGCTAAATGCTCTGTTTTACGTTTACGTCCAGCGTGTTGAAGTTGTGCGTAGTGCGGCAGCCAGAGTAAATCCTGCTCGCGAAAACTCGCCGGATCAAACTCAACAAAATGCAGCGTATGTCCTGCAAAGGGGAGGGAGGTATGCGTAGTTTTCATGTCAACCATATTAGAGAATGATGACAAACGCAAAACTGCCTGATGCGCTACGCTTATCAGGCCTACGTGGTCCTGCAATATATTGAATTGGCAAGATTTTTGTAGGCCGGATAAGGCGTTCACGCCGCATCCGGCATGAACTACGCGCACTTTGTCAACAATCTGACGTTAGCTTCAGAAGTGAGTATTAATGCTCATATACCACGTACGTCCCGGCTCGTTATAGGTATACGCCCCGGCACCTGCGATATAGTTGGCTCCTGCCAGATCGCCCGTGGTCTGGGCATTACCCGCACGCCACAAACGTTTGTCGAACAGGTTGTCCACGCCGCCGGTCAGACTGACATTCTTGGTCACATCCCAGGTCGCGCTCAGGCCAACAATGCTGTATGGACTGATTTCTTTGGTTTCCGGTCCAACCGCTGGCTGACCTTTATAGTTGTACTTCTTCGGCTGCTGTTTGCCGTACCAGGTGAAGGTCGTTTGCATCGACAAATCTTCCCGTGCCTGCCAGCTCAGCGTTGAGTTCAACGTATATTCCGGGATGATCGACAAACGGTCGCCCGTGGTTTTGTTTTCACTCTTCAGCATATAAGTGATGTTATTGGTCCACATCACCGTTTCGCTAACCGGTACGTTTAACGATCCTTCCAGACCTTCAACCACCGCTTTCGGCACGTTATCCCACTGGTAGAGATCGGTGCCAGCCGCATTTTGCCCTACAGCCACATAGCCCGCTTCAATCTTATTGCGATAATCGTTACGGAACCAGGTCACACCCGCCAGCCAGCCGTCGCGTTTGAACTCCAGACCAATCTCTTTGTTGATACTGGTTTCCGCTTTCAGGTCATCGTTCCCCTGCAGATAGCAGCCGCCCGCGCTGGCGTAACAGCCCTGACCTTTACTGTAGAGAATGTAGTTCGGGTTGGTCTGGTACAGGCTCGGCGCTTTATAGGCGCGGGCAATGCCCATTTTCAGCGTGAAGTCATCGCCTAAACCTTGCGATATGTTCAGCGCCGGGCTCCAGTTATCGCCAACAATGCTGTGATGATCGAAACGCAGCCCTGGCGTTACGATGGTGCTGTCAGTCAGCTCCATGTTGTTTTCGGCAAACAACGAGAAAATTTCTGCTTTTGAATATGGGCTACGGTCGGTGGCGCTCACGCCATCAATAGCACCACCGGTATTCGTTCCGGTCAGCGCCTGGGTGTTGGAACTTAAGTCCTTCATCCGCTGCTGATTCCACTCCGTACCCAGCGTCAACGTCTGGTTAACGAGAAAATCAATCGGCAGGTTAACTTCGCTGTGCAACATCACGTCATCAAGATCGATATCGACGAAATCCTGTGTCGCTTTTTCGTTAAATTTCCCTTCGGTGCCGCCCGCCAGACCTTCCGGAATACGCGAGTTACGCGTGTGTTCGTACTGTACCCAGTTGCTGGTGGTCACACCGTTATCCCAGCCGCCGTTCCAGGTCAGTGAGTAGTTCTGGCGATACAAGCGGTTAGTTTCATCGCCATATTTTGAGCGGGTATAGGAATCGGAGTTGGTGTTCTGTGTGTCGCCCGCATACAGGTTGCCCTGGCGGCTGTAGCCTGCTTCCAGTTCGAGTGATTGCAGAGGCGCGAAGTCCCAGCGAACTACGCCATTAATATCCTTGTTGATCACCCCTTCGCGCCCGGCGGGCAGCGTATCCGCATATGTACCGGCACGCGCGGACTGATGCCCCTGGTTAATATCCCACGCGTCGGCCTGGGTTTTGTCGAGGTTGCCATATAGACGGAAGCTGAATTCATCTCCCAGCGGACCGGTCAGGCTGAAGTTGGTACGTTTGGTGGCACCTTCCTCTTTATGTTCTGGGGCGTTGAAATAAGCATCCCAGGAGCCATGCCACTCACCGCTGCCTTTTTTGGTAATGATGTTAACCACGCCGCCCGCAGCGCCGTTACCATAACGCGCAGCTGCCGGACCACGCAGAACTTCAATACGTTCAATCATTTCAGGCGGCACCCAGGAGGTATCACCACGGGTATCGCGCTCGCCGCGCCAGCCCTGACGTACTGAGTTGCGGCTGCTGACCGGCTTGCCGTCAATCAAAATCAGCGTGTTTTCCGGCCCCATGCCGCGAATATCAATCTGGCGGTTATTACCACGTTGACCACTGGTGGAGTTGCCGGTCAGGTTAACGCCTGGCATGGTACGGATGATTTCCGACACATCGCGGGCAACGGGGTTTTTGCGGATTTCATCTGCGGTGATGGTAGAAACGCCAGGCGCTTGCAAGTTCTGCTCGGCGGCGGTAACGACAATGGTATCGTCATGTGAAACAGGAGTATCGGTTGGCTCTTGTGCCTGTGCTACCCCATAAATCCCCAGATTGACCAACAAGGCCAGGGAATGAATCTTCTTGTTCATTGTTTTATTCCTGCATTTTTGCCACGAATTGCAACTGTCGGGCATGGTCGTCATCAACACGACGCATCCCGCTACCGCGAAAACCTTTGATCCTGAAAGACACGCAGTGCAGTTGGTTAATAAATGTCCGCGCTTCCCACGGCGCGCCATTACGCTATTGCAAATGCAAATAGTTATCAATAATATTATCAATATATTTCTGCGATCAATGAAAAAATTCACAATAAACATAAGGTTATGATGTGGCGGCGTTAAAGGTGGGAAGTGATAGCTGGTGGCAGTCGAAACATGGCCCTGAATGGCAGCGTCTTAATGACGAAATGTTTGAGGTCACTTTCTGGTGGCGTGATCCACAAGGTTCTGAAGACTACTCGACGATAAAGCGCGTATGGGTCTACATCACTGGCGTCACCGATCACCATCAAAATAGCCGCCCCCAGTCGATGCAGCGAATTGCAGGTACCGATGTCTGGCTGTGGACGACACAACTCAATGCCGAATGGCGCGGCAGCTACTGTTTTGTTCCCAGCGAACGCGATGACATTTTTTCTGCACCATCCCCCGATCGCCTCGAATTGCGTGAAGGCTGGCGAAAACTATTACCCCAGGCGATAGCCGATCCGCTGAATCCACAAAGCTGGAAAGGCGGTCGAGGGCACGCTGTCTCTGCACTCGAAATGCCGCAAGCGCCTCTGCAACCTGGTTGGGATTGTCCGCAAGCGCCAGAAATACCTGCCAAAGAAATTATCTGGAAAAGTGAACGGTTGAAAAATTCACGCCGTGTATGGATTTTTACCACCGGAGATGTAACAGCAGGAGAACGTCCGCTGGCAGTTTTGCTTGATGGCGAATTTTGGGCGCAAAGTATGCCTGTCTGGCCTGCGCTGACTTCGCTGACCCATCGTCAGCAACTTCCTCCCGCCGTGTATGTGTTGATCGACGCTATCGACACCACGCACCGCGCCCACGAACTGCCGTGTAATGCCGATTTCTGGCTGGCAGTACAGCAAGAGTTATTACCCCTGGTGAAAGCTATTGCCCCTTTTAGCGATCGTGCCGATTGCACCGTGGTCGCCGGGCAAAGTTTTGGTGGGCTTTCCGCGCTGTATGCCGGACTGCACTGGCCTGAACGCTTTGGTTGTGTATTAAGCCAGTCAGGATCGTACTGGTGGCCGCATCGGGGCGGGCAGCAAGAGGGCGTGTTACTTGAACAGCTAAAAGCTGGTGAAGTTAGCGCCGAAGGTCTGCGCATTGTGCTGGAAGCGGGTATTCGCGAGCCGATGATCATGCGGGCCAATCAGGCGCTGTATGCGCAATTACACCCCATAAAAGAATCCATTTTCTGGCGTCAGGTTGACGGCGGACATGATGCGCTTTGTTGGCGCGGTGGCTTGATGCAGGGGCTAATCGACCTCTGGCAACCGCTTTTCCATGACAGGAGTTGAATATGGCATTCAGTAATCCCTTCGATGATCCACAGGGAGCGTTTTACATTTTGCGCAATGCGCAGGGGCAATTCAGTCTGTGGCCGCAACAATGCGCGTTACCGGCAGGCTGGGACGTTGTGTGTCAGCCGCAGTCACAGGCGTCCTGCCAGCAGTGGCTGGAAGCCCACTGGCGTACTCTGACACCGGCGAATTTCACCCAGTTGCAGGAGGCGCAATGAGCCAGCATTTACCTTTGGTCGCTGCACAGCCCGGCATCTGGATGGCAGAAAAACTGTCGGATTTACCCTCCGCCTGGAGCGTGGCGCATTACGTTGAGTTAACCGGAGAGGTTGATGCGTCATTACTGGCCCGCGCGGTGGTTGCCGGATTAGCGCAAGCAGATACGTTGCGGATGCGTTTTACGGAAGATAACGGCGAAGTCTGGCAGTGGGTCGATGATGCGCTGACGTTCGAACTGCCAGAAATTATCGACCTGAGAACCAACATTGATCCGCACGGTACTGCGCAGGCATTAATGCAGGCAGATTTGCAACAAAATCTGCGCGTCGATAGCGGTAAACCACTGGTCTTTCATCAGCTGATACAGGTGGCGTATAACCGCTGGTACTGGTATCAGCGTTATCACCATTTGCTGGTCGATGGCTTCAGTTTCCCGGCCATTACCCGCCAGATCGCCAACATTTACCGCGCATGGCTGCGTGGCGAACCAACGCCTGCTTCGCCGTTTACGCCTTTCGCTGATGTGGTGGAAGAGTACCAGCAATACCGTGAAAGCGAGGCCTGGCAGCGTGATGCGGCATTCTGGGCGGAACAGCGTCGTCAACTGCCGCCGCCCGCGTCACTTTCTCCGGCACCTTTACCGGGGCGCAGCGCTTCGGCAGATATTTTACGCCTGAAACTGGAATTTACCGACGGGGAATTCCGCCAGCTGGCTACGCAACTTTCAGGTGTGCAGCGTACCGATTTAGCCCTTGCGCTGGCGGCTTTGTGGCTGGGGCGATTGTGCAACCGAATGGACTACGCCGCCGGATTTATCTTTATGCGCCGCCTGGGATCGGCAGCGTTGACGGCGACCGGACCCGTGCTCAACGTTTTGCCGTTGGGTATTCACATTGCGGCGCAAGAAACGCTGCCGGAACTGGCAACCCGACTGGCGGCTCAACTGAAAAAAATGCGTCGCCATCAACGTTACGATGCAGAACAGATTGTCCGTGACAGCGGACGCGCGGTGGGAGAGGAACTGTTGTTCGGTCCGGTACTCAATATCAAGGTATTTGATTACCAGCTGGATATTCCTGGTGTACAGGCGCAAACCCATACCCTGGCAACCGGTCCGGTTAATGACCTTGAGCTGGCCCTGTTCCTGGATGAACACGGTGATTTGAGTATTGAGATCCTCGCCAATAAACAGCGTTACGCTGAGCCAACGTTAATCCAGCATGCTGAACGCCTGAAAATGCTGATCGCCCAGTTCGCCGCGGATCCGGCGCTGTTGTGCGGCGATGTCGATATTATGCTGCCAGGTGAGTATGCGCAGTTGGCGCAGATCAACGCCACTCAGGTTGAGATTCCAGAAACCACGCTTAGCGCGCTGGTGGCAGAACAAGCGGCAAAAACACCGGATGCTCCGGCGCTGGCAGATGCGCGTTACCAGTTTAGCTATCGGGAAATGCGCGAGCAGGTGGTGGCGCTGGCGAATCTGCTGCGTGAGCGCGGCGTTAAACCAGGGGACAGCGTGGCGGTGGCACTACCGCGCTCGGTCTTTTTGACCCTGGCGCTACATGCGATTGTTGAAGCAGGTGCGGCCTGGTTACCGCTGGATACCGGCTATCCGGACGATCGCCTGAAGATGATGCTGGAAGATGCGCGTCCGTCACTGTTAATCACCACCGACGATCAACTGCCGCGCTTTGCCGATGTTCCTGATTTAACCAGCCTTTGCTATAACGCCCCGCTTACCGCACAGGGCAGTGCGCCGCTGCAACTTTCACAACCGCATCACACGGCTTATATCATCTTTACCTCTGGCTCCACCGGCAGGCCAAAAGGGGTAATGGTCGGGCAGACGGCTATCGTTAACCGCCTGCTTTGGATGCAAAATCATTACCCGCTCACGGGCGAAGATGTCGTTGCCCAAAAAACGCCGTGCAGTTTTGATGTCTCGGTGTGGGAGTTTTTCTGGCCGTTTATTGCCGGGGCGAAACTGGTGATGGCTGAACCGGAAGCGCACCGCGACCCGCTCGCTATGCAGCAATTCTTTGCCGAATATGGCGTAACGACCACGCACTTTGTGCCGTCGATGCTGGCGGCGTTTGTTGCTTCGCTGACACCACAAACCGCTCGCCAAAGTTGCGCGACGTTGAAACAGGTTTTCTGTAGCGGTGAAGCCTTACCGGCCGATTTATGCCGCGAATGGCAGCAGTTAACCGGTGCGCCGTTACATAATCTGTATGGCCCGACGGAAGCGGCGGTAGATGTCAGCTGGTATCCGGCTTTTGGCGAAGAACTGGCACAGGTGCGCGGCAGCAGCGTGCCGATTGGTTATCCGGTGTGGAACACGGGCCTGCGCATTCTCGATGCGATGATGCATCCGGTGCCGCCGGGTGTGGCGGGAGATCTCTATCTCACCGGCATTCAACTGGCGCAGGGGTATCTTGGACGACCCGATCTGACCGCCAGCCGCTTTATTGCCGATCCTTTTGCCCCAGGTGAACGGATGTACCGTACTGGAGACGTTGCCCGCTGGCTGGATAACGGCGCGGTGGAGTACCTCGGGCGCAGTGACGATCAGCTAAAAATTCGCGGGCAGCGTATCGAACTGGGCGAAATCGACCGCGTGATGCAGGCGCTGCCGGATGTCGAACAGGCTGTTACTCATGCCTGTGTAATTAACCAGGCGGCAGCCACTGGTGGTGATGCGCGTCAACTGGTGGGCTATCTGGTGTCGCAATCAGGCCTGCCGCTGGATACCAGCGCATTGCAGGCGCAGCTTCGCGAAACATTGCCACCGCATATGGTGCCCGTGGTTCTGCTGCAACTTCCACAGTTACCACTTAGCGCCAATGGCAAACTGGATCGCAAAGCCTTACCGTTGCCTGAACTGAAGGCACAAGCGCCGGGGCGTGCGCCGAAAGCGGGCAGTGAAACGATTATCGCCGCGGCATTCGCGTCGTTGCTGGGTTGTGACGTGCAGGATGCCGATGCTGATTTCTTTGCGCTTGGCGGTCATTCACTACTGGCAATGAAACTGGCAGCGCAGTTAAGCCGACAGTTTGCCCGCCAGGTGACGCCGGGGCAGGTGATGGTCGCGTCAACCGTCGCCAAACTGGCAACGATTATTGATGGTGAAGAAGACAGCTCCCGGCGTATGGGATTCGAAACCATTCTGTCGTTGCGTGAAGGTAATGGCCCGATGCTGTTTTGTTTCCATCCGGCGTCCGGTTTTGCCTGGCAGTTTAGCGTGCTCTCGCGTTATCTCGATCCACAGTGGTCGATTATCGGTATTCAGTCGCCGCGCCCTTATGGACCCATGCAGACGGCGGCAAATCTGGATGAAGTCTGCGAAGCGCATCTGGCAACGTTACTTGAGCAACAACCGCACGGTCCTTATTACCTGCTGGGGTATTCGCTGGGCGGTACGCTGGCGCAGGGCATTGCGGCGCGGCTGCGTGCCCGTGGCGAACAGGTGGCATTTCTTGGCTTGCTGGATACCTGGCCGCCAGAAACGCAAAACTGGCAGGAAAAAGAAGCCAATGGTCTGGACTCGGAAGTGCTGGCGGAGATTAACCGCGAGCGCGAGGCCTTTCTGGCAGCCCAGCAGGGAACGGCGTCGACAGAGTTGTTTACCACCATTGAAGGCAATTATGCCGATGCAGTGCGGCTATTAACCACCGCCCATAGTGAACCGTTTGATGGCAAAGCGACGCTGTTTGTTGCGGAGCGTACACTTCAGGAAGGTACGAGCCCCGAACGCGCCTGGTCGCCGTGGATAGCAAAGCTGGATATTTATCGCCAGGATTGCGCGCATGTGGATATTATTTCTCCAATCGCATTTGAAAAAATTGGACCAATTATTCGTGCCGCGCTAAATAAATAACTTTATCTTAAATGCGAATCCATAATTACGATAAATAATTATGGATTTTGTTATTTATCGTATTAATATTTACTGAGTGGTTTGTCTGAAAATGCGCCAAACATTGCGTTTGCTGCGTGGAATTTACAAAGTTCAGCTTCGGATAATTCTCACCAACTGGTAAAGTGTGCGCCGTGGAAATTTACCCTCATTGGACTCATTTTCAGGTTATACCGTATGTCAACACTGAATATTAAGCAGGAAAGCGACTCGCATTTTCCCGATTATCATCTGGCGCCAGCCGGTAATAATGAAATTGATTTACTTAATCTTATCGAAGTTTTATGGCACGCAAAAAAACAGATCATGGCTGTCGTTTTTGCCTTTGCCTGTATCGGGTTGCTGGTGTCATTTATCCTACCGCAAAAGTGGACCAGTGCGGCGGTTATAACGCCGGCAGAACCTGTGCAATGGCAAGATCTGGAGAAAACATTTACTAACCTTCGGGTACTGGATCTGGATATCAAAATTGATCGTACAGAAGCATTTAACCTGTTTATCAAGAAGTTTCAGTCTGTTAGCTTGCTGGAAGAATACTTGCGTTCATCACCTTATGTGATGGACCAATTGAAAGAGGCGAAAATCGACGAACTAGATTTGCATCGCGCAATTGTCGCATTGAGCGAAAAAATGAAAGCGGTGGATGACAATGCCAGTAAGAAAAAAGATGAACCGTCATTGTATACCTCCTGGACGCTAAGTTTCACCGCACCCACCAGTGAAGAGGCACAGAAAGTGTTGGCCGGGTATATCGATTATATCTCTGCGTTGGTGGTGAAAGAGTCGCTAGAAAATGTGCGTAATAAGCTGGAAATCAGAACCCAGTTTGAAAAAGAAAAGCTGGCGCAGGATCGCATTAAAACGAAAAACCAACTTGATGCAAACATTCAGCGGCTCAATTATTCACTCGATATTGCTAATGCAGCAGGCATTAAAAAACCTGTTTACAGTAATGGTCAGGCAGTAAAAGATGACCCTGATTTTTCTATTTCTCTCGGCGCAGACGGTATTGAACGCAAACTGGAAATTGAAAAAGCGGTCACCGATGTTGCGGAACTGAATGGTGAATTACGTAATCGTCAGTATCTTGTAGAACAATTAACAAAAGCAAATGTCAACGATGTTGATTTTACGCCGTTTAAATATCAGTTGCGTCCGACTTTGCCGGTGAAAAAAGACGGTCCGGGCAAAGCGATTATTGTGATCCTTTCCGCGTTGATCGGCGGTATGGTGGCTTGTGGTGGCGTGCTGTTGCGCCATGCGATGGCATCCAGAAAACAGGATGCCATGATGGCAGACCACTTAGTTTAAATCTTTGCGGTTGAAGGTGCCGTTCTTCCGAGCGGCACCACGAGCGGCGTTCCGGCTACCGGATCGTCAATAATCATGCAGCGCAGACCGTAAATGCGCTCGATCAATTCAGCAGTGACAATCTCCTTCGGCGCTCCCTGAGCAACAATTTTCCCTTCCCGCAATGCAATCAAATGGCTGGCGTAACGACAGGCCTGATTAAGATCGTGCAGCACTGCCACCAGGGTATAGCCTTTCTCACGGTTCAGTTCGCTTAGCAGTTCCAGCAAATCAATTTGATGACTGATATCCAGCCAGGTCGTTGGTTCATCAAGCAGCATAATCGCCGTTTCCTGGGCCAGCACCATCGCGATCCACGCCCGCTGGCGTTGTCCGCCGGAGAGGGTATCCACGCTTTGATCCGCCAGATGAGTTATTCCCGTGGCCTGCATCGCATTCGTTACCGCTTCTTCATCTTCTTTGCGCCAGCGGGTAAACAGCGGTTGATGCGGGTAACGCCCCCGCGCTACCAGCTCCTGCACGGTGATATCTCCCGGCGTGGTAGCATTTTGCGCCAGTAGACCAATCCGGCGTGCAACTTCTTTACTGGCGTAATGTTGAATGTGCTCGCCATCCAGCCAGACATGCCCGTGAGCAGGCGTCATCAGGCGGCTTAGGGTACGCAGTAACGTGGATTTACCGCAGCCATTTGGCCCGATAATTGCCGTGAAGTGACCATCAGGAATTTCTACAGTCAAATTTTCCGCAACGGTATATTTGCCATATCCGAGGGTTAACTGTTCGCCGCGCAAACGGGCTACTGATTCGGTCATTTTTTGCGAGACTCCTGAATTAACAAGACGATAAGGTAAATACCGCCGAGGCTGACGGTAACGACACCAACCGGAAGTTGATACGGCATAAACAGTTGTTGAGCGCAGAGATCTGCTGCCAGCAGTAACAACGCCCCGCACAGCGCCGCCTGGGTCAGCCCCCAGCGAGCGGTGCCGCTAATGCGTCGGGCAATGTGCGGCGCGACTAGAGCAATAAAGGAAATCGGCCCGGCAAGCGCCGTTGCCGCAGCGGTAAGCACCACCGCCACCAGCATCATTAACAGACGCGAACGTTCGACACTGACGCCCAGCGCGCAGGCGGTGTCATCGCCCATCTCCAGCAAGCGCATTCGCCGTACCAGTAAGGCGGCGGCAATGAGCATCAATATAATGATGGGCGCGGAAGGCGAGGTTTTTGCCCACGTCAGGCCGTTGAGCGATCCGGCATTCCACAAACCCGCTGTTAGCGCCGTTTCTAAAGACGCTTTCAGCAACAGCCAGGTATTAAAGGCCACCAGCATGGCGCGAACGCCGATGCCGATAATAATTAACCGAAAGGTGTCGATACCGTTACGCCAGGCGAGCAGCCAGACCAGCAGCGAGGTGACAATGCCGCCCGCCATTGCTGCCAGCGCGATAGCCGTCAGATCCTGACCAAACAGCACCATCGCCACCAGCACGCCGCTCCACGCTCCGGTGTTAAAGCCCATTACGTCAGGGCTGCCGAGTGGGTTACGCATCAGCGACTGAAAAATCGCGCCGCTGACGCCCAGCGCCGCGCCGATCAACAGCGCCATCAGCACGCGCGGTAAACGCCATTCGGTGACTACCATCGTCATACTACGCGGTGCGTCACCCATCAGCGCGGCGAATACCTGCGAGGTTTCCAGCGTGACGGCACCGCTGCGTAATCCCCAGACACTCGCCACCACGCAGGCGGTAATCAGCAGTAAGCAGGTGATGATTAATCGGCGAGAGACGTAAATCATGCGCCACCTCGTGTTTTACGTCGCACGAGGAAGATCAGCACCGGAGCACCAATAAAGGCACTGACCACGGAAACGCGCAGCTCGCCGGGCACAATCACACGCCCGATGATATCGGCAAACAGCAGCAGGGCAGGGGTAGCGAGTAGCGTGACGGGCAGCGACCAGCGATGATCGGCACCTACCAGCCAACGCGCCATATGCGGCATCATCAGGCCAATAAAGGCAATCGGGCCAACTACCGCCGTCGCACTACCACAAAGCACGGTAATCGCCAGCAGACCAATCAACTGTGTGCGCGCCACGCGACTGCCCAGCGCCGTCGCGGTGTCGCTGCCAAGGCTTAAACTGTTCAGCGCGCGACTCAGTAATAGCGCAGTTGCTCCGGCGATCAGCACCGGGATCAGCACCACTTTTAAAGTGTGTAGATTACGAATATCCAGCGAACCGGCTTGCCAGAAACGCAGTTGATCGTAGACGTCAGGATTAAGCAGGGCGATGCCGCTGGTCAGTCCTTCCAGTACCGCCGCCAGCGCCACGCCCGCCAGGGTTAAACGCACCGGACTTAATTGCCCGCCGCCCTGGCTGCCGGTAAAGGCTACAATCAACGAGGCCACCAGCGCCCCGGCGAAGGCCATCGCCAGTTGTTCCTGCGCGGATGAGTAACCAAACAGCGCCGCACCCAGCACAATGGCAAAGCTGGCTCCGGCATTCACGCCAAGTAAACCAGGATCGGCAAGTGGATTTCGGGTGAGGGTTTGCATTAACGCCCCGGCAAGCCCAAGCGCACTGCCCGCCAGCAATCCGGCCAGGGTACGCGGCAGTCGCGCGTCGAGCACGATAGTGCAGTCGGCGCTCTGGCAGGTGCCGGAGAGGGCCTCCAGCACGACGGAAGCGGGGAGTGATTTTGCCCCAATGAGCAGGCTTAATGCCGTCGCGATAATCAGTAATAACAGCAATCCGGGCACGGCAATGGCGCGTGTCACGGCAACAGAACCAGACATACGAACTTCCATGATAATGAAATTAATTATCGTTATCGATCTTATTTGGATATGTTAGCATGTGCAGCCTAAGAATAGGTATTTAAAATATTTGATGGCAAGGCATTGTAATGAATAAACAATCCTGGCTGCTTAACCTCAGCCTGTTGAAAACGCACCCGGCGTTTCGCGCAGTATTCCTCGCTCGTTTTATCTCTATTGTTTCTCTGGGTTTGCTCGGCGTCGCGGTGCCGGTGCAGATCCAGATGATGACGCATTCTACCTGGCAGGTGGGGCTTTCGGTGACGCTGACTGGCGGCGCGATGTTTGTCGGTTTGATGGTCGGCGGCGTGCTGGCGGATCGCTATGAGCGCAAAAAAGTGATTCTGCTGGCGCGCGGCACCTGTGGCATTGGCTTCATTGGACTGTGCCTGAACGCGCTGCTGCCGGAGCCGTCTTTGCTGGCAATCTATTTACTCGGATTATGGGATGGTTTTTTCGCGTCACTTGGCGTTACGGCGCTACTGGCGGCGACACCTGCACTGGTAGGGCGTGAAAACTTAATGCAGGCCGGGGCGATCACCATGTTGACCGTGCGGCTGGGATCGGTGATTTCGCCCATGATGGGCGGTTTACTGCTGGCGACTGGCGGCGTAGCCTGGAACTACGGGCTGGCGGCGGCGGGCACGTTTATTACCTTGCTACCGTTGTTAAGCCTTCCGGCGTTGCCACCGCCACCGCAGCCGCGTGAGCATCCGTTGAAATCATTACTGGCAGGATTTCGTTTTCTGCTCGCCAGTCCGCTGGTGGGCGGCATTGCGCTGCTGGGTGGTTTATTGACGATGGCGAGCGCGGTGCGGGTACTGTATCCGGCGCTGGCTACCAACTGGCAGATGTCGGCGGCACAGATTGGTTTTCTCTATGCGGCGATCCCGCTCGGCGCTGCTATCGGCGCATTAACCAGCGGGAAGCTGGCACATAGCGCGCGACCAGGGTTGTTGATGTTGCTCTCCACGCTGGGATCGTTCCTCGCCATTGGTCTGTTTGGCCTGATGCCGATGTGGATTTTAGGCGTGGTTTGTCTGGCGCTGTTCGGCTGGCTGAGCGCGGTCAGTTCGTTGCTGCAATATACAATGCTGCAAACACAGACGCCGGAAGCGATGTTAGGGCGGATTAACGGTTTGTGGACGGCACAGAACGTGACGGGCGATGCCATAGGCGCGGCGCTGCTGGGCGGTTTGGGAGCGATGATGACACCGGTGGCTTCCGCAAGCGCGAGCGGTTTTGCTTTGTTGATTATCGGCGTGTTGTTGTTGCTGGTGCTGGTGGAGTTGCGGCGTTTTCGCCAGACGCCGCCGCAGGTGACAGCGTCCGACAGTTAATGCTTAAAACAGCGCCTTAAGTCGTTCCAGCACTTGCATGGCGCTGTAGTAATCCAGTCGGAACGTCTCGGTTCCCAGCGCATAAACCTGCTTGTTTTGTACTGCAGGCAGGTGCGCGAGCAGCGGATTGGCATAAATTGCATCGGCATCTTTCTGATCACCAGCGAACAGGAATAGTGACTCGCCATTTAACCCTGCCGCCAGATTTTCCCCACCAAGCTGAATGATGTCATGGCGTTTGCCCTGGCTTTGGCTGGCGTTTAACCCTGCGGGCAACTTCGCCAGCGTAAAGCCGAGTTGTTCCAGCATCTGCCCTTGTGCTGATTCCGGCGTCCAGAGATTGGCGCTGTGCGCGGCAGCAGTATAAACAATGGCGGTAACCGGCTGCGGCGGCAGTTTGATCTGCGCTTTCGCCGCCGCCAGTTGCTTATCAAACTGCGCAATCCGCTCTGCCGCTTGTCTCTCATGCCCGGTAATTTCGCCTAACTGCGTTAACAGCGACTGCCAGCTTTTGTCGTCGTAATTGATGATTAACGTCGGCGCGATGGTGGAAAGCTGATCGTACAGCGCCAGCGCCGAATCACCGCCGGTGGCGCTAATTAAAATCAGATCTGGCATTTGCGCGGCAACGGCTTCGGCGTTCGGTTCCCCGATATAGAGGCGCTGCAGTTTGCGTTCTTTCGCCACCTCGCTCCACTGGCGTAAAAAGCCCTGGTCATCCGCGACGCGGTTATTTGGCGTAGTTGCACCACTGGCAATCACTGGGGCATCAATCGCCAGCAACGAACCCGTCAGCGTGACGCTGGTTGAGACGATGCGCTGTGGCTGGCTTTCCAGCATATGAGTGCCGCGGCTGTCAGTCACCTGACGCGGCCAGTCGGCGGCCTGCACTGCGGATATTCCTGAAAGTAAAAAGCCTGTTAGTAGAAGAGCGGTGCGGTAGAGCGGGGCGAGTCTCACAAATCAGCGTCCTGTTATTAATGAAGTTAATGCTTCTCATTTTCATTGTAACGACAACCAGATGCAACCCTGAGTTGCAGATTGCGTTACCTCAAGAGTTGACATAGTGCGCGTTTGCTTTTAGGTTAGCGACCGAAAATATAAATGATAATCATTATTAAAGCCTTTATCATTTTGTGGAGGATGATATGGATACGTCACTGGCTGAGGAAGTACAGCAGACCATGGCAACACTTGCGCCCAATCGCTTTTTCTTTATGTCGCCGTACCGCAGTTTTACGACGTCAGGATGTTTCGCCCGCTTCGATGAACCGGCTGTGAACGGGGATTCGCCCGACAGTCCCTTCCAGCAAAAACTCGCCGCGCTGTTTGCCGATGCCAAAGCGCAGGGCATTAAAAATCCGGTGATGGTCGGGGCGATTCCCTTCGATCCACGTCAGCCTTCATCGCTGTATATTCCCGAATCCTGGCAGTCGTTCTCCCGTCAGGAAAAACAAGCTTCCGCACGCCGTTTCACCCGCAGCCAGTCGCTGAATGTGGTGGAACGCCAGACAATTCCGGAACAAGCCACGTTTGAACAAATGGTTGCCCGCGCCGCCGCACTTACCGCCACGCCGCAGGTCGACAAAGTGGTGTTGTCACGGTTGATTGATATCACCACTGACGCCTCCATTGATAGCGGCGTATTGCTGGAACGGTTGATTGCGCAAAACCCGGTTAGTTACAACTTCCATGTGCCGTTGGCTGATGGTGGCGTTCTGCTCGGGGCCAGCCCGGAACTGCTGCTGCGCAAAGACGGCGAGCGTTTTAGCTCTATTCCGTTAGCCGGTTCCGCGCGTCGTCAGCCGGATGAAGTGCTCGATCGCGAAGCGGGTAATCGTCTGCTGGCGTCAGAAAAAGATCGCCATGAACATGAACTAGTGACTCAGGCGATGAAAGAGGTACTGCGCGAACGCAGTAGTGAGTTACACGTTCCCTCCTCTCCACAATTGATCACCACGCCGACGCTGTGGCATCTCGCAACTCCCTTTGAAGGTAAAGCGAATTCGCAAGAAAACGCACTGACTCTGGCCTGCCTGCTGCATCCGACCCCCGCGCTGAGTGGTTTCCCTCATCAGGCCGCGACCCAGGTTATTGCTGATCTGGAGCCGTTCGACCGTGAGCTGTTTGGCGGCATTGTGGGTTGGTGTGACAGCGAAGGTAACGGCGAGTGGGTGGTGACTATCCGCTGCGCGAAGCTGCGGGAAAATCAGGTGCGTCTGTTTGCCGGAGCGGGGATTGTGCCTGCGTCGTCACCGTTGGGTGAGTGGCGCGAAACAGGCGTCAAACTTTCTACCATGTTGAACGTTTTTGGATTGCATTAAGGAGCGAGGATGAGCATTCCATTCACCCGCTGGCCGGAAGAGTTTGCCCGTCGCTATCGGGAAAAAGGTTACTGGCAGGATTTGCCGCTGACCGACATTCTGACCCGCCACGCCGCGAGTGATAGCATCGCGGTTATCGACGGCGAGCGGCAGTTGAGTTACCGGGAGCTGAATCAGGCGGCGGATAACCTCGCCTGTAGTTTGCGCCGTCAGGGCATTAAACCTGGTGAAACCGCGCTGGTACAACTGGGTAACGTCGCTGAACTTTATATTACCTTTTTCGCGCTGCTGAAACTGGGCGTTGCGCCGGTGCTGGCGCTGTTCAGCCATCAGCGTAGTGAACTGAACGCCTATGCCAGCCAGATTGAACCCACATTGCTGATTGCCGATCGCCAACATGCGCTGTTTAGCGGGGATGATTTCCTCAACACATTTGTTACAGAGCATTCCTCCATTCGCGTGGTGCAACTGCACAACGATAGCGGCGAGCATAATTTGCAGGATGCGATTAACCATCCGGCAGAGGATTTTACTGCCACGCCATCACCTGCCGATGAAGTGGCCTATTTCCAGCTTTCCGGCGGCACCACCGGCACACCGAAACTGATCCCGCGCACTCATAACGACTACTACTACAGCGTGCGCCGTAGCGTCGAGATTTGTCAGTTCACACAACAGACGCGCTACCTGTGCGCGATCCCGGCGGCTCATAACTACGCCATGAGTTCGCCGGGATCGCTGGGGGTATTTCTTGCTGGCGGCACTGTCGTTCTGGCGGCCGATCCCAGCGCCACGCTTTGCTTCCCATTGATTGAAAAACATCAGGTTAACGTCACCGCGCTGGTGCCACCGGCAGTCAGCCTGTGGTTGCAGGCACTGGCTGAAGGCGAAAGCCGGGCGCAGCTTGCCTCGCTGAAACTGTTACAGGTTGGTGGCGCACGTCTTTCTGCCACGCTTGCGGCGCGTATTCCCGCAGAGATTGGCTGCCAGTTACAGCAGGTATTCGGCATGGCGGAAGGGCTGGTGAACTACACCCGACTTGATGATAGCGCGGAGAAAATTATCCATACCCAGGGCTACCCAATGTGCCCGGACGATGAAGTGTGGGTTGCCGATGCCGATGGAAATCCACTGCCGCAAGGGGAAGTTGGACGCCTGATGACGCGCGGGCCGTATACCTTCCGCGGTTATTACAAAAGTCCACAGCACAATGCCAGCGCCTTTGATGCCAACGGTTTTTACTGTTCCGGCGATCTGATCTCTATTGATCCAGAGGGCTACATCACCGTGCAGGGGCGCGAGAAAGATCAGATCAACCGTGGCGGCGAGAAGATCGCTGCCGAAGAGATCGAAAACCTGCTGCTGCGCCATCCGGCGGTGATCTACGCCGCACTGGTGAGTATGGAAGATGAGCTGATGGGCGAAAAAAGCTGTGCTTATCTGGTGGTAAAAGAGCCGCTGCGCGCGGTGCAGGTGCGTCGTTTTCTGCGCGAACAGGGTATTGCCGAATTTAAATTACCGGATCGCGTGGAGTGTGTGGATTCACTTCCGCTGACGGCGGTCGGGAAAGTCGATAAAAAACAATTACGTCAGTGGCTGGCGTCACGCGCTTCAGCCTGAAGGAGAGAACACGATGGCTATTCCAAAATTACAGGCTTACGCGCTGCCGGAGTCTCACGATATTCCGCAGAATAAAGTCGACTGGGCCTTTGAACCGCAACGTGCCGCGTTGTTAATCCATGATATGCAGGATTATTTTGTCAGCTTCTGGGGTGAGAACTGCCCGATGATGGAGCAGGTGATCGCCAATATTGCGGCGCTGCGCGACTACTGCAAACAGCACAATATTCCGGTTTATTACACTGCCCAGCCGAAAGATCAGAGCGATGAAGATCGGGCGCTGTTGAATGATATGTGGGGGCCGGGCCTGACCCGTTCGCCGGAACAGCAAAAGGTGGTGGAGCGCCTGACGCCAGATGCCGACGACACGGTGCTGGTGAAGTGGCGCTACAGCGCGTTTCATCGTTCTCCGCTGGAGCAAATGCTCAAAGAGAGTGGGCGTAACCAGCTGATTATTACCGGGGTATATGCCCACATTGGCTGTATGACCACCGCAACCGACGCATTTATGCGCGATATTAAACCGTTTATGGTGGCGGATGCGCTGGCCGATTTCAGCCGTGACGAGCATTTGATGTCGCTGAAATATGTGGCCGGACGTTCTGGCCGGGTGGTGATGACCGAAGAATTACTGCCAGCACCTATCCCCGCCAGCAAAGCGGCGCTGCGTGAGGTGATCCTGCCGTTGCTGGACGAGTCCGATGAACCGTTCGATGACGACAACCTGATCGACTACGGTCTGGATTCGGTGCGGATGATGGCGCTGGCGGCGCGCTGGCGCAAAGTGCATGGCGATATCGATTTTGTCATGCTGGCGAAAAACCCGACCATCGACGCCTGGTGGAAGCTACTCTCCCGCGAGGTGAAATAATGGATTTCAGCGGTAAAAATGTCTGGGTAACCGGCGCGGGGAAAGGTATCGGCTACGCCACGGCGCTGGCGTTTGTTGAAGCGGGAGCAAAAGTTACAGGTTTTGATCAAGCGTTCGCTCAGGAGCAATATCCCTTTGCGACCGAAGTAATGGATGTTGCCGATGCTGCGCAGGTGGCGCAGGTATGTCAGCGACTGTTAGCTGAAACGGAGCGACTGGACGTGCTGGTCAATGCGGCGGGAATTTTGCGCATGGGCGCGACCGATCAGCTCAGTAAGGAGGACTGGCAACAGACTTTTGCGGTCAATGTCGGCGGTGCGTTTAACCTGTTCCAGCAGACCATGAATCAGTTTCGTCGCCAACGGGGCGGGGCGATTGTCACTGTGGCGTCCGACGCTGCGCACACACCGCGTATTGGCATGAGTGCTTATGGCGCGTCGAAAGCGGCGCTGAAAAGCCTGGCGTTGAGCGTCGGACTGGAACTGGCGGGTAGCGGTGTGCGCTGTAATGTGGTTTCACCGGGTTCCACCGACACCGATATGCAACGCACGCTGTGGGTGAGCGATGACGCCGAAGAGCAGCGTATTCGCGGCTTTGGCGAGCAGTTTAAACTCGGCATTCCGCTGGGGAAAATCGCCCGTCCACAAGAGATCGCCAACACGATTTTGTTCCTCGCCTCTGACCTCGCCAGCCATATCACCCTACAGGATATCGTGGTAGATGGCGGCTCAACGCTGGGGGCATAAGCATGATCTGGAAACGCCATTTAACGCTCGACGAACTGAACGCCACCAGCGATAACACAATGGTGGCGCATCTGGGAATTGTGTATACCCGTCTGGGCGATGATGTGCTGGAAGCCGAAATGCCGGTTGATACCCGTACTCATCAGCCGTTTGGCCTGCTGCATGGCGGCGCGTCGGCAGCGCTGGCGGAAACGCTGGGATCGATGGCCGGATTTATGATGACCCGCGACGGACAGTGTGTGGTGGGCACGGAACTTAACGCCACCCATCATCGCCCGGTGTCTGAAGGCAAGGTACGCGGCGTCTGCCAGCCGTTGCATCTTGGGCGGCAAAATCAGAGTTGGGAAATCGTCGTTTTCGATGAACAGGGGCGGCGTTGCTGCACTTGTCGGCTGGGTACGGCAGTTTTGGGATGAGCCCGACAGAATTAAATGAGATTGTTGGAAAACTCGGTTAACGGAGTGATCGAGTTAACATTGTGAAGTTAAATATTGGTTTCAACTCCGATTTACATGGTTGCTGTGTTGTTAAATCGTACAAAGATGTTATAGAAACAAAATGTAACATCTCTATGGACACGCACACGGATAACAACTATGAACAAATCAGGGAAATACCTCGTCTGGACAGTGCTCTCTGTAATGGGAGCATTTGCTCTGGGATACATTGCTTTAAATCGTGGGGAACAGATCAACGCACTGTGGATTGTGGTGGCGTCGGTCTGTATCTATCTGATCGCTTACCGTTTTTATGGCCTGTATATCGCCAAAAATGTGCTGGCGGTTGACCCGACGCGTATGACGCCAGCGGTGCGCCATAACGACGGGCTGGACTATGTACCGACAGATAAAAAAGTGCTGTTCGGTCACCATTTTGCGGCCATTGCCGGAGCTGGCCCGCTGGTGGGGCCGGTACTGGCGGCGCAAATGGGTTACCTGCCAGGGATGATCTGGCTGCTAGCCGGGGTGGTTCTCGCTGGTGCAGTGCAGGACTTTATGGTGCTGTTTGTTTCCACGCGCCGCGACGGTCGCTCGCTGGGTGAACTGGTCAAAGAAGAGATGGGACCAACTGCTGGGGTGATTGCGCTGGTAGCCTGCTTTATGATCATGGTGATTATCCTGGCGGTGCTGGCGATGATCGTGGTGAAAGCCCTGACTCATAGCCCGTGGGGAACGTATACCGTTGCGTTTACCATTCCGCTGGCGCTGTTTATGGGGATCTACCTGCGCTATCTGCGTCCGGGGCGTATTGGCGAAGTGTCGGTCATCGGTTTGGTGTTCCTGATTTTCGCCATTATCTCTGGCGGCTGGGTGGCAGAAAGCCCGACCTGGGCGCCGTACTTTGACTTTACCGGCGTGCAGTTGACCTGGATGCTGGTGGGTTACGGTTTTGTGGCGGCGGTGCTGCCGGTGTGGTTGCTGCTGGCTCCGCGTGACTACCTCTCTACCTTCCTGAAAATCGGGACTATCGTCGGTCTGGCGGTAGGCATTTTGATTATGCGCCCGACGCTGACCATGCCTGCGTTGACTAAATTTGTTGATGGTACTGGCCCGGTATGGACTGGTAACCTGTTCCCGTTCCTGTTTATCACCATCGCCTGTGGCGCGGTGTCTGGCTTCCATGCGCTGATCTCTTCCGGTACCACGCCGAAGATGCTGGCGAACGAAGGGCAGGCGTGTTTTATCGGCTACGGCGGAATGTTAATGGAATCCTTCGTGGCGATTATGGCGCTGGTTTCTGCCTGTATCATCGATCCGGGTGTGTACTTCGCCATGAACAGCCCGATGGCGGTGCTGGCTCCGGCAGGAACGACGGATGTGGTCGCTTCTGCGGCGCAGGTGGTGAGTAGCTGGGGCTTTGCGATTACCCCGGATACGCTAAACCAGATTGCCAGCGAAGTGGGTGAACAGTCGATCATTTCCCGTGCGGGCGGTGCGCCGACGTTGGCGGTGGGGATGGCCTACATTCTGCACGGCGCGCTGGGCGGCATGATGGATGTGGCGTTCTGGTATCACTTCGCCATTCTGTTTGAAGCACTGTTTATTCTGACGGCGGTGGATGCAGGTACGCGTGCTGCGCGCTTTATGTTGCAGGATCTGCTGGGCGTGGTTTCTCCGGGCCTGAAACGGACCGATTCACTGCCTGCTAACCTGCTGGCAACGGCGCTGTGCGTGCTGGCGTGGGGCTACTTCCTGCATCAGGGGGTGGTCGATCCGCTGGGCGGTATTAACACTCTGTGGCCGCTGTTTGGTATAGCCAACCAGATGCTGGCAGGGATGGCGCTGATGCTCTGTGCCGTAGTGCTGTTCAAAATGAAACGTCAACGTTACGCCTGGGTGGCGCTGGTACCAACGGCCTGGTTGCTGATTTGTACCCTGACCGCAGGCTGGCAGAAAGCGTTTAGCCCGGATGCGAAAGTCGGCTTCCTGGCGATTGCTAACAAGTTCCAGGCAATGATCGACAGCGGCAATATTCCGTCGCAGTATACTGAGTCACAACTGGCGCAACTGGTGTTCAACAACCGTCTGGATGCTGGGTTAACCATCTTCTTTATGGTGGTCGTGGTGGTTCTGGCACTGTTCTCGATTAAGACGGCACTGGCGGCATTGAAAGAGCCGAAGCCAACGGCGAAAGAAACGCCGTATGAGCCAATGCCGGAAAATGTCGAGGAGATCGTGGCGCAGGCGAAAGGCGCGCACTAAAGTCAGAGTGTGGGGGAATATGCCGAGCGTTCCCCTTACTCTCAGCCCGAGCGTGTTGATAGCAATTAAGCCCTCATAATTCAGGAGGGCATTTGTATTACCGGAGGTTTAGATGTTTGATTCACTGGCAAAAGCCGGAAAATATTTAGGTCAGGCGGCGAAGCTGATGATCGGTATGCCTGATTACGACAACTATGTCGAACATATGCGGGTTAACCATCCTGATCAAACGCCGATGACCTACGAGGAGTTTTTCCGTGAGCGGCAGGACGCGCGCTACGGTGGAAAAGGCGGCGCGCGCTGCTGCTAAATTTGTATGTCAGGCTTTAAACGATTCCACTTTTTCGAACGCTGCACGCAAGGTATCAGGTGTCAGCGTGACTGGCAGGTAATGAATGGATTCTACCGGACGTAAGGTGTGGGTAATCACTTTGTCGATCTCCGCCTGATTATTGATATCCACTTCCAGCTCCGCCAGCGTAGTCGGCAGATGAAAACGCTGATACGCTCCAGTTAATTGCGCGAGCACATCATCCTGACCCAGCAAGGCGCTTTGCACCAGAATACCGTAGGCAACTTTGGTGCCGTGGAGAAACTTCTCGGTTTGCGGCAGCACGGTCAGACCGTTATGCACGGCATGGGCCGCTGCAACGCGAGTAAAACGATCGCCCAGACCACCGACCATTCCGCCTCCGGCGATAATGGCATCCACCACATCGCAAAATGATTGCGTTAACTGCTGATTTTGCTGATCGGCAAGCGCCTGTTCGCTCCTGTTTAACAAGACGTCGCGAATGGCCTGCGCGTTATTAATCCCCAGACGCACGGTTAGCGGCAACGTTTCTGGTTGCGGAGCCAGCACCACCGCTTCATACCATTTCGCCAGCGTGTCACCGATCCCCGCCAGCAGATATTGTTGCGGCGCATTGAGGATAATCTCCGGTTCCACCAGCACCATAAAATTGGCGTCGTCGAAAATCTCATAATGCAGCGCCTGTCCGGCATCGTTATACCAGACGGAGAGCGGTGTCCAGGCTGCGCAGGTAGTGGCGATCGTCGGAACGGCAACAAACGGCAGACCGAGACGGCGGGCGAGGGCTTTCGCGGTGTCGAGCAGTGCGCCGCCGCCGACGCCAATCACCACGCTGCGATCGTCACCGGACTCAGCCGCCAGTTGTTGTACATCGCTTTCGCTGCAATGACCGCGAAACAAAATATGCTTTGCCCCTGGCAGCCCAAACGCTGGCGGAAGTTTGGTTTGCGCCGCAGCAATGGCGCGTTCGCCGTAGATCCACACCGCGCGAGAAAGCTGTTCATCAGTGAAAAAATCGAGCAGGTGATTAAGACTTCCTGGATGTGAAAAGTAGTTAGCCGGGCCGACGACGACGCGGATGGGATTGTGAGGCATGTTGTGTTGTCCTTATTGTTTTATTTAGACATCTAAACGTCTTGATTGCCAAATACTAGCATCGTGTTATAGTGCCTTCAACACGCAACTTCGTCAGGTACAATAAAAATGACAAATAACCCTCTGATTCCACAAAGCAAACTTCCACAACTTGGCACCACTATTTTCACCCAGATGAGCGCACTGGCGCAGCAACACCAGGCGATTAACCTGTCGCAAGGCTTTCCTGATTTTGATGGTCCGCGCTATTTACAGGAGCGGCTGGCGTACCACGTTGCCCAGGGGGCAAATCAATACGCGCCCATGGCCGGCGTGCAGGCATTGCGCGAGGCGATTGCTGAGAAAACCGCGCGGCTGTATGGCTATCAACCAGATGCCGATAGCGATATCACCGTAACGGCAGGGGCGACGGAAGCGTTATATGCAGCGATTACCGCATTGGTGCGCAATGGTGATGAAGTGATTTGCTTTGATCCCAGCTATGACAGTTACGCCCCCGCCATCGCGCTTTCTGGGGGAATAGTGAAACGTATTGCACTGCAACCTCCGCATTTTCGCGTTGACTGGCAGGAATTTGCCGCATTGTTAAGCGAGCGCACCCGACTGGTGATCCTCAACACCCCGCATAACCCCAGCGCCACCGTCTGGCAACAGGCTGATTTCACTGCTTTGTGGCAGGCGATTGCCGGGCGCGAGATTTTTGTTATTAGTGATGAAGTGTACGAGCACATCAACTTTTCACAGCAGGGCCATGCCAGCGTGCTGGCGCATCCGCAGTTGCGTGAGCGGGCGGTGGCAGTTTCTTCATTTGGCAAGACCTATCATATGACCGGCTGGAAAGTGGGCTATTGCGTTGCGCCTGCGCCCATCAGTGCCGAGATCCGCAAAGTGCATCAGTATCTGACCTTTTCGGTGAATACCCCGGCACAGCTGGCGCTTGCGGATATGCTACGTGCAGAACCTGAGCATTATCTTGCGTTACCGGACTTTTATAGGCAGAAACGCGATATTCTGGTGAACGCCTTAAGTGAAAGTCGGCTGGAGATACTACCCTGCGAAGGTACTTACTTTTTGCTGGTGGAATACAGCGCCGTGTCTACGCTGGATGATGTTGAGTTTTGCCAGTGGCTGACGCGGGAGCATGGCGTGGCGGCGATCCCGCTGTCGGTATTTTGCGCCGATCCCTTCCCCCATAAACTGATTCGTCTCTGTTTTGCCAAGAAGGAATCGACGTTGCTGGCAGCAGCTGAACGCCTGCGCCAGCTTTAGTTATTTGACAGTCCAGGCGCGGGAATATTGACGGTCGGCAAACAGTTCTTGCAGGCCGTTAATTTGCTTCAGGCGCAGCACTTCGTCGCTGTCCATTCCCAGTTCTTTGCCAATTTTATTATCGTCCCATCCCAACTGGCTGAGTTCACGGACGATTTCCGACATTGCAGTGATTTGATGGCGTCCACGAGCGCGGTTGTGGCGAATTGTTGCTGCGATGCGCTCGTTACGATCCCCTCCCAGACAGGTAATCGGTAAATACCCTTTTAAGCGCGTTTTTAACGTGTTAGATCCTTTACCAATTTCATGACGGTGAAAGCCATCAACAATCTCCATTGTGTCAGATTGAGTGTTAGTCACCACGATAGGTTGGGTAAAACCATCAATTTCAATGGATTTTTTTAGCAGCTTCTTCTCTGGCGGTGCCACATTATTGGGGTTGTAATCATTCGGCACGAGTTGGCTATTTTTAACCCACAGAACGCAATCCACGGGCTCTTCACGAAAGGGGCTAACCTGATGGATCGCCATGCGGATTTCATTAATCGCTTTGATGCGATCGTCTTCCGGCAAGCTGGCGAGAAATTGGGTTAAATCCTGCGTTAATCGTTGTTGCATAGTATCCCCCATTCCTGACGTTTTCCTTTTATCCGTTCGTTATAACGCTGATAGTTCTTCGCTTTCGTAGGACTAAATGATAATGCCCGGCACCAGTAATCGTTATTGAGTAAAACTTTGCATATTCGCCGCCAGGAGGGGATATCTTTCGTGCCAATGTCCCCTTGCTGGGTTTGTGGAACCTCGATGCCTTTTTTCTGATACCAGTGCAAATAAATGGCGATTTTATTGCGGTAATGCTCAGCTGTTTTCTCCGGCATGCTATCGAGCAGCAATAATGCATACTCTTGCCAGTCTAAATGCTCTGGCTTGAGGATTTTCCGATGCCCATAGAAATGATTGTCATGTCCGGCGTAAATTCCGCCGCTTTTTACACCGCTGACTCGTGCGCACATAGCAGCCCAGCGATCCGGTTCGATAACGTGATAGAGCCATAATCCCTGCCGTTGCTCCGGGCCAAAAGGTTCGCAAATTCGCATCTGACGCAGAGGGACGCCTGCCTGATACATTAGGTTATACAGTGGGTTGCAGAGACTTTGATGATTTGCATACCAGGTCCAGATATCAGCCACTTTCCAGTCGTAGATGGGGTAAATGTACCAGCTATGACCGCCTGGTGCGGCCGTAGTCCAGGGTTTATCGTCGGCAAAACGCTGTTTATTCGAACTGGCGATAGCAACGAAACGGTTATAGGACTCGTCAGCCCGGATGCCGATCATCATGGCCGCCGGACGTTTTTGCGAAAACCATTCGGCAAATTCACGCACGAAATGTTCAAACGTCATACCCGGTTGATAAAACGAGAAAAATGTCGGATCGGTTATCGCATATTCCGGGGGCTGGCGTACCCATTCAACATCAGGTTCCCAGCATTGCCATTCGGGTTGATACTGAGAAAGAGAGTTTTGCGTCGTAAGAGGCAGCGCTACCCAATAAAATTCTTCAATGACATCTGCATACTGCTCTCGTAGGGACTGAATATAGTGAATAGTTAAAGAAAACTGTGCTTCCCAGTCGATAAACAGAACGTATATTTTTTTTCCCATTTTTCTGGCCAGATTCGCGGTTAGATGAAGCATTAAGCCTGAATCTTTACCGCCAGAAAATGAGACACAAACGCGGGGTAGGGTGTTGAGTGTCCAGGTAATACGCTCTTGTGCAGCTTCCAGAATATTGAGCGGAAGCGGAATTTTATAAATGGACATCTGAAAACGCTCTCTTAACGTGATCTGGAGAATAGTGCGATAGTTTTCTGATTATAGTAGTAACAAATTAAAATAAGATATCTCATTTTATATTCATCGGCTGAATTTTTTATGAGGAGCATTGTCCTTATTGAACGGTGTTCAGGATAAATTATCATTTAAGCGATCAATAAATCGGGAGAATCCCAGATTGTTTAATGATGATTTGTTATAGGAGATATAAAGCGTATTAGAGGGTAGGTTTTGCTCTAGCTTTATTTGTTTTAATTGTAGGTTCTTTTGATTGCTGCGATATAACTCAACGGGAACAATGCCCAATAAATCGGTTACCGCAATAGTATTGATGATAGTAAACAGTGAAGAACTACGGAATGCTATTTTTCGGTTTGTCAGAAGCGCTTCTATTTCCATCTGAAAATCTTCAAGTCCAGATGCTTTTGATATCAGAAAAGTAAACTCTTCATCAAGAATTTCTTCGCGGCTGCTGTATTCCGTTATTCTCGGATGGGATGAACTACAGATAAGTGTATTGCGTATCGATTGAAAAGGTACACAGCTCACCGAGCGACTGATAACTGGCGTTAATGTGATGACCAGATCTGCTTTGCGATAAGCTAATAAATCTTCGGCACTTTCTGCTGACATCATAATGTCATGATGTTCAATTTCTACGGACGAATCTTGTCGGAGACATCCGATCAAAAGGCTACTGTTCGTTGAGGAAATAAGTTGCGGGCCGTAAATAATAAATTTTTTCTTTAGCTCAGATTTATTGACAATGTTGATGGTTTGTTCAAGATTTTTAAGGTTTTTCTCAAGATGATGATGCAAATTTAAACCCGTTGTTGTTGGTGCAATCCCTTTACCGGATCGAGTAAACAAGGGATCATTAAATTGCGCTCGTAGACGTTGTAAAGACTGGCTTACTGCAGAAGGTGTTATGTATAACGATTCAGCTGCCTTGCTAATACTGAGATGTTGATAGATGCACTCAAAAATGACAAGTAAGTTTAAATCAAATTTTTTTAGGTCGTAAAGATTAGCCATGATGTACTCCATTCATATACTTGTTTTCATGATATTCATCAAGTCAATGATATGGCTTTATGTATTTCAATATATTATGTTGTTTTGCTTAATCTATGATTAAGTTTTTCTAAACTAGCATAGTTGATATGCGTGAGGTGAGCAATACTTGCTATTATTTGGATAACTGAAAAGTGATATGTATTTCAGTTATCCATGAATTGAATGTTAATTATTCCCCATAATAATGTTTAAGGTCTTTTTATCTGGTAATCCAACAGCCTGCTGTAATGTTTTTTCTGGGCTCATGTAATAAATCGCAGGGGTGACATTTGCACCCAGTTCGTCCATCAACGCCTCGTTGGCACTGAGAATCTTCATCTGTTCAGGTGTAATGTTCCCGGAGAGGTTCAGCTTTAATTTGCCGCCAGATGCTTCATATTCTTGCCACGTTTTTGCCGGATCTTTAGACGCGAGGATTGCCGCTGCGGTGGCGGGGCTTTCTGGTTTTATCACGCCAACCAACAAAGTACGAATCTGTACTTTACCGGCCTCAACCCACGGGCGTGCTTGTTGCCAGAATTGTTTGCAATATGGGCAGAAAGGATCGGCAAAAACATAAACCACGATCGGCGCGTCTTTTTTACCGTCAAGTAGCCAGTTTGATTGTTCCATACGCTGCCACATTTCGCGTCCGGCAGGCGCGTAAATCTCTTTTTCAATAAGAGCGTTACTGAGGTTATCTCCCTTTTCGTTGTACATATAGCCAGAGATGGCATGTTTACCGTCTGGCGTAAGGTAGATAGTGACCCCCATGTCCTGATATTTCCCCAGATAACCTTTCAGACCGCCTGGCGCATCGAACGATTTAATAATCGTAATCCCCTGTTTTTCAATCGCTTTTACGGGGGCGGGAAGCTCTTCGGCGTAAACGATTCCCGGTAGCAGGGTAAAAAAAATTATCTTTTTTAACATTAATTTGTCCTTTTCAGTCAGTGCAAAATTTGAGTAAAAGGCATAACCTATCACTGTCATAGGTAAGAGCTTAGAACAGGTGATTGCCCTTTGTTTATGAGGGTGTTGTAATCCCTCTCGGCATTGCGGTCGTCATCGCAACACCGCAGCCTGCTGAACAGGCGCTGAAGATACCAAAGGGTAGTTCAGGTTACGCGGCCACCTGGAAAGGAGGCCCATTTTACTTTTATCGCCGCTGGCGGTGCAAAGTTCACAAAGTTGTCTTACGAAGGTTGTAAGGTAAAACTTATCGATTTGATAATGGAAACGCATTAGCCGAATCGGCAAAAATTGGTTACCTTACATCTCATCGAAAACACGGAGGAAGTATAGATGTCCTTGATTAACACCAAAATTAAACCTTTTAAAAACCAGGCATTCAAAAACGGCGAATTCATCGAAATCACCGAGAAAGATACCGAAGGCCGCTGGAGCGTCTTCTTCTTCTACCCGGCTGACTTTACTTTCGTATGCCCGACCGAACTGGGCGACGTTGCAGACCATTACGAAGAACTGCAGAAACTGGGCGTAGACGTATACGCAGTATCTACCGATACTCACTTCACCCACAAAGCATGGCACAGCAGCTCTGAAACTATCGCAAAAATCAAATATGCGATGATCGGCGACCCGACTGGCGCCCTGACCCGTAACTTCGACAACATGCGTGAAGATGAAGGTCTGGCTGACCGTGCGACCTTCGTTGTTGACCCGCAGGGTATCATCCAGGCAATCGAAGTTACCGCTGAAGGCATTGGCCGTGACGCGTCTGACCTGCTGCGTAAAATCAAAGCTGCTCAGTATGTAGCTTCTCACCCAGGTGAAGTTTGCCCGGCTAAATGGAAAGAAGGTGAAGCAACTCTGGCTCCGTCTCTGGACCTGGTTGGTAAAATCTAAATTTCCTTCGTCTTTCGCGCTACCAACTCCGGCGCGAAATACTTCGGAAATTCACCTAATTCTTCGGGTGCTGCGGCACCCGATTTTCTTCCCCGCATCATGATGCAAGCTGCATCCAGGTAGCCGATGAAGGCCGCTTGCATGATGATGTTTAAAGCCCAGGAGATAAACATGCTCGACACAAATATGAAAACTCAACTCAAGGCTTACCTTGAGAAATTGACCAAGCCTGTTGAGTTAATTGCCACGCTGGATGACAGCGCTAAATCGGCAGAAATCAAGGAACTGTTGGCTGAAATCGCAGAACTGTCAGACAAAGTCACCTTTAAAGAAGATAACAGCTTGCCGGTGCGTAAGCCGTCTTTCCTGATCACCAACCCAGGTTCCAACCAGGGGCCGCGTTTTGCAGGCTCCCCGCTGGGTCATGAGTTCACCTCGCTGGTACTGGCGCTGCTGTGGACCGGTGGTCATCCGTCGAAAGAAGCGCAGTCTCTGCTGGAGCAGATCCGCAACATTGACGGTGATTTTGAATTCGAAACTTATTATTCGCTCTCTTGCCACAACTGCCCGGACGTGGTGCAGGCGCTGAACCTGATGAGCGTACTGAACCCGCGCATCAAGCACACTGCAATTGACGGCGGCACCTTCCAGAACGAAATCACCGATCGCAACGTGATGGGCGTTCCGGCAGTGTTCGTAAACGGGAAAGAGTTTGGTCAAGGTCGCATGACTATTTCCGAAATCGTCGCCAAAATCGATACTGGCGCTGAAAAACGTGCAGCAGAAGAGCTGAACAAGCGTGACGCTTACGATGTGCTGATTGTCGGTTCTGGCCCGGCAGGGGCTGCGGCAGCAATTTACTCCGCACGTAAAGGCATCCGTACTGGTCTGATGGGAGAACGTTTCGGCGGTCAGATCCTCGATACTGTTGATATCGAAAACTACATCTCTGTGCCGAAAACCGAAGGCCAAA
Organism: Escherichia sp. E14S1; assembly: GCF_004211995.1. Classification (NCBI taxonomy): domain Bacteria; kingdom Pseudomonadati; phylum Pseudomonadota; class Gammaproteobacteria; order Enterobacterales; family Enterobacteriaceae; genus Escherichia; species Escherichia sp. E14S1. Next base: position 285,533 of record NZ_RHJQ01000005.1, read on the forward strand.
AACTGGCAGGCGCGCTGAAGGTTCACGTTGATGAATACGATGTTGATGTGATTGATAGCCAGAGCGCGAGCAAACTGATCCCGGCAGCGGTTGAAGGCGGCTTGCATCAGATTGAAACGGCTTCCGGCGCGGTACTGAAAGCTCGCAGCATTATCGTGGCGACCGGTGCAAAATGGCGCAACATGAACGTTCCGGGCGAAGATCAGTATCGCACCAAAGGCGTGACCTACTGCCCGCACTGCGACGGCCCACTGTTTAAAGGCAAACGCGTAGCGGTTATCGGCGGCGGTAACTCCGGTGTGGAAGCGGCAATCGACCTGGCAGGGATTGTTGAACACGTAACGCTGCTGGAATTTGCCCCAGAAATGAAAGCCGACCAGGTTCTGCAGGACAAACTGCGCAGCCTGAAAAACGTCGACATCATTCTGAATGCGCAAACCACGGAAGTGAAAGGCGACGGTAGCAAAGTCGTAGGTCTGGAATATCGTGATCGTGTCAGTGGCGATATTCACAACATCGAACTGGCTGGTATTTTCGTCCAGATTGGTCTGCTGCCGAACACCAACTGGCTGGAAGGCGCAGTAGAACGTAATCGTATGGGTGAGATAATCATTGATGCGAAATGCGAAACCAACGTCAAAGGCGTGTTCGCTGCCGGTGACTGTACGACGGTTCCGTACAAGCAGATCATCATCGCTACTGGCGAAGGTGCTAAAGCCTCTCTGAGCGCTTTTGACTACCTGATTCGCACCAAAACTGCATAAGAAGAAGTAAGATTCACCTGCAATTGCTTAGCCGCCGGGGTCAAACCTGGCGGCTTTTTTTATAAAAAACGCCCTGCCGGGATTGCTCAGGGCAGGGCGTCATAAATGCGTTAATTTGTTAACGAACGACTAATACCGGCAGATTGGCGTGGCGGATCACGTTGGAAGCGTTGGAACCTAACAGATGGGTTGAAATCGATGGATTTCGCGAACCGATAACCACAACATCCGCATCCAGTTCTTTAGCTAACTCGTTCACTTCATCTCGCACGTTACCAAAACGGACATGTGGTTTGATACGGGATGGATCAATATTGAAATGGCCGACCATTGTCTGTAAGCGTTCTTCGGCTTCATGTTGCAAATGTTCTTCGAAACGACGCACATCAGCAGCAAAACGGTGCAGACTAAGGCTTGCGGCGCCCGGTAATACATGGAGTAAATGAATTACGCCATCATCCTGGGCGAGAAATTCAGCGTGACGAACGGCTTTGTCGCTCAATTCCATTTCAAATACGTCTACTGGCATAATGATTGTTTTGTACATAAGCATTCCCTCCTTGCTATTGCATGAACATATAACAGCATATTATTGATTATGATTCTATGATTTGCGAAGTTGATTTGATCTGGGATAGCAATTGATCTGGAAAATGGATTAAGTCAGCTACTACCAGCGTTGCTCAAGATATAGCACTGCCACAACAAGAATTGCTGCAATGAATATATAAAACGCAGTAATACCGAGAGCTTCGCTCATAGGGGGATCCGCTGGTGGATAACTTGTTCAGATTAGAACGCAGCGGTGAAGAGCAAAATGATAAGTCTGGTTGATATTTGAGCGGAAAGAGGATGCAGAAGCATCCTCCGGGCAAAGCGAATAACGCTTGTGCAGATGGGATTAAAGCAGGTAGTCGCCAGCGGCTTCAGGCTGGTATTCGAGTTCCAGCACTTCAAGGTGGGTAGCAACGCCGCCCGGAAGTTCCCAGTGGATGGTATCGCCAACGCGCAACCCCAGCAGTGCGGCACCAACCGGAGCCATAACGGAAAGTTGAGTATTACTGTCGGTCATTTTTGCCGGATACACCAGTGTACGCACACGGACTTCGCCATCGCTAAGATTGCGGAATTTAACCCGACTGTTCATCGTCACCACATCGTGCGGCATCTCTTCTGGCGAACACATTTGGGCGCGATCCAACTCTGCGTTTAACGCGTCGGCGATTGGCAAACCGGCATAGGCAGGTTGCTCCAGCAGAATATCGATGCGTTCGGCATCCAGGTCGTTAATGATGATTGTTGGTCTGGACATTTTTACTCCATGTCGTCGGTACTGCGATTGTCGCAGATAAACATACCCAAAAGAAAACCCTCACCGTCAGGCGGCGAGGGTTTAGCTCATATGATGATACTGACTGTTGCTCACTCTTTGAAGTGATTTACATCACATTCAGGTAATTCCTTAATGCTGAGCGATTTGTATAAATCTTAATCGAAAAACAGCGTAAGGGATAAATTTTCGTGATGGATCAACGTCCGCTGCGCTGGATCTCAATAACCTGCTTTATCAATCACAAAGGCTTTGCCACAGTTGCCAGGGTGAGGTTGTGGCAAGAATGAGCTTGCCGAGAGCGGCGCATTGATGGCATCAGCTTTGATTGAAATCTGGATTTCAGTCAAATACGCCGGATTACCCTGGCACGTTAACTTGACCGCTTTGACGTTCTCTTTCCCCCAGTTTTTGGCAAAGGCGTCGTCAAAGTCACTGCGGCTCACGGTTTTACCGTAGTTATCAGCGAGGAATTTTCCGGCTGCGCTCTCTTTGATCTCTTGATTCAGACGTACCATCGTCCCGAAGTAAGCGTCCGGATCAAAACCAAAGCAGGCGCCGTGTTTCGCGTATTCATAACGTTCCAGACAGGAACGACCACCTGCGCCCGGCATAACTTCACTCAATTTAGCTGCTGTTTCCAGCGATAACCCTGTTTCCGGTGAAGAACACATCCGGCTGGCGCGAGCTTCCGGCAGGTTTGGGACTGGGCGAGTGGCGCAGCCGAAGCGCATCCAGCGGCGTTCATCAACGCCACGCGCAGCAACCGATTTAGGTAATCCTGGCCACAGACCATGTACGGTCAGAAAATCGGCCTTGTTGCTCGTTTCGGTTTGCAGTCGACACTCATCGCGTTCGTTACGATTTCGGTCGTGCTGACTCTGGCAAAACCCGGTTTGCCAGGAAAGAGCTAAAACGTAACGATCAAAATCGCCATACTGTTTTGCCTGTAATGCAGCGGCGTTGACAGAAGATAAGGGGAGCAGAGAAGCCGCCAGTAAAGCGGCGTTACGCCAGAATATTTTCATAGTGGGTGTGGAACTCATACATGCACTGAATACTATCTATTAAATCATAAAAAAGCCCGCCAGGTTGGCTAACCTGGCGGGCGCGGTGATTTATTCAGCGTTTGGCGAACGTATTAGTTCCACATGGCGAGAATCGGCCAGCCTACCAGAAGCAGCATGGCAATATAAATCACCCCGAAGATAGCCCCAAGACGCCAGTAATCTTTTGATTTCACATAGCCGCAGCCGTAAATAATCACACCTGGGCCAGTAGCATATGGGGTCAGACAGCCCATGATACCGATAGACAGCACCAGCAGAATACACAGTTGTTCCATCGGTACGCCCGGAATACCTTTACCGACCGCCAGAATGACCGGCAGCATGGTTGCGGTGTGCGCTGACAGGCTGGCAAACAGGTAATGAGCAAAATAGAACACCAGCACGAGGACGATAACCGTCGCATTTGGCGAAAAACCTTCCAGATGCGTACTCATGGTGCTGGCGAACCAGTCGATAAATCCGGAACGAGTCAGGCCATTAGCCATGACGACCAGCGTTGCCAGGTTGACCAGCGTGTTCCATGCGCTGTTATAACGGGTAATGTCTTTCCACGGCACAACGTGCAGCGCCAGCATCAGCGAAACAGCCAGCAGGCCAACCGCAGTGGCATTAATCACTTCGCTGCCAAATACCCATAAACCTAAGCTGAGCAACACAAGGCCAATCAGCGTCCATTCTCTACGTGTCAACGCCCCCATGGTTTTTAGTTCATCACCCGCCCAGGTTGCCACTTCTTCACTGTGTGTGATTTCCGGTTTGTACAGCACGTAGGAAAGCCACGGCGCAATGATAAGCAAGATAACCCCAACCGGCAGGAAGCAGAGGAACCACTGTAACCAGCTAATCTGGATACCGGCAATTTTGCTGACGAACTCCAGACCCAGCACGTTTGGTGCTGCACCAGTGACAAACATAGAGGAGCTAAGACTGGTACTAATGACCATCATCCACATCAAATAGCCGCCAATACGACGCGCGGACGGATCGTTCGGGAATGATTTAAATAGCGGCGGCAGGTTTTTAATGACCGGGAAAACCGTACCCCCGGTACGCGCGGTGTTGGACGGTGTAAACGGTGCCAGCAGAATGTCGATAATGACAATCGCATAACCTAACGTCAGCGTGCGTTTCCCCATGAATTTCACCAGGAAAAGGGCAATACGACGGCCTAATCCAGAAACTTCATATCCTAATGCAAAGATAAATGCGCCAAATACCAGCCAGACTGTGGTACTGGAAAAACCAGCCAGCCCCCATTTCAGCGCCTGTTTTTGCGCATTAAACGCTGGGTCAGCTAATTCTTTGGCGTCAAAGAGCAGGTAATTACTGCCAATCACGCAAATAGTAACCGCAATAAAACTGATCGCTGTTGCCGGGATTGGCTCGAGGATCATTCCGACAATCATTGCCACAAACACAGCGAAGTAATGCCATGCCTGCGGCGGCATACCGTCGGGGACAGGGATAAGAAACATGACACCCATCACCACCAGTGGGGCCAATAGTTTCCATATATTATCTTTTGCTAAAGACATACGGGTTCTCCGAAAATTAATATTTCCAAATTTATCAAGTGCTTAAATTATTAAATCTGTGCTAAAAACCAGGTAAGGATCAGCAGGTCGGCACTGCCGCCTGGACTGAGATTTCGTTCGATACACTCCCTGTCGAACTGCCGGAGATAATCGAGATCGGCGGGGGTTCGAATGCCCCCTTTTTGCAATAGTGTTTGCGCCTCGCGCTGTAGCCAGCGCAGGCCCCCCTCACCACCGCGCGATGCAACGTTGGTATCGCCGTTGGTAGCCATCAGTAGGAGCAAGGTATCGAGCAATGCCAGTTCAGGATCTAGCCCCTGATCCAGCAGAGTGAGGTAATGCGGTAGGGCGTGGTTGATCACCAGTGGATAACCTGCTTCGGCTTCACCGCGCGCGCCGGTAAGGCCAAGTTGCTGGTACAACCGTTGACCTGCGGTCAGTTGTTGATTATTGGTACGCAGTTCGCGCTCGGTCAGACCACGGCAGAAACTTGCCGCCGTCGAACAAACGGTTGTGGGCGTTACCGGCTGGTTGAGCTGAAGCAAACGGCCAATTGCTGCACATAGCAGCCCTAAAGAAAAAATGCTGCCTTTATGCGTGTTTACGCCCGCAGTGGCGCGGAACATATCACCTTCGCAAGCCATACCAATTGGGCGTAATCCGTGGAGTACCGCTTCCGGTGCCATTTCTGCACTACAAGCACCAAATTCAATGAAACGGGGTAACCAGCCCTGGATCGCCAGTGCGCTACGGTGGAAATCTTCCAGCGCCATATCTTTGTGCGCACCGCAGTTAATGCGATCTACCAGGCCTGGTTTCGGTGACAGATTGACTTCAGTCAGCATGGCGCGCCAGCCCAGCAGGGCGTATTCATTGATTAATGACGCAGCAAGCTTTGTGGTTTTAGTTGACGTTGCAGGCATCGACATCGTTCAGCAGCGCCTCCATGCGGTTGAGTAAATCGGTCAGTTGGTGGGTTTTCCCGCGCGCGCAGACGGCTGCGCTTTGCTCGCATAGCAGGCAGCGGCGAGGCGGCAGCGAATAATCGCGGCGGGAGAGAATTTCGCCTTCGGGCGTCAGGACATCGATATCCCATAAACGCCCGAGAGGATGACTATGTTCAAGCTCAATCGTGGCGAGCTTGAGGTCGCGAGCTGGAGCGGCAATGCTCAACATGCCCTCCGGCCCGCTGGCGGAAACCAGTGCAGCCTGCTCCTGAATTTGCCAGCCCTGCTTTGCGGCTAAAGCGCGCAAGGCTGTCACGCCATGATTAAAAATTCGGCGTGTGACCTCGCTGTCTTTAATCGGACCCGGCGCAACCACGGTAAAGGAGACCAGTGGAACAGGATGGCGCTTGAGCCAGGCGTGTTGCCGTGCTTGCCTTTCATCCCGGCTGACGAGCAACTCGGGAATTGAAACCGCATGGTGGCTGGCGAGTTCAGGGAGCAGGTGCATGGCTTATTCCTTCACCTGATGCACAACGTCAATCACCGAGCCATCGCGGTAGCGCACGACGGCAACGACGCGGTCGGTGAATTCAATCGGCTGTGGTTCACCGGTCAGCAGACGCGCACGTTCGCGCAGCCACTCAATGGAAACCACTTTAATGCCTGCTTCCTGCAGACGTTCTGCCAGTTCCGGACGTGCCGGGTTAACAGCGATGCCGTGGTCGGTGACCAGAATATCGACGCTGGACCCTGGGGTAATGCAGGTCAGCACGTTATCCACCAGAGTAGGGATACGACCGCGCACCAGCGGCGCAACTATGATGGAAAGCGCAGAGGCAATTGCGGTATCGCAGTGACCGCCGGAAGCGCCACGCAGCACACCGTCAGAGCCGCTCAGCACGTTAACGTTGAACTGGGTATCAATTTCCAGCGCGCTCAGTACCACCACGTCGAGACGATCAACCGATGCGCCTTTAGAGCCCCAGTTAGCGTACTGGTTGGCACTGATTTCGATGTGATTCGGGTTACGGGCCAGCGATTGCGCAGCGTGGCTGTCAAAGCTCTGCACATCCAGCAGTTTGCGGATCAGACCTTTTTCGTGCAGATCAACCATCGTTGCGGTAATGCCACCGAGGGCGAAGTCGGCGCGAATATCGCGGCTACGCATTTTGTCTTCCAGGAAACGGGTTACCGCAAGCGAAGCGCCGCCGGTGCCGGTCTGCATGGAGAAACCTTCTTTGAAGTAGCCAGAGTTGACAATCACATCCGCAGCGCTGCGGGCAATCAGCAGTTCGCGCGGGTTAGTGGTCATACGGGTTGCGCCAGCACCGATTTTCGCGGCATCGCCAACGCGATCAACTTTGACGATCAAATCAACCTGATCTTGCTCAATGCTTGCCGGATTATGCGGATAAGGCAGCAGTTCTTCGGTGAGCATCACGACCTGTTTTGCGTTGTCGGCATCAACCATTGCATAGCCGAGGGAGCCGCAGCAGGCTTTACCGGTGTAGCCGTTGGCATTACCGAATTCATCGCAGGACGGGACGCCGAGGAAAGCGACGTCGATGTTCAGTTCGCCGCTCTGTACCAGATGCACGCGACCGCCGTGGGAGTGGATTTGCACCGGTTCAGCCAGCAGGCCACGGGAGATTTCTTCTGCCAGTGGGCCGCGTAAACCGGAGGTATAAATGCGGGTTACCACGCCCTGACGGATATGTTCTACCAGCGGCGCATGGCAATCACTCAGGGAACTGGACGCCAGGGTCAGGTTTTTAAAGCCCATCTTCGCGATGACGTCCATCACCATATTGACGGTCAGGTCACCACCACGAAAAGCATGGTGGAAGGAGACGGTCATACCATCTTGCAAACCAGAACGACGAATGGCTTCTTCCAGGTTGGCGCACAGTTTGCGATCGCGCGCTTTTTCAGCCTGATAGGTTTGTTTCGGCGAGTTCTGGAAAGCGGCAAGATCGCATTCAGCGTGACGATTCCAGGCTGCTACCCGTTCTTGTCGTTGAGATTGTTCAATTTTCTGCGTCATTTTGATTGCCTTATTCTTCGCGGATGCCGGAAAGTTCTGCACGGGAGAGCACCAGACGGGCGCGATCGATAACCGGACCGTCAACCATCTTGCCGTTCAGGGAAACGACGCCAAGGCCTTCGCGAGCGGCGGCTTCAGCGGCTTCTACGACGCGGCGTGCGTGATCCACTTCTTTCTGGGTTGGAGCGTAGAGGTTGTGCAGCAGATCAATCTGACGCGGGTTGATCAGCGATTTGCCGTCAAAGCCCAGTTGTTTGATGTGGGCGGCTTCTTGCAGGAATCCAGCTTCGTTGTTGGCGTCGGAATAGACGGTATCGAACGCCTGAATACCCGCAGAACGTGCGGCCTGCAAAATAGAGCAGCGAGCGAACAGCAGTTCAGTTCCTTCCGGAGAGCGTTCTGTACGCAGGTTGCGCACGTAGTCTTCTGCACCGAGGGCGATACCGATCAAACGCTCGGAAGCATGAGCGATTTCCACCGCGCGGGTAATGCCCAGCGGTGATTCAATCGCCGCCAGCAGCCCCGTGCTACCTGGTTCACGACCACAAGCTTTTTCAATACGCAGGATCTCTTTTTCGATATCCAGAACGTCCTGAGCGGTATCGGTTTTCGGCAGACGCACAACGTCTGCGCCACCGCGAACGACGGCTTCCAGGTCGTTAACGCCCCATTCAGAATCCAGTGCGTTAACACGTACGATGGTTTCAATATCGCGATACAGCGGATGTTGCAGCGCGTGGTAGACCATGCGACGTGCGGTGTCTTTTTCACGCAACGCCACGGAGTCTTCGAGGTCGAACATCAGAGCATCAGCTGGGTAGATGAAGGAGTTGCTGACCATCGCGGCATTGGCGCCAGGCACAAACAGCATGCTGCGGCGGGTGCGAGTTTTACGTTGTTGCAGCGAAGCGGAAATCATTGGCAATCCTCCCATGGCAGCGCCGGGATACCGCTGGCGCGTGCCAGCAAGGCTTCCAGTCGTGCACGTAAAATGCAGTCCAGTGCGCCTTTGTCATCGACATTCAGCTGTACGCCGCGCACGTTATAGCGGGCTAGAACGTCCAGAATGGTGGTGCGAATCGCATCGCCAAACTGTTTCTCAACGCTGCTGTTGATTTGCAGGTCGATATCCTGCGTATCGAGTGGGGCGATGCGTATCATCACATCCCCAGACTCAAGGGTGCCTGCAACGGCGGGCTGGTTTATTTTCATTTTTCACCTGTTTCTTATGCGGGGGTCTTTTGACGAACTGCCGCGTCCTGGCGGGCGTGTTCAAGCAGATTCTGCAAGTAATGCAGAGTGGGTGCCGGGACCAGTGGCGCGATAGCCGTGAGATCGTTTTTCACCAGCAGTTGACGTACCCGGGAAGCGGATATCGGCAGTTCCTGGTAACGCAGTCGCTCAATTTCAACCAGTTCGATGGGCGGTGCGGAGATGGTCGGTGTTTCCAGCCAGTAGCGCATATCCTGGTTGTACTGAGCGGTCACGCGACAAATGGGTTCAGTACCAACAAAGCGGTGAGTAACGCCCAGCGCGGGCGCGAGGTACTGACGGAAAATTTTCAGGTCAATTTCGGTGTAACAATGGTTGATGACGCTCTGTTCTTTAATGAAGTAGCAGGGGAACGTGGCACGGGAGATGATGTACTCGGAGCCGCGATGCACGGTCAGGCGCGGAATATCGGCGGTGCCTTTTAACACCAGATCTAACCGGTCGTCATAGGGAAAGCGTGAAGAGTCTTCTTTGACTAAAAACAGATGCAGCCAGTCGCACTGTGCCGCAGCTTGTTGAATCAGATAACGGTGGCCGTTAGTAAAGGGATTGGCGTTCATGACGATACAGCCAATCTTCTTCCCTTCATGACGGAATTTCTTCAGCGATTCGGCATAGCGTTTCAGACGTGTGGCGCTATTTTCCATCAACACCATCACGCCAGGTACGCTGGTTAACGTATAGAAACCGCACTGACGGAACAGCGCCTCGTATTCGGTTTTGGTATAAATAAACAGATGCGTGCTGTGCCGTTCATAGGCGAGGTTTATCAGTTCGGTGGCTAATGTCAGCGCCAGTCCTTCACCACGAACTGATTCACTAATAGCGACGCACTTAATGATATTTCCGGCAATTCCGCCGCAGGCAATAAGGCGGTCGTTACGGGTTACGGTAATAAATACTTCGACCGTGGTGTCAACACTCAAATCATTTTCATGCAGAAAGTGGGTAATTTCCGCCATCTTTTTATTTTCTGAACGTTTTACCCGGGTGAAAATATCATTGCCGAACATAATAAATAGTATCCTGAAGGTGCATGTTGTTATCGATTTGCAACAAATGTTGTTCGATGTAGCAAATTGATAACCTTTTATTTTCAGTTGAGAGAAAGGGTTGTGAGTGAGGTATTTCTGTTTCTCCTTTCGCCATACATCCTAAGGAGTATTGCATCGTGAAATTTTGATTTATTTCACATAGAGTTAGTGGTTTTTTATTTATTTAATGGTTTTAAGTTTTTTAATTAATGTAATTACGAATTGACCCGTAGGTTTAATTGATTTAATTGATTTAATGAATGAAATTTGTCACGATCATATTTGATATTTATAAATCGAGATTCAACATTTTAATTACATCCGCCAAAAAACAGGGCTTACCCCGCAAGGAAAACAATGTTGCAGTTTAATGAGAATAAACAGTTTGCTTTTTTCCAACGACTGGCGTTCCCGTTGCGTATTTTTTTGCTGATTTTGGTGTTCTCGATATTTGTCATCGCTGCGTTGGCGCAATATTTTACGGCCAGCTTTGAGGACTATTTAACGCTTCATGTTCGTGACATGGCAATGAATCAGGCGAAAATTATTGCCTCCAATGACAGTATCATCACCGCAGTGAAAATGCGTGACTACAAACGGCTGGCGACTATCGCCAACAAATTGCAAAGAGACACCGACTTCGATTATGTGGTGATTGGTGACCGGGATTCGATCCGCCTTTACCATCCTAATCCGGAAAAGATTGGTTACCCCATGCAGTTTACCAAACCGGGAGCGCTGGAAAGAGGGGAGAGTTACTTCATCACCGGCAAAGGGTCGATAGGTATGGCAATGCGCGCCAAAACGCCGATCTTTGATGACGATGGCAAAGTCATTGGCGTGGTGTCGGTGGGGTATCTGGTGAGTAAAATCGATAGCTGGCGGGCAGAGTTTTTATTACCGATGGTGGGCGTGTTTGTCGTGCTGTTAGGCATTCTGATGCTGCTGTCGTGGTTCTTAGCTGCGCATATCCGCCGCCAGATGATGGGGATGGAACCAAAGCAGATTGCGCGCGTGGTCCGCCAGCAAGAGGCGCTTTTTAGTTCGGTTTATGAAGGGCTGATTGCGGTGGACCCGTATGGGCATATTACTGCCATCAACCGCAACGCAAGAAAAATGTTGGGGCTAAGTTCCCCCGGACGGCAGTGGCTGGGCAGACCTATTGCAGAGGTTGTCAGACCGGCTGATTTCTTTACCGAACAAATTGATGAAAAACGTCAGGATGTGGTGGCGAATTTTAATGGTCTGAGCGTTATTGCTAACCGCGAAGCTATTCGTTCTGGTGATGATTTGCTAGGTGCAATTATTAGTTTTCGTAGTAAAGACGAAATATCTACCCTTAATGCGCAACTGACGCAAATTAAACAATATGTCGAAAGCCTGCGCACACTACGTCATGAACATCTCAATTGGATGTCTACGCTCAATGGTCTGTTGCAGATGAAAGAGTATGATCGTGTGCTGGCGATGGTTCAGGGGGAGTCCCGGGCTCAGCAGCAACTTATTGATAGTCTGCGTGAAGCATTTGCCGACCGCCAGGTGGCGGGGCTTCTTTTTGGTAAAGTGCAGCGAGCCCGGGAGCTGGGGCTAAAAATGACGATTGTTCCAGGCAGCCAACTTTCACAACTGCCGCAAGGGCTGGACAGCACTGAATTTGCGGCGATAGTGGGCAACTTACTCGATAATGCCTTCGAAGCCAGTCTGCATAGTGATAAAGGGAATAAGACAGTCGAATTATACCTGAGCGATGAAGGCGACGACGTGGTAATTGAAGTGGCCGATCAGGGCTGCGGCATTCCAGAGTCTCTTCGCGACAAAATATTTGAGCAGGGCGTCAGTACGCGTGCTGATGAACCCGGTGAGCATGGCATTGGGTTGTATCTTATTGCCAGCTATGTAACGCGCTGCGGTGGTGTTATCACTCTCGAAGAGAATGATCCCTGCGGTACTTTATTTTCAATCTATATTCCGAAAGTGAAACCTGATGACAGCTCCATTAACCCTATTGATCGTTGAGGACGAAACACCGTTGGCAGAAATGCATGCGGAATATATTCGTCACATTCCCGGCTTCAGTCAGATATTGCTGGCGGGAAACCTGGCGCAGGCCCGAATGATGATCGAGCGTTTTAAGCCGGGGCTTATCTTGCTGGATAACTATCTCCCTGATGGTAGAGGCATTAATTTGTTGCATGAGTTGGTGCAGACGCATTACCCCGGCGATGTGGTGTTTACCACTGCCGCCAGCGATATGGAAACGGTATCTGAGGCTGTGCGCTGCGGTGTGTTTGATTATTTAATCAAGCCAATCGCTTATGAGCGTCTGGGGCAGACATTAACTCGTTATCGCCAGCGTAGACACATGCTGGAAAGTATTGATAGCGCCAGTCAGAAGCAAATTGATGAGATGTTCAACGCTTACGCTCGCGGTGAACCAAAGGATGAGCTGCCAACTGGCATTGACGCGTTGACGCTAAACGCAGTGAGAAAACTGTTCAAGGAGCCTGGTGTGCAACATACGGCTGAGACAGTAGCGCAGGCTTTGACCATAAGCCGCACCACCGCGAGACGTTATCTTGAATATTGCGCCAGCCGACATCTGATCATCGCCGAGATTGTTCACGGCAAAGTCGGTCGGCCGCAGCGCATTTACCACAGCGGATGAAGAGAGTGCCGGAGGACGCGCTCCTCCGGCCTGGGAAATTACTTACCAGCAACCGCGGCGGTAGTACCGGGCACCATCAACTCTGTTGCCACAATGACAATCACCAGCCCAACAAGCACCGGCACCGAGGTGCGTTTAACCACTTCAAAAGGTGATATTTTAGCCATCCCGGCAACGGCAACCACCACGCCTGAGACTGGCGAAAGCGTGCGCCCCAGGTTTGACGCCTGCAGCATCGGGATTGTCAGGTACGCCGGGTTAATGCCGGAAGAGTGTGCCAGTTTCGGGATCATCTCAACAAAGGCGTAGAAAGGCGCATTGCCGGAACCCGTGGTGACTGCTGCCAGCATTGTCAGGATAACCAGCACCAGCATCAGGATTATGCTCGCCGAACCGAACGAGGTGGCGATTGAGATCAGGCTCTGGATAAAGCCGATGGTGCTAAGGCCCTGAGCGAAAACCCCTGCGGCAACTAATAACATTACTACGTTAGCGAAGGCATCAGCCATGCCGCGGTAAGCCACCTCGAGGCCCGAAAAGACTTTTTGCGTATTAAAGCCGCGAAGAAATTCCAGAACAGAGGCAATCAGCATACAGATCACCAGAATGGTGATGATGTGCAATTGCGGACCCCATTTACCGTCAAAAAATAGCACGCCAATGATCGGTGTAAACGGCAGAATGGCGTAAAACGCAGGCGCGGTGGTTGTGATTTCGCTGACATCTAACATTTCATGAGAGATGTGCTCTTTTTTGTCCAGATAACGCTGCCAGAAAAAGTGGGCAATCGCCATGCCGATAATCGCGGCAATTGAGATAGGAAGTGTTGTTTTGAAGGCGAAATCAATCAGCGGCATTTCAGAAGCCTGTGCTGCCAGCACCACATCACCAGATGTTGGTGCGAGAATAATTGCTGCAGGTGAGGCACAAATGGCAGCTGCCGCGCCGCGACTGATACCAACGTTCACCATCACCGGGAACAACGTTGCCATCAGTAAAACGCCAAGACCGGTTGCGGAAGAGACTGCCAGTGACATCAGACAGGCGACAAAGTAGGCGGCAATCATCAGCAGGTAAGGGGAGTTAATGTACTGCAGCGGTTTTGATGCCAGTTTGACAACCATATCGTTCGCGCCAATGTGGGTCATATAAGCGGCAAAGCCACACAGCATCATGATCATCATGCCGAGATCGCCGCCACGGCTCATCAGTAATATTTTAATGTATTCAACGATATCTGTGGCGCTGTAGCCAGTGGAAGTCTGGCTGGAAGGTAAAACTTTGTGTCCCATTATAGCGCTGATGATCAGCAGTAGCAGGCCGCCAACAAATAGCACCCCAGTGGCGGAATACCCTTTAATGATGTAGCGAGCTACACCCACAATAACGACAACCCCAATAAGGAGTTCAATAAATGTCTGCATATTCTTTCCTGTCTCCAGAATCTACAATAAATAATAAAAAAATCCTAAAATAAGAAAAAAATATGCCGAATAAATTGACATCAGGTGCTGATTGAAATCAAGAAAGCTGTCATTAAGACATTGATGTTGCTGTTTTTATACCTGGATAACAAAATTTATTTTAGGGGGAGTAAATACAACATGATGATGTTTATAAACTGATGAATAATTGATGCAATTTTGTTAATTGTTTTATGGTGTTTTGTACGTCCAAAAAATAATCTTGTATGCGTATCATGTGGCAATGCAAACAATGATTTTATTGATGGCTTTATTGTATCTAATTGAAAAATAAGTGAATGATAAATGTTTTTATGGGTGTGGCTTTTATTTGTATGAGTTGTTCTTTAGCTGAAAATATTTCTTAGTCTCCGGAATAATCCGATGGTTTTATTAGCAAATTTCATGAAATAAATTTTTCAGGCGCTCGGATTATTCTTTATGTTTGCCTTGTTAAGGTTGTATTTATTTTTCTTTGGCTATGCTGGTAATATATTTTTGATAAGTTTTCTGTGGTTGCTAATGGGCGCTAGTAAATGTGTTACCGTATTTTCCTTTACTTTTATTCAGTTAATCAGCATTGAAGAAGTTTCTGCTAGTGCAGAGCAATGGATTGCGACATTTAAAGATAATGTCGCAGAAACCTGGCAGCGGCCAGAACATTATGATCTGTATATTCCCGCCATTACCTGGCATGCACGTTTCGCTTATGACAAAGAAAAAACCGATCGCTATAACGAAAGACCGTGGGGGGGCGGTTTTGGTCAGTCACGTTGGGATGAGAAAGGCAACTGGCACGGTTTGTACGCGATGGCGTTTAAGGATTCGTGGAATAAATGGGAGCCCATTGCCGGATACGGTTGGGAAAGTACCTGGCGACCGCTTGCCGATGAAAACTTTCATGTCGGTCTGGGATTCACCGCTGGTGTGACGGCGCGTGATAACTGGAACTACATACCTGTTCCGCTGATACTGCCATTGGCTTCTGTGGGCTATGGCCCTGCGACTTTTCAGATGACCTATATCCCTGGCACTTACAACAATGGCAATGTTTACTTTGCCTGGATACGGTTTCAGTTTTAGACAAGTCACGTTTTAATAAAATCCTTAAAAATCAGCATGTAATGAAATTAACATCAAAAATAACGCGACTTTTATCACTTTTTAGTAAAGTTGCACTGGACAAAGCGTACCACAATTGGTGTACTGGTAACCGACACAGCATTTGTGTCTATTTTTCATGTAAAGGTAATTTTGATGTCTAAGATTAAAGGTAACGTTAAGTGGTTTAATGAGTCCAAAGGATTCGGTTTCATTACTCCGGAAGACGGCAGCAAAGATGTGTTCGTACACTTCTCTGCAATCCAGACTAATGGTTTTAAAACTCTTGCTGAAGGTCAGCGCGTAGAGTTCGAAATCACTAACGGTGCCAAAGGCCCTTCTGCTGCAAACGTAATCGCTCTGTAAGATACGTCAGCAAGAATTCAAAACCCGCTTATTCAGCGGGTTTTTTTTGGTCTTCAGTGTGCGGTTGATGCTGAAAATAGCCAAAAAGCCAGTGCGGTCATGGCAAAGGAACCTAACAGGTTAACGAAGACGTTCAGTAGCGCCCAGCCAAAACGCCCCTCCTGCAATAAAAACACCACTTCTGCCGAAAATGTTGAGAAGGTCGTTAGCCCGCCACAAAAACCAGTGGTGATTAATACTTTCCACACCGGATCGATATTAGTCATGCGGCTAAACCAGGCAAACCCCATTCCTATGATAAATGCCCCAATCAGGTTTGCTGCCAGAGTTCCGAGTGGAATAGCCTGGTGCAGTGGGTTAAACCGCATACTTAACATCCATCTCGCCACGCTTCCCGTACCACCACCAATAAAAACTGCTAAAAGGAGTTGTAACACAGCTAAATCCTGCTATTTGATTTGTATGAGTGATAAGTTTAACGCCGAATATTCGTCGTTGGCGAATTTTACAACTCTGACAGGAGGTGGCAATGCTGGTTGCCGCAGGACAATTTGCTGTTACATCAATATGGGAAAAGAACGCTGAGATTTGCGCCTCGTTAATGGCACAGGCGGCGGAAAACGACGTATCGCTGTTTGTCCTGCCGGAAGCGCTTCTGGCGCGCGACGATCTTGACCCGAATTTGTCAGTTAAATCGGCACAGTTGCTGGAAGGGGAATTCCTCGGACGTTTACTGCGGGAAAGTAAACGTAACATGATGACGACGATTCTGACGATTCATGTTCCCTCAACCCCTGGGCGCGCGTGGAATATGCTGGTGGCGCTGCAGGCGGGGAAAATTGTCGCCCATTATGCCAAATTGCATCTCTATGATGCGTTTGCCATTCAGGAATCGCGTCATGTGGATGCAGGTGATGAAATAGCCCCTTTACTGGAGGTTGAAGGCATGAAAGTGGGGCTGATGACCTGCTATGATTTACGCTTTCCAGAGTTGGCATTAGCCCTGGCATTACAGGGCGCGGAAATCCTGATCCTGCCAGCGGCCTGGGTTCGCGGGCCACTCAAAGAGCACCACTGGTCAACGTTGCTAGCCGCTCGTGCTCTGGATACCACCTGTTATATGGTGGCAGCGGGGGAGTGCGGGAACAAAAATATCGGGCAAAGCCGGATTATAGATCCCTTTGGCATCACCATTGCGGCAGCGGCAGAAATGCCTGCGCTCATTATGGCGGAAGTGACGCCCGAACGTGTGCGTCAGGTGCGCGCGCAACTTCCCGTCTTAAACAACCGTCGCTTTGCGCCGCCGCAATTATTATGATGTTTTTTTACTCGGCGCTTGATTCACCTTGTTACAGATTGCTATTGTGTGCGCGCGTCGAATGACCGTTAATATTCTCTGGTTTTTAAGGCGCGTTCTGTTGCCAGTTTTATGTCAAGAAGGTATCTATGGGTGAGATTAGTATTACCAAACTGCTGGTAGTTGCGGCGCTGGTCGTTCTGCTGTTTGGGACTAAGAAGTTACGTACGCTGGGCGGAGACCTGGGAGCGGCCATTAAAGGGTTCAAGAAAGCGATGAATGATGATGACGCTGCGGCTAAAAAAGGCGCAGACGTTGATATTCAGGCTGAAAAGCTCTCTCATAAAGAGTGACGTGGCGAGCAGGACGCTCCCTCAATATCTTGTTCGATAAAAAAACCCGCTTCAGATAGCGGGTTTTTTATCAGACAGATGTAAGCAATTATTACACGATTACTTAACTTCCATCCCTTTCGCCTGCAAGTCGGCGTGATACGAAGAGCGGACAAACGGACCGCATGCAGCATGGGTAAAGCCCATCGCCAGCGCTTCGGCCTTCATTTCATCAAACTCATCCGGGCTAACGTAGCGTTGTACCGGCAGGTGATGGCGGCTTGGCTGCAGATATTGCCCCAGCGTCAACATGGTTACACCATGGCGGCGCAGATCGCGCATGACTTCAATAATCTCTTCATTGGTTTCACCCAGTCCCACCATCAAACCGGATTTGGTCGGGATCTCCGGATGCGCTTCTTTAAAGCGTTCCAATAGTTTTAGCGACCAGTTGTAATCTGCGCCCGGGCGTACCTGACGGTAAATACGCGGTACGTTTTCCAGGTTGTGGTTGAATACATCTGGCGGCGTGGCGGTCAGAATATCCAGCGCACGATCCATACGACCACGGAAATCCGGCACCAGAGTTTCAATTTTGATTTCCGGGCTTTTTTCCCGGATGGCAGTAATGCAATCCGCAAAGTGCTGGGCTCCGCCATCGCGCAGGTCATCGCGGTCAACGGAGGTGATAACCACATAACGCAGCGCCATATCAGCAATGGTCTGTGCCAGTTTTACCGGCTCGTTGGCATCCGGGGCGACCGGGCGACCGTGGGCAACGTCACAGAACGGACAACGGCGGGTACAAATGGCGCCGAGGATCATAAACGTTGCTGTGCCGTGGTTGAAGCATTCTGCCAGGTTAGGGCAGGAGGCTTCCTCACAGACAGAATGCAGGCCATTTTTGCGCATTGCGGCTTTGATGCCCTGGATACGTGTAGAGTCCGCGGGAAGCTTGATTTTCATCCATTCCGGCTTGCGCAGCAGGGCTTCGCGCTCTGTTGCCACGTTTTTAACCGGGATAAGGGCCATCTTATCGGCATCGCGGTATTTAACACCGCGTTCCATCACAATGGGTTTACTCATAGCGTGCGTGTTCCAGTTGCGAATTACGAAGGAAAGCGTTTCAATTCAATAGATTGTTGTAATTATCAACTATTTTTGAATTAACGACTGGCAGTATATCATTGAAACGGCCCAGAAAGCAGCCAAAGCGGTCGCGAAAATGTAAAATTGTTGTTGGTTTGTGCCATTTTATCGTTCGGCGCTGTGAACTCTATGTAACGATACTTTTTCAAAACACATTCGATAGCATCAGTTCCCGCGAAGTATTGGAACACGCTGACTACAATGACCCAATATGATTTGGGTCATTTATGAGGGGGAATTAAGCAGGGATATATTCTACGTCAGGATTTTTGAGTAGCGCTAAAATATTTGCCAGTAAGCGTGGTGCAATATTATCGGTGGTCGCATCAGGTTTCCATTGCGATATTTTTGCCATTTCCATCCCGGCATAACCACAAGGGTTGATACGTAAAAATGGCGAAAGATCCATATTGACGTTTAATGCCAGACCGTGGAATGAACAGCCGCGGCGAATACGCAATCCGAGCGAACAAATTTTCTTTTCCCCAACGTAGACACCTGGAGCATCAGCCCGAGGGTGCGCTTCAATATCCAGCTCGGCCAGGGTATTCACTACCGTTTGTTCGAGCAAGGTCACCAGTTCACGCACGCCCAACTTCCTGCGTTTGAGGTTAAGCAATACATACATCACCTGTTGCCCCGGCCCGTGATAAGTTACCTGGCCGCCGCGATCGCTCTGGATCACCGGAATATCACCCGGCATTAAAATATGTTCCGCTTTACCTGCTTGTCCCTGGGTGAATACAGGATGGTGTTCAACCAACCAGATTTCATCAAGGGTATTTTCATCACGGGTATCGGTGAATTCATGCATAGCCTGAGAAATAGGCTCGTAAGGCTGAAGGCCGAGCTGGCGGACAAGAATTTTATCCTGATACAAAACGGCATCTCCGTGGAGAATGAGTAAAAGTGGGGAAAATTATATCACAGCGAGGGGAGGGGAGTTACCCGACCAGAGGCCGGGTAACGGAGAAGCGAATTACAGAACCATACGGACGATATCGATTTTGCCCAGTTCTTCGTACAGAGTTTCAACCTGCTCGATATGAGTGGCGTTGATAGTGATAGATACCGAGTGGTAGTTGCCTTTGCTGCTTGGTTTTACCGTTGGGTTGTAGTCACCTGGCGCATGGCGCTGTACCACTTCAACCACCTGATCAACCAGCTCAGGTAACGCCTGCCCCATTACTTTGTAGGTAAAAGGAGTAGGGAATTCAAGCAGTTCGTTAAGTTTGGTTTTCATGTCAGCTCCGGCGTAACGTAATTAAATAGCAACTCCCGCCAGAGGGCGGGAGTTTTTTACTGATGCTTAGTATATGGGGGCGGAAAATACACTTTCAAGTGTTCAATTTTTAGCCGAACCAGTGATGGAACATTAATTTAATGTAATCAATGATTTTGCCGAAGAAGTTACCTTCCGGAATTTCCTGTAACACCACCAGCGGGCGTTGTTCGATAGTTTTGCCATCAAGCTGGAAGTTGATGGTGCCAACGACCTGGTTCTTTTGCAGCGGCGCATGCAGTTCACTGCTGTTCAGCACGTAGCTAGCTTTCAGGTCTTTCATGCGGCCACGCGGAATGGTCAGGTAAACGTCTTTATCAACCCCTAACGAAGCGCGGTCAGTATTACCAAACCAAACCGGTTCAGAGGCGAACTCTTTGCCAACTTTCAGTGGGTTAACCGTTTCGAAGAAACGGAAGCCCCAGGTCAGCAGTTTTTTACTTTCGGTTTCACGGCCTTTGAACGTGCGTCCGCCCATGACTGCGGAGATCAGACGCATCTGACCTTCCGTTGCGGAGGCGACAAGGTTGTAGCCCGCCTTGTCAGTATGGCCAGTTTTGATTCCGTCGACATTCAGGCTGTTATCCCATAGCAGGCCGTTACGGTTGAGCTGGCGAATACCGTTAAAGGTAAACTCTTTCTCTTTATAGATAGCGTATTCGTTAGGGACATCACGAATCAGGGCCTGACCGATCAGCGCCATATCACGCGCGGAGCTGTACTGACCGTCAGCGTCCAGACCGTGAACAGTCTGGAAGTGGGTATTTTTCAGGCCCAGGGCGTTAACGTAACTGTTCATCAGACCAACGAAAGCATCCTGGCTACCGGCGACGAAGTCAGCCATGGCAACACAAGCATCGTTACCAGATTGCAGGTTGATACCACGGATAAGCTGGGAAACCGGTACCTGCATGCCAGGTTTGAGGAACATCAGCGAAGAACCTCTGAACACCGGGTTACCGGTGGCCCAGGCGTCATTGCCGATGGTCACTAAATCAGATTCTTTGAATTTACCTGCTTTCATTGCCTGACCGATAACGTAGCTGGTCATCATTTTGGTCAGACTTGCAGGGTCGCGACGGACATCCGCATTTTGCTCGGCGAGCACTTTGCCGGAGTTATAGTCGATCAGGATGTAAGACTCCGCGTCGATCTGCGGTACACCCGGGATCATGGTTTTGATATTCAGGTCATCGGCATGTGCAGCAGAGATAAAGGCTGTGCAAAGAGCCGTGGTGAGCGCCAGGCGCTTCATGATACGAGCGGAAAAAATGGTATTCATGGTCTGAACTACGACATCCGTGATGGAATTTAAAATAAGTGCCCTACTATAGCAAATGCACTACCGCCAGGCATCCGACTTTCCGCGTGACTTTGTTAACGTCATTTACAGAAATTGACATTTCAGATGCCTGCCTTACGTTATTGCGCGGTGGTAATAAATGACTGTAATTGGGCTTCGGTTTGTAAACGTTGCTGCAAGGCACTGGCTTCAGCTTTGTTGGCGAATGGACCAAGCTGAATACGCCAGACCGCGCCGTTTTGGGTCACGCGACCGGGTACGCCGAACTGTTGTCCCAGTTGCTGTTGATACTGTTGCGCGCGTGCCTGATCGCTAACGGCCCCCACTTGCACCATAAAGTTACCGCTGGCGCTTTGCGAAGCGGCTTGCGGTGTCACCATTGCAGATGTTGTTGCAGATGCTGAGACAACGGGCTGTGGTGCAGGCGTCGGTTCGCTGCCTTCCAGTACGCCGGGCGCCAGGGTAGTCGGCGCGCCGAGGAAGCCGCTGCTGGTTACCGGCGCGCCGGTCGGATCTTCGCTTTTCAGCGTTGAGTTGCTGACCGGGAGAATATCACCCTGCGGGACAGACATAGAGTTTGTTCCGCTGCCGCCGTTTAAATCGGGCGGCGCAGGCAGGGCGTAAGTCTGTTTGGCAATGGTAGTACAAGCCATGCCTGGGCCAGAAAATGAACCATCCTGGGCGACGATAATAGGATCGATACGAACTTTTGTATTGTTCGAGGTGTTAAGACGGTCAGCTGCCGCGCGTGAAAGTGAAATCACACGGTCGTTGCCGTAGGGACCGCGATCGTTAATGCGCACCACGATCATCCGCCCATTAGCCAGGTTGGTGATTCTGGCGTAGCTGGGGATGGGGAGCGTTGGATGCGCCGCCGTCAGCTGCGTTGGATCAAATGCTTCGCCAGATGCTGTCAGATTGCTGCCAGGTTCGGCATCATAAATGGCTGCAAGGCCCGCCTGACTAAAGCGTGAAGGGTCCTGCACGATTTTGTAGCTTCTGCCGTCGCGCTGATAATCCTGATTTGCCGTCGCGTTCAGTGGTTCGAAACGTGGTTCCGCCCCGCTAATTTCAACTATAGGGCCGTTACATACCGCAGGCTGCGGCACACTTACCGTCTGTTGCTGACCATCATCGCTAGTACATGCCGCGAGCATTCCTGCCGCGATGCAGATCCCGAGCCACTGCTTACGCATTCGCACCTCTTACACGCTTTTCGACAACATTTTCCTGTGGGTGTGGATTGACATCACAATCCCAAACCCAGCCATCAGCACTATGAGCGCCGATCCTCCATAACTGACCAGCGGGAGTGGAACCCCTACAACCGGCAGAATACCGCTTACCATACCAATATTTACGAAGACATAAACGAATAATATCAGCATTAAGCCGCCAGCCATGACGCGACCAAAGGTAGTTTGTGCTCTGGCTGCAATCCACAGTCCGCGCATGATGAGCAGAATATAGAGAGCAAGCAGAATCAAAATACCCACTAATCCCAACTCTTCCGCCAGTACCGCGAAGATAAAATCGGTATGGCGTTCGGGCAGAAATTCAAGCTGTGACTGGGTACCGTGCAGCCAGCCTTTACCGCGTAATCCGCCGGAGCCAATAGCAATTTTAGACTGAATAATGTGATAGCCCGCGCCAAGTGGGTCTGATTCCGGGTCGAGTAGCATCATTACGCGCTGGCGCTGGTAATCATGCATCAGGAAGAACCACAAGATTGGGATAAATGCTGCCACCAGTACCACTGCAACGCCAATCAGGCGCCAGCTAAGTCCGGAGAGAAACAGTACAAACAGACCGGAAAGCGCAACGAGGATTGACGTTCCCAGGTCAGGCTGCGCTGCCACCAGCAACGTGGGCATAAAAATCAGCACCAGCGCGATGGCGGTATTTTTTAACGACGGCGGGCAAACGTCACGGTTGATAAAGCGAGCCACCATGAGCGGCACAGCTATTTTGGCGATTTCCGAGGGCTGGAAACGAACGATACCGAGATCCAGCCAACGTTGAGCGCCTTTGGAGATGGCCCCAAAGGCATCTACCGCTACCAGCAAAATAATACAGATGATATAGAGATAGGGCGCCCAGCCTTCATAAACGCGCGGCGGAATTTGAGCCATCACCACCATAATGACCAGCCCCATCGCGATCTGGCCGATTTTACGCTCCATCATGCCGATGTCCTGGCCGCTGGCGCTCCAGATTACCAGGGCGCTGTAGACCAGTAATGCCAGTAAGATCAGTAGCATTGTGGGATCAAGATGGACTTTATCCCAGAATGTTTTTTTATTCGGATTATCCGTCATGATTAATGGTCCTCCGCAGCAGTAACCGCCGGGTTTTCTGCAGGCAGATCGGTGTTGTTGTCACCAAGCATAATATGGTCGAGGATCTGGCGCATCAGCGTACCGACCGCCGGGCCAGCCCCGCCGTTTTCCAGAATCATAGCGACAGCGACTTGCGGATTGTTATACGGCGCAAACGCGGTCATCAGTTTGTGGTCGCGCAGACGCTCGGCAATTTTGTGCGCATTATAGGTTTCGTTCGCCTTCAGGCCGAAGACCTGCGCGGTACCGGATTTCGCCGCAATTTTGTAGGGCGCGCTGGCAAAGTATTTATGTGCCGTACCGTTAGGACGGTTAGCAACACCAAACATGCCGTCTTTCGCCAGTTCCCAGTAACCAGAATGAATATCGCCTACCGGCGGTTCATGCGGCTGTACCCATGGCACTTGTTTGCCATTTTCGGCGGTGCTCATCAGCAAATGCGGAACCTTCACAATACCGTCGTTAATCAGGATCATCAGTGCTTTGTTCATCTGGATAGGGGTCGCTGTCCAGTACCCCTGACCGATACCGACCGGAATGGTGTCACCCTGATACCACGGTTTTTTAAAGCGTTTCTGTTTCCATTCGCGGGTCGGCATATTACCGGAACGTTCTTCCGACAGATCGATACCGGTGTAATGACCGTAGCCAAATTTACCCATCCATTCAGAAAGGCGGTCGATGCCCATATCGTAGGCAACCTGATAGAAGAAGGTATCTGCTGACTCTTCCAGCGATTTAGTGACATTCAGGCGACCGTGGCCCCATTTTTTCCAGTCACGATAACGCTTTTCAGACCCCGGCAATTGCCACCATCCAGGATCAAACAGGCTGGTATTACGGGTGATTACCCCTGCACTTAATGCCGAAACCGCCACATAAGGTTTAACCGTCGACGCTGGCGGATAAACCCCCTGCGTGGCACGGTTCACCAGTGGTGTGTTCGGGTCGTTCAGCAACGCGGAATAATCTTTGCTGGAGATACCGTCAACAAACAGGTTAGGGTCGTAACTTGGCGTGGAAACCAGCGCCAGCACGCCACCTGTACGCGGATCGGTGACCACAACAGCGGCACGACTGCCCGCCAGCAGTGTTTCAATGTACTGCTGGAGCTTGAGATCAATCGTCAGGTAAATATCATGCCCGGCCTGCGGCGATACTTCTTTTAACTGGCGGATGACGCGACCGCGGTTGTTAACTTCAACTTCTTCATAACCCGTCTGGCCGTGCAGAACATCTTCGTAGTAACGTTCAATCCCCAGCTTGCCGATATCATGTGTTGCGGCATAGTTGGCCAGTTTGCCGTCATTATTCAGTCGCTCGACGTCTTTATCGTTAATTTTCGAGACATAACCGATAACGTGGGTCAGCGCTGAGCCATAGGGATAGTAACGACGTTTATAGCCTTTAACTTCCACACCAGGAAAACGGTACTGGTTAACGGCGAAACGCGCCACCTGAACTTCAGTCAGGTTGGTTTTCACCGGAATAGAGGTAAAACGGTGCGAACGTGCACGCTCCTTTCGAAACACGGCGATATCGTCATCGGTCAGGTCAACCACGCTGCGCAGGGCGTCCAGAGTCTGCTGCACGTTATCGACTTTCTCCGGCATCATCTCTATCTGATAGATAGTTCGGTTGAGCGCCAGAGGGATACCGTTACGGTCGTAGATAATGCCGCGGCTGGGGGCGATAGGCACCAGCTTAATGCGGTTTTCATTAGAACGGGTCTGGTAATCGGTAAAGCGAACAATTTGTAGATTATACAAGTTGGCGATGAGCACGCCGGTTAGCAGCAAAATCCCCAAAAAGGCGACCAGCGCCCGGCGCACAAACAGCGCGGACTCTGCCGAATAGTCGCGAAAAGAGTTCTGTAATTTCATCCGCTGCGTTTTCTACTTAAGGCTACCATATCACTCACGGTGATAAGGATGGTTGGTGGTAATGCTCCACGCCCGGTACAGACTCTCTGCGACCAGTACGCGAACCAGCGGATGGGGGAGGGTAAGCGCCGAAAGTGACCAGCTTTGTTCTGCCGCCGCTTTACAGGCAGGCGATAACCCTTCCGGCCCGCCAATCAGCAAGCTGACATCGCGGCCATCCAGCTTCCAGCGTTCCAGTTCAGCGGCTAACTGCGGCGTGTCCCAGGGCTTGCCTGGGATATCAAGGGTGACAATGCGGTTTTTACCTGCGGCAGCCAGCATTTGCTCACCCTCTTTGTCGAGTATGCGCTTGATATCCGCGTTCTTGCCGCGTTTTCCCGCCGGAATTTCAATCAGTTCAAAAGGCATATCTTTCGGAAAACGACGCAGGTACTCGGTAAAACCGGTTTGTACCCAGTCCGGCATTTTCGTTCCCACGGCGACAAGTTGCAGCTTCACGCATTAACTCCAGAGTTTTTCCAGCTCATACAGGCGACGGCTCTCTTCCTGCATAACATGGACAATCACATCACCTAGATCGACCACAATCCAGTCCGCGCCGTTTTCACCTTCAACGCCGAGAGGCAATAAACCCGCAGCGCGAGATTCCTGAACCACGTGGTCAGCAATGGACATAACATGGCGGCTGGATGTACCCGTACAGATGATCATACAGTCGGTGATACTGGATTTGCCCTGAACGTCTAAGGCGATGATGTCCTGACCTTTGAGGTCATCAATTTTGTCGATAACAAAATCCTGGAGTGCTTTACCCTGCAAGTTTTCCCCCTGGGTGAAATAAAAAAGATAAAAATGGTCTGTCAGTATACCTGAAGCAGAGGCGATTTCGGGACAAATGTCAGCAAATCGGCTCTTGAAAGTGGGCTATCATCCCACCCCGCGTCACAGATTGCATCGCCATTTTTGTAAAACAATTTCTACAAAGTCGTGTATGGCGGAAAAGTCAGGTTGCGGAGAATATCAGCCTGCCCGGGCCTGTCAATGTCCGTTGCGGCTTACCTGTAAAAAAACAGAAAAGTCATGCTTCTTCGCACCAGATGGCGCGGCTATTGAGGACGCGTAGTGTTGCGAACTCGTCATTGATATCAATGGCGCTCCAGCAGCCCTGGTCTACACGAAAATGCCACATTGCCTCGGGAGGCATGCCGATTAAGCGGGCAATCAACAGGCTCAACACACCCTGGTGGCTAACGATTAATATGTTTTTGTGCTGCTGATACTCACCAAGTCCGGCAATAAACCTTTCTATCCGCTGTGAAAATGCCTGAAAGCCTTCACCGCGAGTAGGGATGGTATGCTGCCAGTCATTGCACCAGGCACTATAGTTTTCGGCATCTTCTTGCATCAGCTCGCGATGATGCCGCATTTCCCAGTCACCAAAAAACATTTCGTTGAGTTCAGGGATGATTTGCATGGGGAGTTGACGGGCATCAAGAACCAGGCGCGCGGTGTGCTGCGCCCGTTCCAGTTCACTGCATAAAACCTTATCGAAGGGAACATCACGTAGCAGTGTATGCAAGCTTTTCGCCTGCGCGATACCGCGCTCCGTAAGTGGTGTAGGCGCATGACCGCTGTATAACCCGTCGACATTCGCTTGCGTTTCACCGTGACGAATTAACCACAGTCGCATCATTCCCTCCGTGACGGCAGATATCAGCGATACAAGCCTTGTTGGTTAATGTAAGTCAGTACCGATTCTGGTAACAATTCCTCACAAGATTCGCCGTTTTGCAAACGTTCGCGGATGATTGTCGCCGAGATGTTGAACCACGGCGTTTCGGCGAGATAAATTTTACCTGCAGGCTGAAGATGCAGATCTTCCGGATTATGCGTCAAATGATCTTCCAGCCACTGCTGGTACTGCGGTTGTGCCATTTCCAGCGGATAACCTGGACGTCGACAGACTATCAAATGTGCATTGTCGAGAATCGTTTCGTATTCATACCAGGTCGGAAAGTTCAGCAGCGAGTCCTGACCGATAATAAACGCCAGCGGCACATCTGGGCCTTGCTCCTGTCGCCACTCTTTTAACGTCTGCGATGTGTAAGAGGGGGCATTACGCTTTAACTCGCGTTCATCAAGGGTAAACAGCGACTTGTCGGCAATCGCCAGTTCAAGCATGTGTTTTCGCTGCACGCTGTTCGCTTCAGGCTGGGGGCGATGCGGAGGAACGTTGTTAGGGATAATCGTTACCCGCGTCAGGCCAATCAGATTCGCCAGCGTTTCCACGGGTTTTAGATGGCCATAATGCACCGGGTCGAAGGTGCCGCCAAACAGAGCTTGTAAAGATTTCATATCAACCGTCGATAAATACGTCTGCCAGTGGTTTATGACACAAAAGAAGAGATAATCCCTCCAGTTCTGCCCACACGGACTGACCGTAATCTTGTTTGAGAGTAAGTTCCGTTCGTGTCAGGAGTTGTACAGCCTGACGTAACTGTGGCTGACTCAGGCGATTTAGCGCTTCGCTAATCATGTTACGACGGTTCTGCCATACCCGATGCTTGTCAAACAGCGTACGCAGCGGAGTATGAGCAGACTGACGCTTCAGATTAACCAGTAGCAATAGCTCACGTTGCAAAGTACGCAACAAAATCACCGGTTCACTGCCTTCCAGGCGCAGCTGCTGCAGAATATGCAATGCGCGCTTGCTTTTGCCGCTCAACAAAGCGTCAACCCAATGAAAAGGGGTGAAATGTGCGGCATCATTCACCGCTTGCTCAACGCGCGGCAGTGTCAGTTTGCCATCCGGCCAGAGTAGCGATAAACGCTCCAGTGCCTGTGCCAGCGCCAGCAGGTTTCCTTCATAACAGTAGCAGAGCACCTGATTCGCCGCGTCATCCAGTTCTAAATTGAGCTGTTTTGCTCGCGCGGCAACCCAGCGAGGAAGCTGGGCCTGTTCTGGGGTCTGGCAAGTAACCTGCACGCTACGGTTTGCAAGCGCGGTAAACCAGGCGGCATTTTCCTGCGCTTTGCTCAATTTATTACCGCGGACGATCAACAGCAGATCGTCATGCAGCAATCCGGTGAGCGTGAGGAGTTGTTCATTGATCGCCGCATTCGGTCCGTTTTCTGGTAACAACAGCAATAGCGTTTGTCGACTGGCAAACAGGCTCATTGCCTGGCATAGCGAAAATATTGCGTTCCAGTCCGTGTTGGGAACAATGGAAAAAGTGTGGTGTTCTTCGAATCCTTGTGCCGCAGCTACCTGACGAATGGCGTCCTGGCTTTCTTGCAACAACAGGGGATCGTTACCAAGTAAAAGATAGGCCGCGCGCAGCCCTTCAGTGAGCTGCGCGCGGAGTTGTTCCGGGTACAACCGAATCATCAGTTACCCAGCGTGGTGGAGACGCGTGCAGGCGTTGCTGTGGTATCCGTTGTTGCCGACGTTTCTTCGTCGGAACGGACGTCCGCAGCGCGAATGCTTGGCAGCTTACGAATAAGCTGTTCGGCGGCACGGTCGTACATCTCTTTAATGATCATGTCCTGCTCGTTATCTTTCGCTAACGCCATTTGCGGGTTATCGAAGAACGAACGGAAGACTTTGGCGCTAATCGGGTAGATATCTCGCCCAGGAATCAATACCGACGCGCTAACAGTCATCACCATCTGATATTCCGCAGTTTGACCATTACGGAAAACCGACGCGGTATCCTGTGAGATTGATACAGCGCCCAGACGCAGGGATGGAACATCCTTACGCGTGGTTTCTTTATCGAGCAACTCGACACCGTTCAGACGTAACTGGTTACGCACTGCACGGCTTAACGGCCCGTTCGGGTCACCGGAATCCAGGATCATAACCTTCATAGTGGAAGGGACCTGCGTGGTATCACGCAGATGCCAGCCACACCCGGCGGTGATTAACACCGCCAGAGATAACAACAATGTTGCCAGATATCGCACGCTTCCTCCCGCGCTTAGCCAACGACCAGATTGAGGAGTTTACCCGGTACGTAAATCACTTTACGCACGGTAACGCCATCAAGATATTTTGCTACCAGATGCTCCTGGCCAGCACGTTCGCGAACCTGTTCTTCCGTTGCATCCACCGGAACGGTGATTTTGGCACGGACTTTACCGTTAACCTGAACAACGACCAGCGTGGAGTCTTCCACCATCGCTTTTTCGTCAGCCACCGGCCACGGCGCGTTGTCGATATCGCCTTCGCCTTTCAGTTCCTGCCACAGCGTGAAACAGATGTGTGGGGTGAACGGGTTAAGCATACGAACTACCGCCAGCAGCGCTTCCTGCATCAGGGCGCGATCCTGCTCGCCATCGGTCGGTGCTTTCGCCAGTTTGTTCATCAGCTCCATAATCGCCGCAATTGCGGTGTTGAAGGTCTGACGACGGCCGATATCATCGGTCACTTTAGCGATTGTTTTATGCACATCGCGACGCAGCGCTTTCTGATCTTCAGTCAGTGCATCGACGTTCAGTGCCGCAACATCGCCTTTCGTAGTATGCTCGTACACCAGTTTCCAGACACGTTTCAGGAAGCGGTTAGCCCCTTCCACACCGGATTCCTGCCATTCAAGAGTCATATCCGCCGGAGAAGCGAACATCATAAACAGACGAACGGTGTCCGCGCCGTAACGTTCAACCATCACCTGCGGGTCGATACCGTTGTTCTTCGACTTGGACATTTTGCTCATGCCGGTATAAACCAGCTCATGGCCTGCCGCGTCTTTCGCTTTTACGATACGGCCTTTCTCGTCACGTTCAACGATAGCATCAACCGGGGAAACCCAGTTACGTTCGCCGTTTTCGCCAACATAGTAGAAGGCATCTGCCAGCACCATACCCTGACACAGCAACTGTTTCGCTGGTTCGTCAGAGTTCACCATGCCTGCATCACGCATCAGTTTGTGGAAGAAGCGGAAGTAGAGCAGGTGCATGATGGCGTGTTCGATACCACCAATGTAGATATCCACCGGCAGCCAGTAGTTAGCCGCTTCGGAATCCAGCATACCTTCTTTGTACTCCGGGCAAGTGTAGCGCGCATAGTACCAGGAGGACTCCATAAAGGTGTCGAAAGTGTCGGTTTCACGCAGCGCTGGCATACCGTTAACGGTGGTTTTCGCCCACTCCGGATCTGCTTTAATCGGGCTGGTAATGCCGTCCATCACCACATCTTCCGGCAGGATCACCGGCAGCTGGTCGTCCGGGGTCGGCATCACAGTGCCGTCTTCCAGCGTCACCATCGGAATCGGTGCGCCCCAGTAACGCTGACGGGAAACACCCCAGTCGCGCAGGCGATAGTTCACTTTACGCTCGCCAACGCCCATTTCAGTCAGTTTGTCGGCAATAGCGTTAAAGGCTGCTTCATGGTCAAGACCATTAAACTCGCCAGAGTTGAACAGCATGCCTTTTTCAGTCAGAGCCTGCTGAGAAAGGTCTGGTTCAGAACCGTCAGCCGCCAGGATAACCGGCTTGATGTTCAGGCCGTATTTAGAGGCAAACTCGTAGTCGCGCTGGTCGTGACCCGGAACCGCCATGACTGCGCCCGTGCCGTACTCCATCAATACGAAGTTTGCTGCCCAAACAGGAATTTCTTCGCCCGTTAATGGGTGAACAGCTTTAAAGCCAGTATCGACGCCTTTTTTCTCCATCGTCGCCATTTCAGCTTCGGCAACTTTGGTGTTACGGCATTCGTCAATAAAGGCCGCCAGTTCTGGATTATTTTCCGCCGCTTTCTGCGCCAGCGGATGACCTGCCGCTACCGCCAGATAGGTACAACCCATAAAGGTGTCCGGGCGAGTAGTATAAACAGTCAGCGTGTTGTCATAGTCGTTAACGTTGAAGGTGATTTCTACGCCTTCGGAACGACCGATCCAGTTACGCTGCATAGTTTTAACGGTGTCTGGCCAGTGATCGAGTTTATCCAGATCGTTGAGCAGCTCGTCAGCGTAAGCGGTGATTTTGATAAACCACTGCGGGATCTCTTTACGCTCAACTTTGGTATCGCAGCGCCAGCAGCAGCCGTCGATAACCTGTTCGTTCGCCAGTACGGTCTGGTCGTTCGGGCACCAGTTGACCGCAGAGGTTTTCTTATACACCAGGCCTTTTTTATACAGCTCGGTGAAGAATTTCTGTTCCCAACGGTAGTATTCCGGCGTGCAGGTTGCCAGCTCGCGGCTCCAGTCATAACCAAAGCCCAGCATTTTGAGCTGGTTTTTCATGTACGCGATGTTGTCGTACGTCCACGGTGCTGGCGCGGTGTTGTTTTTTACCGCCGCGCCTTCCGCAGGCAGACCAAACGCGTCCCAGCCGATCGGCTGCAGAACGTTTTTGCCCAGCATGCGCTGGTAACGGGCGATCACGTCACCGATGGTGTAGTTACGTACGTGGCCCATGTGTAGTCGACCAGAAGGATAGGGAAGCATAGACAGGCAGTAATACTTCTCTTTGCTCTCGTCTTCGGTTACTTCAAATGTGCGCTTCTCATCCCAATGAAGCTGTACTTTGGATTCTATCTCTTCCGGGCGGTATTGCTCTTGCATGGCAGCCAGTGGTCCTGTTTTCATTACGGCTACAAAAGTAGCGTTAGAGGTGGTTTTTCAGATCCGCATAGCATAGCCCAAACGTCCGCGTCAAAACAGCCTTTCGCGCACTCGACGTTGAAATCGCACAGCGGTAATCCTTGCACGAATTTACACACTCTGTGGGCAGTCTTGCAAAGTTGAGCGTAAATAACGTCTATTATTATAGCCAGTTAACGACACGGGAGATGAAATGATGAACAAGGTTGCTCAATATTACCGTGAACTGGTGGCGTCATTAAGCGAGCGACTGCGTAATGGCGAACGCGATATCGATGCACTGGTAGAACAGGCGCGTGAGCGTGTAATAAAAACAGGGGAGTTAACGCGGACCGAGGTCGATGAACTGACTCGGGCCGTCAGACGTGACCTGGAAGAGTTCGCCATGAGTTATGAAGAGAGCCTGAAGGAAGAATCCGACAGCGTTTTTATGCGGGTGATTAAAGAAAGCCTCTGGCAGGAACTGGCGGACATCACCGATAAAACGCAGCTTGAATGGCGTGAAGTTTTCCAGGATCTCAATCATCACGGGGTTTATCACAGCGGAGAAGTGGTAGGGCTTGGGAATCTGGTCTGCGAGAAATGTCACTTCCATCTCCCGATCTACACGCCGGAAGTGCTGACGCTATGCCCGAAATGTGGTCATGATCAGTTCCAGAGACGCCCGTTCGAGCCGTAATAGTTTGATTTCGCACACCAATAAAGAGAATTTGGGCCGAATGAAATTCCCCGGCCCTTGTTTTTATCTCTACAGTAAATCTTCAATCTCACGGATTTCTTGACTGACATCTCTGGTACCGGATGACTGAACTTTACGATACAGGTCGAGAGCCTGTAGGAGATCGACAGGTCCTCCTTCTCCGTAGTGATACATAATGGCCAGGTTATACCAGGCAGTGGCGTCATTGCATTCAGCGGCTTTCGTAAACCATTCAAAGGCAGCGTTATAATCTTTCTCAACGCCTTGCCCATGTTTATACATATAGCCGATGTTAACGTAAGCGCCGATGCTTCCCTGAGCGGCAGCCTTCAGATACCAGTACATCGCTTGTTTATAGTCCTGGTCCACTCCTTCGCCCAAATCATAATCCCACGCTATTTGAAATTGGGCGTGCTGATTACCTTGCAGGGCGCTTTTCAAATACCAGAATGCGGCGAGAGTCTTGTTTTGGGGAACACCTGTACCTTTTTCATAAAGGTCAGCAAGGTTATCCTGTGCGGGATTATGCCCCTGGAGCGCGGCTTGTTTGTACCAATAGAAAGCCTGTTCATAGTCTTGCGTCACCCCAGTGCCATTTTGGTACATTAACCCCAGATTATTTTGTGCATATTTCAACCCCTGCTCTGCTGCCTTCCGATACCACTCAACCGCATCTTCATAGTTAGGCGGTGCCGCTTCGTCGAGTATGCAACCCAGCAAATTGGCTGCTAATGCCTGTTCTTGCAAGGCGGCTTTCTTCAACCAGAAGATAGCTTGCGCATTATCTTTATAGCGGCTTTTATTCTCGTTATATTTTCGACCTAAAGAATATTGTGCTTCACAATGCCCTTGTTCAGCGGCAAGTTTGAGCCAGTAAAAGGCCTTTTCGTCGTCCGGAGAGTCAATTGCACTATCGCGATTGTAATAAAACCCAACAATATATTGTGCCTCACTATCGCCTTGTTTAGCACGTTCGATAATCTCATCTATTGATAAATTATCGCAGCAACTTGACGTAAAAATCATTATCATTTCCTTATGGTTGCAGATAAAACATATTATATTTTTATGTGTTCTGTTTTTGCGTAAGTCTTATTTTATGCGTATCATGCTGCGTCAGAAAAGTATAAATAAATGAGCCTCGCAATGTGGTTGATATTCATTAAATGAATATTTAAGGACAAATTATATGGACATGGAGTCGCAAAAAATATTGTTTGCACTTTCCACTCCGATGGAAATACGCAATGAATGCTGTTTACCTTCGCATTCATCTCCCAAAATGTATTTAGGTACACGCTTTTTTGACCTTTCTTCTTCCTGGGGAATTGATGGCCGTGATGACCTGCTGCGCACAATTCACCGAATGATCGATAACGGTCATGCTGCACGGTTGGCTGGATTTTATCACCGCTGGTTTCGTTATTCGCCATGTGAATGGCGTGGCTATCTTGCTGAATTAAATGAGCAAGGTCAGGCTTATGCGCAATTTGTCGCCAGCACCGCCGAATGCTGTGGCGAAGGGGGAATCAAAGCCTGGGATTATGTCCGGATGGGTTTTTTAAGCCGTATGGGCGTACTTAATAACTGGCTGAGTGAAGAAGAAAGTCTATGGATCCAGTCGCGCATTCATTTACGGGCGCTACGTTATTATAGTAACTGGCGGCAATACTTTGCCGGTTATACCTTTGGTCGACATTATTGGCAGTCTCCCGAGGATGATAATCTGCCTTTATTACGTGAATTCTTAGCGCGTAAAGAATACGACGATTCCGGCAATGATATGTTTTATCAATTAGTTGCCAGTGACGATGCATATTACGCGACCTTACCCTGGCAACATCTGGCTGACTACCCTTCATGCCCGGAAACGCTTAAGGATATGAGCGACCTATGAAAAATTGCTGGAAGATCCTTGAAATAGAGGAAACGACTGACGTCGATATTATCCGTCGCGCTTATCTGGCGCTGTTACCGTCCTTTCATCCAGAAACCGATCCACAGGGCTTTAAACAACTGCGTCAGGCGTATGAAGACGCGCTACGGATTGCGCAGTCGCCTGCTAAATCTGTTTGGCAAGCAGAAGAACATGAAGTTGCAGAACATGAAATTCTGCTCGCCTTTCGTGCGTTACTTGCCTTTGATAGCGAACGTTTTCTGCCCTCAGCCTGGCAGCGATTCATTCAGCAATTAAATTATTGCTCGATGGAAGAGATTGATGAATTACGCTGGTTGTTGTGCGCGATAGCTATGAACACTGCCCATTTATCCTTCGAGTGCGTGGCGTTATTAGCTGAAAGATTGCGGTGGTTGCAGGAGGAAAACACTGGGGAAATAGACGAAGAAGAACTGGAATCCTTTTTATATGCCATTGCGAAGGGGGATATTTTTAACTTCCAGACCATTCTGCATCTGTCCGTTGCCGTGCAAAATGAAACCATTGATTTTTACCAAATGTTCGCTCGGATTTGGTCATCGCATCCAGAATGGCTGACACTGTATTTAGCGCAACATCGCGCAGTGATTATCCCCGATGATGCAAAACTGCACAGAAATTTACTGTGCTGGTATACCTCAAGCCACGTGGGAATACCCGAACTCCTGGATTATGTTCGGTCGTGGCGGGAAGCTGAACCTGATAATGAAGATGCGCGTTATTATGAATACGCGCAACGCGTCTATTGTGGAGAAGGCGAAAACCTGCTGGCAGAACTTTGTGACTACTGGCGCGAGTATCCCTCTACCCAGGCGGATGCTTTAATGTTGCAATGGTGCCGTCAGCATCGGGTCGATTATTACCCGTTAGTGGTTATGATGATTGAAGCACGTGAACTGGTTAACGATCAGGGAAAACCGCTACTTTATGTTCCTGGCGACAGCGCCAGTACGCGCTTTCAATTATACGAAATACTCAGCCATGAAAAACTCTCTGCGCTGGGGCGTTCTCTGGTCGAGATGGTTTTGCACAAAGGGCGTAAGCCGCGAATCTCACTCACGCGTGATACAGAGCATTCCTTATGGCCATTATATTTAGTTGCTAAACAATTAGTGCTGGCGAACCAGCCTACAGAAGAATCATTAATGCCGATCGTCGCTCGTCTTGATGCAGAAGATCGTTGCCCACTGGAAGCATTAATTATTCGTCGATTATTAATTCAGTCGGCGAATTTTACCGAGAAGCAAACCGTCGAACCGGAGCCGCAACCGCAGCCAATGCCTGTTGATGATGGTGGGCCGGGCTGTCTGGGCATCATTAAAATTATTTTCTATATTTTTATTTTTGCTGGTTTGATAGGGAAAATACTCCATCTCTTCGGGTGACAGTCGACGTTAATGTGCGGGAAGCCCGGCAAGCAATCTTTCCGCATTTTTGTAATGTTGTTTGGCGGCCAGTTTTAACCATTTTTGAGATTCATAATGGTTAACATTAACACCTGAGCCATTTCTGTAGATCAAACCCAAAGTATATTGAGCATGAGCATACCCTTGTTCAGCTGCTTCCTTATACCAGAGAATTGCTTTACGGGTATCTGGTTTGACTCCCAGACCTTTCAGGTAGATCCACCCCAGTTTGCTTTGTGCGCGCGGATTTTCCTGTTCTGCTGATTGCTCATACCAGTATCTCGCCTGTGTATAATCCAGTGGTTTACCGTCGCTACCATGAAGATAAAATTCGCCAAGGCGATATTGCGACGTTGAGTGACCATGAATCGCGGAAAGCTCCGTTGCTGCCGTGGTAAACGGAAGACTGCCTGGTGATCTTAAATAATCAAAGACATAATTCGCCATAGCTTTATCGCGCAAGGTCGTTTTCTTAGGTTGGCTAATACAAGTGATAGCCGCAACTATAAATATTGCGAATATAAAATATATTTTTTTGTTCATTTATCAATACTTCGATTTTCTTTTTATTTTGAAAGCGTCAAGTTTATACTCATCATTAATAAAAAAGTAGTCAGTTAATGTACTTAAAGGATTGTTAATATATGGATAAGGAAGAACAACGCCTTCTATTTGCGCTTTCTACGCCAATGGAGATTCTTAATAAGGGATGCAAGCCTGCACAGGACTCGCCAAAAATGTATACCGGAGTAAAAGAATTTGATCTGTCATCATCCTGGGGAATAAATAATCGTGATGATTTAATTCAGACTATTTACCAAATGACCGATGATGGTCACGCAAATGATTTAGCCGGGTTATATCTGGCATGGCATCGCTCTTCACCTGAAGAGTGGAAAGCATTAATTGCTGGTGGCTCTGACAGAGGGCTAATTTATACCCAATTTGTTGCACAAACCGCTATGTGCTGCGGGGAAGGGGGAATCAAAGCCTGGGATTATGTTCGAATGGGGTTTCTGTCACGGGTCGGTGTGCTCAACAAGTGGCTGACGGAAGACGAGAGTTTATGGCTGCAATCGCGTGTCTATGGACGAGCACACCATTACTATCACAGTTGGATGCACTATTTTTCCGCCTATTCGTTAGGACGTCTCTACTGGCAATCCGCTCAGTGCGAAGACAACGCTTCGCTACGCGAGGCGCTGACCTTGTACAAATACGATAGCGCCGGGAGTCGGATGTTCGAAGAGCTGGCAGCGGGAACCGATCGTTTCTATGCCACGCTTCCCTGGCAGCCATTAACTGCCCAGCCTAAATGCCCGGCAACGCTTAAGGATGTGAGCGACCTATGAAAACATGTTGGCAAATCCTCGAAATCGAAAGCACAACACAAGTTGATATTATCCGTCAGGCTTATCTTGCTCGTTTACCGTTGTACCATCCAGAAACCGATCCGCAGGGATTTAAAGCATTACGCCAGGCCTATGAAGAGGCGCTGCGACTTGCGGTCAATCCAGACGAAAAAAATGCTGATAACGAGAAAGATCTTGCAGAAGAGCACGAAGCACTGAAAGCGTTCAGAACCTTACTGGCTTCGGAAAGTGATCGTTTTCAGCCCTCCGCCTGGCAGAAATTTATTCAGCAATTAAATACCTGGAACATGGAGGATGTCGAACAATTACGCTGGCCGCTGTGTGCAATCGCTATGAAGGCGCGATATCTTTCATTGAATTGTGCATCTTTGTTGGCAGAGCGTTTGAACTGGCATTCGTTTAGTGACAGCGAAGGAATGGATGAAGAAGAGCGGGAGGCTTTTCTTGAGGCCATTCAGGCTGGGGATTGTTTCGATTTCCTTAGCCTTCTGGAATATCCCGTCGCGTTACAGAACCAGACTGTTGATTATTACTTCGCGCTGGAACGTTGCGGTCGTTACCATCCTGACTATGTCACTGCATTTTTGGCGATGGCAGGTCCGTGGTTAATTCCTGATGATGAGAAGTTGCATCGCAAATTGTTGCGCTGGTATAGCTCGGTACAAACAGGTATGGCGGAACTCATTCCTGTTGCCCAACAGTGGCAAACGGAAGAACCTGAAAGCGAAGATGCCCGATATTACTCGTGTGCACAACGGTTGTACTGCGGTGAGGGGGAAAGTCTGCTTGCCGATCTCTGCGCATACTGGGAGAGTTACCCATCTACACTAGCGGATTATTTGTTGTTGCAGTGGAGCAAGCGTCATTGCCCGGATTATTTCGCGTTATTAGTGATGGTTATCGAAGCGCGAAGCATGATTGATGCACAAGGTAAGCCGCTGAAATATGTCCCCGGCGAGAGCGCCTGGACGCGGCTGTTATGGGCGGAAATTTTACATAGCGGAAAATTATCGCCGTTAGGTCAATCGTTTATCGAGTCGTTATTCTTCAAACGCAAAGCATGGGCGTGGTGGAAATCGAGAGTCGGTAGCGAGACAGGGCAAGATTCACCGTTACTGGATCTGTATCGGGTAGCGGAACAGGTAGTACTGGAAGCGTTTCCGAAACAAGAGATGCTGGCCCGTCTTAATACAAGGCTGGAAGGCGGAGACGCTCATCCATTAGAGGCCATTATCACCCGGATGCTGTTGACAAAAGTGAAACTCGAGCCGGAGGATGAAGATGTCGATGAGCCTATACCTGAAAATCATGAAGAGAAAAATGATGAGGATGAAAAACCACAGAGCATTACCAGCATTATTAAAATCAGCTTAACGGTGCTGGTGATAGGTTATGCTCTCGGCAAAATCGCGATGTTGCTCAGTTAGATGTGATGCTGACGCATCTTATCCGATCTACGAGTAGGCCGGATGCAGCGTTTACGCCGCATCCGGCAGTCGTGTTTATGGGAGC
Organism: Escherichia sp. E14S1; assembly: GCF_004211995.1. Lineage (NCBI taxonomy): Bacteria > Pseudomonadati > Pseudomonadota > Gammaproteobacteria > Enterobacterales > Enterobacteriaceae > Escherichia > Escherichia sp. E14S1. Next base: position 324,238 of record NZ_RHJQ01000005.1, read on the forward strand.
TCAATGGCTAAATAATCGCTCGCCCGCCGCCTAACCTCATCGACGCGGGCCATATCGTTTGACTGCAACGCCTCATCAAAATCGGTCATCACCCGGCCAATCTCTTCTCGCTCTTCACCCAGCGCACGCGCCCACAACTCTTCCAGTTTGGCTTTAAAGGTACGGTTAATGAGCATATCGCGCGGATAAATTTTCAATGCGGATAACCGCGCCCGACTCTCTTCAATCTGCTGAGCGCTCAATGTTACCGGACTGTGATTAATGACTCTGGACTTAACGCTGCCGTCTTCCAGAAGCACGTCAACTTCAAGCAACCCGTTGATATCATAACTAAAGCGAATATCAATCGACTGATAAACCCCGGTTTTCTTCAACGGCACATCGAATGATTCCACCAGAATGTTATTTTTAACTTTGTGGTTTTCTCCCTGATAGACGTTAACCGTAATTGAATCCTGTTCCGGGTGCATGGTTGAGTAAGTTTCTACACGCGATACAGGCACAGTGGTGTTTCGTTCAATAATTGGCGAGAAAATGCCGGAAACGCCCTGGCGGTTAACTTCAACGCCCAACGAGTAGGGGCAAATATCGGTGAGGATCACTTCTTCAATGTCTTCGCTGCGTAAGCGGCAGGCGGCCTGGATCGCTGCGCCCAGCGCGACAATGGTGCTCGGGTCGTAACTTTGATACGGTAGTTTGCCAAACAGACGCACGGCGATTCGCTGCACCAGTGGCATTTGCGACGCACCGCCGACCAGTACCAGGCTGTCGATTTGACTCGGTTTCAGACGTGCATCGCGCAACGCCTGTTCAATCGGTACACGCAAGCGGTTGAGTAGCGGTAACCACAAATCTTCCAGTTCGTTCTCGTAAAATTCGCACTCCCGCGTTTCATCCTGGTACTGCCAGCGAATGTGCATTGGCGATTGATTGCTACATTTTGCCGCTTCCACGCAGGCGTATAAGGCTGCCAGTTCGCTCTCGTTAAGCGTGGTTTTGGCAACTTCCGCGCGTCTTAAAACTTCATCGACCAGCATATGAGTAAAATCTTCGCCACCAAGAAAGTTATCACCCGCGGAGGCGTGCACTTCAATCACCGGCGTAGCGTATTCAAGCACCGTGACGTCAAACGTGCCGCCACCGAGATCAAAAACCAGCGAGCGGGTATTTTGCTGCGTATGCAGGCCATACGCCATCGCGGCTGCCGTTGGCTCATTAATCAGGCGCACTGCATTTAGCCCGGCTAACTCTGCTGCTAAACGGGTATGCTTGCGTTGTTCATCACTGAAATAAGCAGGAACAGAGATCACCACATCTTTAATCGGTTGTTGCAGGAATTCTTCGGCATCTTCTTTTAATGAACGCAATACCAAAGAGGACAATTCCGGTGCATTAAATGTGTCACCGCCTAAACGCCAGTTGGTATTACTGCCCATCGCGCGTTTAAATAACGCTGCGGTTTTATCAGGATGCGATGTGCGCCTGGACACTGCCGGTTTACCGACCAGAATATGGTTATTTTCATCCATGCTAATTATGGATGGTGTTAAATATTCACCGAATTTATTTGGAATTAATTGTGCGGCACCGTCTTTCCAGACAGCAATTAAACTATTGGTAGTACCGAGATCGATACCAATGGCGAGTTCTGCATTATCCATTGCATTTATATCTTGAAAGAAAAAGAGATAACCAGATTAAGACCACCCTGGTAAAACGTGGTGATCTTAATCAATAAGGAGTATTAAGCGTAAAATTTCAGACGTTCAGCCAGTAAATCAACAAAGCCCTGACGATCAACATCGACCATTACAGTGGCATTCGGTTTATTACCGGTAAGATAGTAATAATCAACAACTGTCATCCCCTGGGTATATTTCCCCTGTGTTTCAACGCCGACCCAGCGCTCCACGGTGGTAAACAACTCGGGTTTCAATAGCCAGGCAATGGTGCACGGATCGTGCAGCGGCGCGCCGACAAAGCCCCATTTTTCGTCTTTATGATATTCGAGGAAGAAATCCAGCAGTTCGGCAACAATGGTTGAAATCGGGTTACCAATCGCGCGGAAACGCTCGGTGTCTTCAACGTGGATTTGTGCTTTGTGAGTGACATCCAGACCGGCCATCACCACCGGAATCCCTGACTGGAAGACAATCTCTGCTGCTTCCGGGTCCACGTAAATATTAAACTCGGCGGCTGGCGTCCAGTTACCAAGCCCCATTGCACCGCCCATAATCACGATACGGGCGATTTTGCTGTGCAGTTCCGGATGGCTATTGAGCAGCAAGGCGACGTTAGTTTGCGGTCCGGTAGAAACAATGGTGACAGGTTCCGCACTTTCACGCAGCGTTTTCGCCATCAGCTCTACCGCCGTACAGTTTTGCGGTGCAAACGTCGGTTCCGGTAATGCCGGACCATCCAGACCGCTTTCGCCGTGTACGTTGTCCGCGATAATCAACTCACGCATTAACGGTTTCACCGCACCGCTTGCTACCGGAATATCGGTGCGATTAAGCAAGGTAAGCATACGCAGAACATTGCGTAATGTTTTATCGGGTGTCTGGTTTCCGGCGGAAGATGTGATGGCTTTGACATCAAGCTCTGGTGAGGCGAGGGCGAGAACTATTGCGATAGCGTCGTCATGACCTGGGTCGCAATCTAACAGAATTGGCAGTGCCATTGTTGCTCCTTGTTGTGTGTTTCTTTGCGACAAGGGTAACGCCGGAATGTAACAGATACGAGGACCGAAACGATAAAGCGTGAGATGGCGCGCACCTGGGTATGCGCGCCAGAAGGATTAGTGCAGGATTTTCGCGAGGAAGTCTTTTGCGCGGTCCGATTTCGGATCATCGAAGAAAGCGTCTTTCGGCGAGTCTTCGACAATTTTTCCCTCGTCCATAAAGATCACTCTATTCGCCACTTTACGGGCAAAGCCCATTTCGTGGGTCACCACCATCATGGTCATCCCCTCGTTCGCCAGTTCCACCATCACGTCCAGCACTTCGTTGATCATCTCCGGATCCAGCGCCGATGTCGGTTCGTCGAACAGCATGGCAATAGGATCCATGCACAATGCGCGAGCGATCGCCACACGCTGCTGCTGACCGCCGGAAAGCTGCGCCGGAAACTTATTGGCATGTGCGGAAAGTCCCACGCGCTCCAGCAATTTCAATGCTTTTTCACGAGCCGGCGCTTTATCGCGTTTAAGCACTTTCACCTGCGCCAGGGTCAGGTTTTCGATAATCGACAGATGAGGGAACAGCTCGAAATGCTGGAACACCATCCCGACGCGGGAACGCAGCTTTGCCAGATCGGTTTTCTTGTCGTTAACCACGATACCATCGACGGTGATTTTACCTTGCTGCACCGGTTCGAGGCCGTTGACGGTTTTAATCAGCGTTGATTTGCCAGAACCAGACGGGCCGCAAACCACCACCACTTCGCCTTTTTTCACTTCGGTTGAGCAGTCGGTCAGCACCTGAAAGTGACCATACCATTTTGAAACATTTTTCAGGGTAATCATTATGCTGTCCTTCTTTTCAAGTAGCTGACCAACAACGACGCGCTAAGGCTAATAACGAAATAAACAAATCCGGCAAACAGGATCATCTCGACCTGCGTACCATCACGCTCACCAATGGTTGAGGCGGTACGGAAGAAATCGGCCAGAGATAACACATACACCAGTGAGGTATCCTGGAACAGTACGATACCCTGAGTGAGCAGCAGCGGCACCATCGCGCGGAACGCCTGCGGCAGAATAATCAGTTTCATCGACTGCCAGTGAGTCATTCCCAACGCCAGCGCGGCGCTCGACTGACCACGAGAAATACTTTGAATACCGGCGCGGATAATCTCTGAATAGTAGGCCGCTTCAAACATCGAAAACGCCACCATCGCCGAAATTAAACGGATATCATTTTTTGGCGATAATCCCAGCACGTTTTGCAGAAAACCCGGCACAATCAGGTAAAACCACAGCAGAACCATGACTAAAGGAATTGAGCGGAAAACGTTAACGTAGGCTTTGGCAAACCACGCCACGGGCGCAAAGCTCGATAAACGCATCACCGCCAGCATGGTGCCCCACAAAATACCAATGACCACCGCCGTAATGGTGATTTTCAAGGTGATCACCAGCCCGTCCAGCAGATATGGCAGGGAAGGGACAATGGAACTCCAGTCAAACTCGTACATTATTTGCCCCCCATATTGCCGGGCAGGCGAACTTTACGTTCAACCAGCGTCATCACCAGCATGATAACCGCGTTAATCAACACATACGCCAGCGTGATGGCGGTAAACGACTCCCAGGCGTGGGCCGAGTAGTCGAGCAATTTACCCGCCTGCGCCGCCATATCTACCAGACCGATAGTCGAGGCGATGGCGGAGTTTTTCACCAGGTTCATCATCTCGGAAGTCATCGGCGGGACGATAACGCGATAAGCGTTAGGCAGCAGCACATAGCGGTAAGCCTGCGGCAGCGTCAGCCCCATTGCCAGCGCGGCATTCTTCTGCCCGCGCGGTAGTGACTGGATTGCGGCGCGTACTTGTTCGCAAACGCGAGCCGCAGTAAACAGCCCCAGGCAGAGCATAGAGGAGAGGAAAAACTGAATATTTGGGTCCAGTTCCGCCTTAAACCACATGCCGATTTTCTCCGGCAGCAGCTCTGGGATCACCAGATACCAGGTAAAGAATTGCACAATCAATGGCACGTTGCGGAACAGTTCGACATACAACGTACCCAGACCGGAGAGAAAACGGTTAGGAACGGTGCGCAAAATGCCGAATAACGAGCCGACGAGGAAAGCGATAATCCAGGCGCAGATCGACAAAGCGATCGTCACCTGAAAACCACTCCAGATCCAACCAAGATAGGTGGTGTTGCCGAACGGGGCTTGTTGTAAAAAAATACCCCAGTTCCAGTCTATAGACATAAATCTACTCCAGAAAAAAGAGGGTAGCAGCGTTAACTGCTACCCTCGAAGATTGTTACCCAGCGTATTGCGGTTTTCAGGCCCGATGGGGAACGACCATCAGGCGTATAGTCTGTCCGTGCTACGTAACAATCGAGAGGGCTGGAATTTCCGCCCCTGGTTCTTGTAATTAGTTCAGTGCTTTGTCATTCGGTTCTTTGAACAGTGCTTTCATTTCGTCCGACAGTTCGAAATTCATGTTCAGGTTTTTCGGCGGAATTGGATTTTTGAACCATTTATCAAACCATTTTTCCGCTTCACCGGAGGTCTGGACCTGAGCGATGGTGTCATCCATCAGCTTTTTGAACTGCGGATCGTCTTTACGCAACATGCAACCGTAAGCTTCCTGAGACTGCGGCTTGCCGACGATTTCCCAGTTGTCTGGTTTCTTCGCCTTTGCACGTTCACCGGCCAGCAGGGCATCATCCATCATAAAGGCAACGGCACGACCGCTTTCCAGGGTGCGGAAAGAGTCACCGTGGTCTTTGGCGCTGATGATGCGCATGTTCATTTTTTGCTCTTCATTCAGTTTGTTGAGCAGAACTTCAGAGGTGGTGCCGGAAGTGACTACGACGGCTTTGTCTTTCAGGTCGGCAAAATCTTTAATATCGCCGCCTTTTTTGGTCAGCAGGCGCGTACCGACCACGAAAATAGTGTCGGAGAAAGCCGCCTGTTTTTGGCGCTCGACGTTGTTAGTGGTAGAACCACATTCAAAATCGAAAGTGCCGTTTTGCAGCAGAGGAATACGGTTTTGTGAGGTGATCGGAATCAGTTTCACCTGCAAGTCCGGTTTGTTGAGTTTCTTTTTCACTGCTTCAACAATGGCGTTGGAGTAATCCTGCGAGTAACCCACCACTTTTTGCTGATTGTCGTAATAAGAGAAAGGTACTGAAGATTCACGGTGACCGACGACAATCACACCATTTTTGGCGATTTTGTCTAGTGTACTGCCCGCTGTCGGGGCGGCGTCATCTGCCTGTGCCAGTCCTGCGGAAAGCGCCAGGGCCAGGATTGCTGTGGCAGGTTTACGTAATTGCATATCCAACTCCTTTATCTTCTGCGTTAAAAACGCATGGATACCCGTTGTGAGTGTTTGTGTTGTTATCATCTGCAACTTTATTGTGCAGTGTTGTGCTTGTTAGGTAACATTTAGTTTGGCTAAATGTAAAGATATTGCTGTTTTATTGTTTGTTTTTGCGAGATACGCCGCACCATTCCGAAGCAAAATTCTTAAAACGCACCTTTTTGGTGCTACCGCTGATTTGTGGTGGTGCAACCGGGTTGCGCTAATGCCGGTTCAAGGTTTGCCTTGTATAACAAAGCAATAGATGTGCCAGAAATGGACAGAAGAATGGTGAAGGCGGAAAAGGTGTGCATGCCGCATCCGGCGAGCGTGCCGAAATACGGGATGTATTCCGGCACGATAAGAAGGGATTATTTACGTCGCTGACGCAGACTCATCAACACAGCGGCAAAACCAAACAGCGCCGTCAGCGCCCAAAGCGGCCAGTTGCCGGTACGTGCGTATGGCGTGAGTCCGGTAGTCGGCGTCACGTTAGTGGTTAACACCTCGCGGGTGAATTGCGGGATCATCGCCTGAATCTCACCTTGAGGACCAATCACCGCCGTAATGCCGTTGTTGGTGCTGCGCAGCAGTGGGCGCGCCAGCTCCAGCGCACGCATTCGCGCCATCTGGAAGTGCTGCCATGGACCAATAGACTTACCAAACCACGCATCGTTGGAGATAGTCAGCAGATAGTCGGTATCCGGGCGGAAATTATCGCGCACCTGCTCGCCGAGAATGATCTCGTAGCAAATGGCCGCAGTGAGCTGAATGCCGTTCACCGACAGCGGTGGCTGGATATATGGCCCACGGCTGAATGACGACATCGGCAGATCAAAGAACGGCGCTAATGGACGCAGAATCGACTCCAGCGGGACAAACTCGCCAAACGGCACCAGATGGTTTTTGTTATAGCGATCGGCTGATTCGTAGCTGTACGGTGCACCTTTACCCAGCGTGATGATGGCGTTGTAGGTATCGTAGCGGTTCTGCTTATTGAGGCGCGCATCGACAATCCCGGTTATCAACGAACTCCCTTTCTCACGCAGAACGCCATCCAGCTCTTTGAGGAATGGTTGCTGATTCATTTCCAGATCGGTAATTGCCGACTCCGGCCAGATAATCAACGATGATTTGCCCATCAGTGGTGCCGTTGCGTTGTAGTAAACCTTCAGCGTATTAAGAAGCTGGCCTTCGTCCCACTTCAGCGATTGCGGAATATCGCCCTGAACCATCGAAACCTGAATGGTTTTCTCCGGTTGCGGGGTATACCACTGGATGTAACGCAGCGGGAAGGGAAGGGCAAACAGTACGACAGCCACCACCAGCGGACGCCAGTTGCGTTTGACTAACGCCAGTGCCAGCAGGCCGCTTACCATCATCAGCAGGAAGTTAATGGCTTCCACGCCCATTATCGGTGCCAGCCCTTTTAACGGGCCATCAATCTGGCTATAGCCGAACTGTAACCACGGGAAGCCTGTCAGTACCCAACCGCGTAGAAACTCGGTCACCTGCCAGAGAGCAGGGGCGGCAATCGCCACGCGTAGCCAGGTGGTTTTCGGCCACAGACGCGACAACACGCCAGCAAACAGTCCGGTATACAGCGACAGATACGCCGCCAGCAGTACCACCAGGAAGATGTTAACCGGGCCAGGCATTCCGCCAAAGGTCGCGATGCTGACATAGACCCAGTTAATACCGCTGCCAAAGAGGCCAAATCCCCAGCAAAAGCCAATAGCGGCAGACTGGAGTGGACGGCGGTTAAAGGTCAACGCCTGAAGCCCCATCAGCGAAATAATCGCCGCAGGCCAGACGTCGTAAGGAGAGAAGGCCAGCGTTCCGCAGGCACCGAATAATAACGCCAGCAGCAGGCGAATGCGCTGGCGTTCAATTAATGAGGCAAAAGCCATGTAGTTATCTATCCAGTTTCGGTTTTATTCATCCAGCTTTGGCTGGGGTGAGTCATCCGGGATTTTGACATGAACCTGAATAATACGCCGACTATCGGCCATCGCCACTTTGAACTGGTAACCGTCGATGTCGATGGTTTCGCCACGCGCCGGAAGATGCCCAAACGCCTGCATCACCAGACCACCGATGGTGTCAACCTCTTCATCGCTAAAGTGGGTGCCGAACGCTTCGTTGAAATCTTCAATGGAAGCCAGTGCGCGCACAGTCCAGGTATGACGACTCAGCTGACGGAAGTCGATATCATCTTCTTCGTCATACTCGTCTTCAATCTCACCAACAATCAGTTCCAGGATGTCTTCAATGGTCACCAGACCGGAAACCCCACCGAATTCGTCAATGACGATCGCCATGTGGTAACGCTGAGAGCGAAACTCTTTCAGCATACGGTCTACGCGCTTACTTTCAGGAACGACAACCGCCTGACGTAACACTTTGTCCATGCTGAAGGCTTCAGCATCGCTGCGCATAAACGGCAGCAAGTCTTTCGCCATCAGAATCCCTTCAATGTGATCTTTGTCTTCGCTAATCACCGGGAAACGTGAGTGGGCTGACTCGATGATGACATCAAGGCATTCGTCCAGCGTCTGGTTGCGTTTCAGGGTAATCATCTGGGAGCGGGGGATCATGATGTCGCGGACGCGTTGGTCTGCGATGTCCATCACTCCTTCGAGCATATCGCGCGTATCTTCGTCGATAAGGTCGTTCTGCCCGGAATCACGGATCAGCGCCAGCAGTTCGTCACGGTTTTTCGGTTCACCGTGGAAAAGTTGGCTGAGTAACAGGGAGAAAAATCCCTTCTTGTTGCTTATCGTGTCACTACTGTGTGAATTGTCGTCGCTCATGGCGTCGTATGGGTTCTCATGTTAGTTAATCAAAACGCCGTCGTTAATCACCAACGGCGGGGACATCTGCCAGTCAAATGCCTGGCAAATTATTCTTTCTCGGCAATGTACGGATCCTCATAGCCCAGAGCAAGCATAATCTCTGTTTCGAGGGCTTCCATTTCTTCTGCTTCGTCATCTTCGATGTGATCGTAACCTAACAAATGCAGACTGCCATGCACCACCATATGCGCCCAGTGCGCCTCCAGTGGTTTGCCTTGCTCCTGAGCTTCCTTCTCAACCACCTGACGGCAGATAACCAGATCGCCCAGTAGCGACATCTCCATGCCAGGCGGCACTTCAAACGGGAAGGAGAGCACGTTGGTCGGCTTATCCTTACCGCGATAGGTCATATTCAGACTGTGGCTTTCGGCGGTGTCGACCACGCGAATAGTCACTTCCGACTCTTCCTGAAACTGCGGGATCACCGCATTCAGCCATGTTTGAAACTGGCTCTCTTCCGGTAGCCCGGAATTATCTTCACATGCCAGTTGTAAATCGAGGATCACCTGACTCATTTTTGTTCCTGTTCTTCGCGCTTGCGTTCTGCCGCCAGCGCCGCTTTACGTTTTTGTTCGGCTTCTTCCCAGGCTTCATAGGCGTTAACGATACGCGCCACGACCGGGTGACGAACCACGTCTTCGCTGTGGAAGAAGTTAAAGCTGATCTCTTCGACATCAGCCAGCACTTCGATGGCATGACGCAAACCAGACTTGGTGTTGCGCGGCAGGTCGATCTGTGTGACGTCGCCGGTGATAACCGCTTTTGAGTTAAAACCGATACGGGTCAGGAACATCTTCATCTGTTCGATGGTGGTGTTCTGGCTCTCATCAAGAATGATAAACGCGTCGTTTAGCGTACGACCACGCATATAGGCCAGCGGCGCGACTTCAATAACGTTGCGCTCAATCAGTTTCTCGACTTTCTCAAAACCCAGCATTTCAAACAGCGCGTCGTACAGCGGGCGCAGATACGGGTCTACTTTCTGGCTTAAATCACCCGGCAGGAAGCCCAGTTTCTCACCGGCTTCTACCGCCGGACGAGTCAGCAGAATACGGCGGATTTCCTGACGCTCCAGGGCATCAACTGCTGCAGCTACTGCCAGGTAGGTTTTACCCGTACCCGCCGGCCCAACGCCGAAGGTGATGTCATGGTCGAGAATATTGGCGATGTACTGCGCCTGGTTTGGCGTGCGCGGCTTAATTACGCCGCGTTTGGTTTTGATATTGACCGCTTTGCCGTACTCCGGCACGCTCTCCGCGCTTTGCTCCAGCACGCGCGCTTCTTTAATCGCAAGGTGGATCTGTTCTGGTTCGATATCCTGAATCTGACCGCGCATTGGGGCGGTATCGACATACAGGCTGCGCAGAATGTCTGCCGCGGCGGTGACGCAAATCGGGCGGCCGGTCAGTTTAAAGTGGTTATCGCGGCGATTGATTTCGATGCCGAGACGGCGTTCGAGTTGTTTGATGTTGTCATCAAACGGGCCGCACAGGCTCAACAGACGCGCGTTGTCTGCTGGCTCTAGGGTGATTTCGCGAGTGTCTATGTTCAAACTGTTCCTCTTATCTGTATGCCGCCGGAAGCTGAACATTCACCGGCCTATAACGAAATTATTCACGCCACAGGAAAAAGGCGCAAGCATTGCGATAAAGATGGGGATAAAGAGAGAAAAAACAAGGCCCACCGGAACGGCGGGCCAGTGATTATTGACGAAGAGCGTGTTGTTCATGCCGGATGTGGCGTAAACGCCTTATCCGGTCTACAAATTCATGCAAATTCAATATATTGCTGGAATCATGTAGGCATGATAAGCGTAGCGCATCAGGCAATTTGCGTTTGTCGTCAGTCTCAAAACTTACCAGACCGGCGGGCCTGAGAATTACGGCTGATAATAACCCACGCCCAGGTCGTTTTCTTTGCGGGTACGGGCAATCACCGATTCCGGTGTTTCTGCCACGCGCAGACCCATTTCATCTTCAGTACGCACCACTTTACCGCGCAGAGAGTTCGGGTAGACGTCGGTAATTTCTACATCGACGAATTTACCGATCATATCCGGTGTGCCCTCGAAGTTGACCACGCGGTTATTTTCGGTACGACCGGAAAGCTCCATGATGCTCTTACGCGATGTACCTTCTACCAGAATACGCTGGGTGGTGCCGAGCATCCGGCGGCTCCATGCCATCGCTTGCTGATTGATACGCTCTTGCAGAATATACAGACGCTGCTTCTTCTCTTCTTCCGGAACATCATCAACCATATCGGCGGCTGGCGTACCCGGACGTGCAGAGAAGATAAAGCTGTAGCTCATGTCGAAATTGACGTCGGCAATCAGCTTCATGGTTTTCTCGAAGTCTTCGGTGGTTTCGCCCGGGAAGCCAACGATGAAGTCAGAACTGATCTGAATATCCGGACGCGCCGCACGCAATTTACGGATGATCGCTTTGTACTCCAGCGCCGTATGGGTACGTCCCATCAGGTTCAGAATACGATCGGAACCGCTCTGTACCGGCAGGTGCAGGAAGCTCACCAGCTCCGGCGTGTCGCGGTACACTTCGATGATATCGTCGGTGAATTCGATCGGATGGCTGGTGGTAAAGCGAATACGATCGATCCCGTCGATCGCAGCAACCAGACGCAGCAGATCGGCAAACGATCCGGTGGTGCCGTCGTAGTTTTCACCACGCCAGGCGTTCACGTTCTGACCGAGCAGGTTGACTTCACGCACGCCCTGAGCCGCAAGCTGGGCAATCTCAAACAGAATATCGTCAGACGGACGGCTTACCTCTTCACCACGGGTGTAAGGCACCACGCAGTAGGTGCAATATTTATTGCAGCCTTCCATGATGGAGACAAACGCAGTCGGCCCTTCGGCGCGCGGTTCTGGCAGACGGTCGAACTTCTCGATTTCCGGGAAGCTGATATCTACAACGGGGCTGCGGTCGCCGCGCACGGAGTTGATCATCTCTGGCAGACGGTGCAGCGTTTGCGGCCCAAAAATAATATCGACATAGTGGGCGCGCTGGCGAATGTGCTCGCCTTCTTGCGATGCCACGCAGCCGCCGACGCCGATAATCAGGTCCGGATTCTTCTCTTTTAACAGTTTCCAGCGACCCAACTGATGGAAGACTTTTTCCTGAGCCTTCTCGCGGATTGAGCAGGTGTTCAGCAGCAGCACATCCGCTTCTTCCGCCACGTCGGTCAGTTGATAGCCGTGGGTGGCATCCAGCAGATCGGCCATCTTCGATGAATCGTACTCGTTCATCTGACAGCCCCAGGTTTTAATATGGAGTTTTTTGGTCATCGACTTGCTCTTGCGAAATAGTAGCCAGGAATGCAGGGCGCATAGTGTAATGCTTTGCTGCCGTTGTGACCAGTATGAGCGTTATCAGCCCTTGGGGGTAAAAATCCTGTAAACTTAAAGCATATTGCTAACAGGATGATTGACCATGACAAATCAACCAACGGAAATTGCCATTGTCGGCGGAGGAATGGTCGGCGGTGCACTGGCGCTGGGACTGGCACAGCACGGATTTTCGGTAACGGTAATCGAGCACGCAGAACCTGCGCCGTTTGTCGCTGATAGCCGGCCGGATGTGCGGATCTCGGCGATTAGTGCGGCTTCGGTATCATTGCTTAAAGGTTTAGGCGTCTGGGATGCAGTACAGGTTATGCGTTGCCATCCTTACCGCAGACTGGAAACCTGGGAGTGGGAAACGGCGCATGTGGCGTTTGACGCCGCTGAACTTAAGTTACCGTTGCTGGGCTATATGGTAGAAAACACTGTCCTGCAACAGGCGCTTTGGCAGGCGCTGGAAGCGCATCCGAACGTGACGTTACGTGTGCCAACCTCGCTGATTGCGCTGCATCGCCATAATGATCTTCAGGAGCTGGAACTGAAGGGCGGCGAAGTGATCCGCGCGAAACTGGTGATTGGTGCCGACGGCGCAAATTCGCAGGTGCGGCAGATGGCGGGAATTGGCGTTCATGCCTGGCAGTATGCGCAGTCGTGTATGTTGATTAGCGTACAGTGTGAGAACGATCCCGGCGACAGCACCTGGCAGCAATTTACCCCGGACGGACCGCGTGCGTTTCTGCCGCTGTTTGATAACTGGGCATCGCTGGTGTGGTATGACTCTCCGGCGCGCATTCGCCAGTTGCAGAATATGAATATGGTGCAGTTACAGGCGGAAATCGAGAAACATTTCCCGTCGCGTCTGGGTTACGTGACGCCGCTTGCCGCAGGTGCGTTTCCGCTGACGCGACGCCATGCGTTGCAGTATGTGCAACCAGGGCTTGCGCTGGTGGGCGATGCCGCGCATACCATCCATCCGCTGGCGGGGCAGGGGGTGAATCTTGGTTATCGTGATGTTGATGCCCTGATTGATGTTCTGGTCAACGCCCGCAGCTATGGCGAAGCGTGGGCCAGTTATCCTGTGCTCAAGCGTTACCAGATGCGGCGCATGGCGGATAACTTCATTATGCAAAGCGGTATGGATCTGTTTTATGCCGGATTCAGCAATAATCTGCCGCCGCTGCGTTTTGTGCGTAATCTCGGATTAATGGCTGCGGAGCGTGCTGGCGTGTTGAAACGTCAGGCGCTGAAATATGCGTTAGGGTTGTAGCGTCATGCTAACCGTAGGTCGGATAAGACGCGCCAGCGTCGCATCCGACATTGAAGGATAAGACGTATCAACATCGCATTCGGCATTGAATATACGCAGAAAAGCAAAAAGCTCGCCGAAGCGAGCTTTTTTAATGTGGCTGGGGTACGAGGATTCG